>JBGTXC010000003.1:0-34253 GCA_041937835.1 Alteromonadaceae bacterium | reverse complement strand
CCATCATGGAAGCGGCTGACAAAACTAACAGCCCAGTGATAGTGCAAGGCTCTGCCGGTGCCCGCGCTTATGCCGGTGCTCCGTTCATTCGTCATATGATCTTAGCGGCTGTGGAAGAATTTCCACACATCCCAGTTGTGATGCACCAAGATCACGGTACCTCTCCTGCCGTGTGTCAGCGTTCAATCCAATTGGGCTTTTCATCTGTGATGATGGATGGCTCGTTAATGGAAGATGGTAAAACCCCTTCAAGCTACGAATACAATGTGGATGTAACACGCCGCACTGTGGAAATGGCGCACGCGTGTGGTGTGTCTGTGGAAGGTGAGCTTGGCGTGCTAGGGTCATTAGAAACGGGCGAAGCCGGTGAAGAAGACGGCATTGGTGCGGTTGGTAAATTAACGGCGGATCAGCTCCTGACAGATCCTGAAGAAGCTGCTGATTTTGTTAAGAAAACTAACGTAGATGCGTTGGCAATTGCGTGTGGTACGTCACACGGTGCTTACAAGTTTACGCGTCCACCGACAGGCGATATCTTAGCGATCGATCGCATTAAAGAGATTCACGCCCGTATTCCTAACACTCACCTTGTGATGCATGGCTCGTCGTCAGTACCTCAAGAGTGGTTAAAAGTGATCAACGAATTTGGTGGTGAAATCCCTGAAACTTACGGTGTGCCGGTTGAGCAAATCGTAGAAGGGATCAAACACGGCGTACGTAAAGTAAACATAGACACAGACTTACGTTTAGCGGCCACAGGTGCTATCCGCCGTCACTTGGCACATAACCCAAGTAACTTTGATCCACGTAAATACCTAGCAGAAGCCACCAAAGCCATGTCGGCGATTTGTATCGACCGTTATGAAGCCTTTGGTACCGCAGGTATGGCAGATAAAATCCGCCCAATTTCACTCGATGACATGCACTTAAAATACTTAGCGGGTGAACTAACCCCACAAGTAAAATAAGCATTCGTGTTTAAAAAAGCCCGCAACTGCGGGCTTTTTTGTGTCTCTCCTGTCACCTTTTTGAAAACAAATGGCGATAAAACTGTCATAAAGCTTTGCCAAGCTATGCGGCTTAACTCATAACGTAAGCAGGAAAGCTGGCATGAAGCACACGATCTCATCACTCTTAATTTTAACCACATTAACGGCCTGTAGTTTAGACGGTGAAGATGGCCAAAATGGCCTGCAAGGGCCAGAAGGTGCACCTGGGCAAGATGGTAATACTGGCCAAGCAGGGCGAGACGCCAATGCGCCTTTGTCTATTAGCTTGGTTGCACGTGCTGTGCTTAACGCCGAGTCGCCAGAAGGGGCGGCAGAAGTCGTAGCTTATCAAACTTCACAGTCTCGTGTGTTTGCGCTTAATAGCTCAGGGGATAACGCAAAAGTCGTGATCTTACCTTTGAGTGACATAGACAGCGCAGCACTAACCAAAAATAACCAAGGTGTTATCACCGGTACTAACTTAATGGCCAGTGGCGAAATCGCCCTCACGGAGCAAATGCAAGGTGATGCCAACAGTATTGCCATTAATGGCGATGGCACGTTATTAGCCGTGGCCATGTCACCGAACAAGCAAAGCCGAGGGGCAGTGCTTTTTTATGATGTGAGTGGCTCAGTACCTAGCTTTATCAAAGCCGTGACTGTGGGCTTTTTACCTGACATGGTGACCTTTACCCCAGACGGCAGCAAAGTCTTAGTTGCCAACGAAGGCGAGCCGTTAGGCGATTACAGTGTTGACCCAGAAGGCTCACTCAGTGTGATTGAAATAACCGCTGGTATGCCTGCCAATACCCAGACAGAAATTGGCTTTAGCGCTTTGAATAGCCAGCAAGCAGAACTTGCCGCACAAGGCGTGGTGTTTAGTAATCCTAATGGCCGCACCATCAATGGCAACCAAATCAACACCACTGTGGCAATGGACTTAGAGCCTGAGTACATCACGGTGAGTGCTGATAGCAAAAAAGCGTATGTGTCTTTGCAAGAAAATAACGCGGTGGCGGTGTTAGATCTCAGCGATTTAACCGTGAGTGTCAAAGGGCTGGGTTTTAAAGCTTGGGGGGATTTACTATTTGATGCTTCAGATAAAGACGGCGGCGTAAACTTTAATCAATACCAAAACCTCTATGGCATGTATCAACCCGATACCCTTGCAAGTATGAGCTGGCAAGGCGCCCACTTTACGCTCAGTGCCAATGAAGGCGATGGCCGCGAATACTTTTTTGCCGCCCAGAGTGCCGCTGATTGTACGGCAAAAGGCGGTCTTGATTACGATGAGGACGATGGCTGCTTAGCCTATACCGATGAAACCCGTGCAGAAAAGCTCACGTTAGGCCCTGCATTTGCACAGTGGCTCAATAATGATGATGACCTTGGGCGCTTAAAAGTCAGCCTTGAGTTAGGCGATGCCGACCAAGACGGCATTTATGAAAAGCTTTATACCTATGGTGCACGCTCATTCACGATTTGGGATCAAAACGGTGTACCTGTGTTTGACTCAAAAGACGACATCGACAGGATCACCGCCGCTATTCATGGTGAAGCCTTTAATAATGATGAAGACGAAAACAAAGGCGACACCCGCTCTGATGCTAAAGGTGCTGAGCCAGAAGCGCTCGCAGTGGGCACAATTGGTGAGCGTACCTTTGCGTTTATAGGCCTTGAGCGCATGAGTGGTGTGATGATTTATGATGTAACCAACCCTTACAATGCCTTTTTTGTGGATTACTTTATCAACCGCGGGCTAGTGGAAGGTGACGCCATTTCAGGGGATCTTGCGCCAGAGAGCATGGTGTTTATTCACGCGGATCATAGTCCTACAGGCGAGCCACTGCTGGTCATAGGCAATGAAATATCTGGGTCTGTGGCGGTGTGGCAGATAAAGCAATAAAGATCATTGTTATACCAAGTGAGGATCAGCTTTTTACTCACTGAGATCATTTTTCTACTAAGGGATCGGTGTTTTACACGGATCCTTTTTTATTTTCGTTGAAAAAACGCACAGCGAAGAACAAAGATCAATCACTTAGCTAGGTGAATCGGGCTTATCTTAGTAAAAGCCTGATCCCAACTTAGTAAAATAATGATCCTTTCTTTGCGGCTTAATAAAATCCTGATCCGCCCTTATTTTTCATGGCTTTGCTTGATTTTCGGGCATAAATGAACAAATTTTAAAGGCGTGTAGTGTGATCTTGTCATCACCTTGGTGCCTTGCTCACATGCTCTGCTCGCGTTAAGCAATGAGGAAAGATCATGAAACTTAAGCACAGTGTATGGGTTATCTCCACTTTGCTAGGGACAGCAACCAGCGCATTAGCCGCAGATGCCAGCGTGTATGGACGCGCTCACTTAGGCATTCAAAATTCCGATGATGGCAGTAATTCTGAGCTTTCAGTAGAAAGTTATGCATCACGGTTTGGGGTAAAAGGATCCCATAAAATTAATGATTCCTTAGAGGCGGTTGCCAAGTTTGAGTGGGAAGTAGCGCCTTCTGAGCAAAACAAAGATGGCGATAAAGACGAAAACATCAAAGCGCGTAGCCAATACGTGGGTGTTAAGGGCAATTTTGGTCAGCTTGTGATTGGCCGTGTGGATACAGCAGTGAAAAAGTCCCAAGGTAAAATAGATTACCTCAACGACTTTAATGCCGACATTAAATCCTTATTTAATGCAGAAAACCGCCTAGGCGATAGCATTCAATATACCTCTCCTAAGTTTGGCCAAGTGCAATTCATGGCTAACTACATCGCTGAAGACAACAGCAAACAAGATGGTGACGCCGGGTTTTCAATTGCAGCCATGCTCGGTGACAGCAAGCTCAAGAAAACCCCTTATTACGTGAGTATTGGCCACGACAGTGATGTCGCAGGGTTTGATACTTTACGTATGACTGCCCAAGGTAAAATGGGCGATTTTGTCTTAGGTGCCATGTGGCAAGATAGCGAAGATGTGGACACCGGCATTGATGGCGATGGTTACATGGTTAATTTATCGTACAAAATCAGCGACTATAAACTCTTTGCGCAATACCAAGACTCGGACATGCCCTTTGGTAAGCTGAAAGACAGCGGTAAAAGCACCTCTGTGGGGCTTGAGCGCAAGCTCACTAAGCAAGTGCGTATGTATGCCTGGTACTCCAGCATGTCGTTAGATAATTCCGAAGATCAAGATCACCTTGCCGTAACCATTCGTTACGATTTCTAATCACGGGGCTTAATGCCCCGTCTTACCTTATTGTAATCCTTTGTGAATAATGGGCAGAATTTCATAAAACTGTCACACTTAGTCATAATAATGAAATCACATTAGTCAATAAGAGAAGATTAGGAATGTCTCGTAAGATACTTGTTGTAGATGATGAAGCGCCAATTCGCGAAATGCTGGTTTTCGTGCTTGAGCAAAATGGATTTCAAGCAGTCGAAGCTCAAGACTATGACTCTGCTATGGCAGCGATTTCAGAACCCTTCCCAGATCTCGTGTTATTAGACTGGATGTTGCCAGGTGGCAGCGGTATTCAAATTGCTAAAGAATTAAAGCAAGGTGAGTTAACGCGCCGCATTCCTATCATTATGCTGACCGCTCGCGGAGAAGAAGAAGATAAAATCCGCGGTTTAGAAGTGGGCGCAGATGACTTTGTGACCAAGCCGTTTTCACCAAAGGAGCTCATGGCACGCATTAAAGCTGTGATCCGCCGTGTTGCCCCTACCTCGTTAGAAGAGTCCATTGAGGTACATGGGTTACGGTTAGATCCTATTTCACACAGGGTGACATCCGAAGGCAACGAACTCGAAATGGGACCAACAGAATTTCGTTTACTGCATTTCTTTATGACCCACCCAGAGCGTGTATATAGCCGTGAGCAGCTGCTGGATCACGTGTGGGGCACCAACGTGTACGTGGAAGACCGTACTGTGGATGTGCACATTCGTCGTTTACGTAAAGCCATTGCACCACAAGGGCATGACCGTTTAGTACAAACTGTACGCGGTGCAGGGTATCGCTTTTCTAGCAAAGTGTAATATGATGCTGAGTAAAGATGGCGTGCAGTAGAACCAAACATAGCGAGTTTCTATGTATCGAGTGATTGATAAACAAACGCTTTTTAAGCGTTTGTTTATTTATTTTGCCCCCTTGTTAGGGATTGGCATTCTTTTAGATGCCCCTTTCTTATTTCTATTTTTAGGTGCTGCCGGCTTATTGGTTTGGCACTACCGCAATCTTTATCGCCTCAGTGATTGGCTAATCAACCAGCGCAGTTTCAACCCACCAGAAGGGGAAGGTGCGTGGGAGCAAGTGTTTGAAGGCATCTACCGCTTACAACATCGTAACCGTTTAAAACGCAATGAATTAGCAGATTTAATCCGCCGTTTTCGTGAAGGTGCTGAAGCTGTGCCCGATGGCGTCGTGGTGCTGCAACGGGATTTAAGCATTGTGTGGTGTAACCGTTTGGCACTGTCAATCTTAGGGTTGGAGTGGCCTGGGGATCATGGTCAGCGCCTAGATAACTTAGTGCGTCACCCCAAATTTGCCCGCTACATGCATAAGTTACATTTTGACGACCCGTTAGAACTCGATTTAAACACTAACCCTGAGCAAATTTTAGAGTTTCGCGTTATGCCTTACGCTGAAACCCAGCTCATGGTGGTGGTGCGTGATGTCACCCGATTAAAACAGCTTGAGCAAATGCGTAAAGACTTTGTCGCCAATGTCTCTCATGAATTACGCACCCCGCTCACTGTGATGACAGGGTACTTAGAAATGATGTCGCCGGATGATTTACCGCCGCAGGCTATGTGGCAAAAAGCCCATCCGACCATGTTAGATCAATGTCTGCGAATGGACAGTTTAGTCAGCCAACTGCTGTCGTTATCCCGCATTGAAAGCGCAGGACGTCTTGAAAACGCTAAGCCGGTTGATATCCCCAGTATGCTGACGTTAATTTTACGAGAAGCACACTCACTTAACGAAGAAAAAGGCCATACCATCACGCTTAATTGCGAGCCTGGCCTTGAAGTGATAGGCGACACCGAAGAACTTCGAAGCGCGTTTTCAAACTTGGTGTTTAATGCCGTGCATTACACTCCGAGAGGCGGTGAGATTGTGATTGAGTGGGCAAGCTATCAAGACGGTGCCCGCTTTAAAGTCACGGATAATGGCGATGGTATAGCCCCTGAGCACATAGGTCGCTTAACGGAGCGTTTTTATCGTGTAGATAGGGCGCGTAGCCGTAAAACTGGTGGCTCAGGGCTTGGGCTTGCCATCACTAAACATGTACTTACTCACCATGATAGCGAGCTAAAAATTAGCTCTCGGCTGGGTGAGGGAGCGTGTTTCTCATTTGCATTTAACGCAGATCGCGTCGTGAAAAAAAATCGCGAAAAAGCGGTCGAGTCATAAAATTGTCATAAACTAGTAATTTAATTGTCATTTGAGGGCGACACAATGGCCTCATCAAATGTGAATTGAAACCCAACCGGAGCAATCCAATGAAATTTAAAAACCTAGTCGCCGCTATGGGCGTCGCACTGACAACTTTCGTTTCAGGCAATGCGCTTGCCGTTGACAAAGACATGGCTGAGTATCAAAAAACCAGCGGCATCTCAGGTAACTTCTCATCAGTAGGCTCTGACACATTAGCAAACATGATGACGTTCTGGGCTGAAGAATATAAGCGTATTTACCCTAACGTAAATATCCAGATTCAAGCAGCGGGTTCATCAACTGCGCCACCGGCACTGACTGAAGGCACATCAAACTTCGGCCCTATGAGCCGTAAGATGAAGTCAAAAGAAATCGAAGCGTTTGAAAAACGTCACGGTTACAAGCCAACAGAAGTACGTGTAGCGATTGATGCGTTAGCTGTATTCGTTCACAAAGATAACCCAATCAAAGGTTTACGCATTGACGAAGTAGATGGCATCTTCTCTTCAACGCGTAAATGTGGCGGTGACAAAGACATCCTACGTTGGGCTGATGTTGGCCTAACAGGCGACTGGGCTGGTAAAGACATGCAGCTTTACGGACGTAACTCAGTATCGGGCACTTACGGTTACTTTAAGAAAAAAGCGCTTTGTAAAGGCGACTTCCGTAACAACGTTAATGAGCAGCCAGGTTCTGCGTCTGTAGTACAGTCAATTTCGTCTTCATTGAACGCCATTGGTTATTCAGGCATTGGTTATAAAACATCAGGTGTACGTACTGTGCCAATCGCGAAAAAAGGCGACAACTACGTAGACGCAAC
Source organism: Alteromonadaceae bacterium (assembly GCA_041937835.1). Lineage (GTDB taxonomy): Bacteria > Pseudomonadota > Gammaproteobacteria > Enterobacterales > Alteromonadaceae > Pseudoalteromonas. The sequence goes on along the minus strand of JBGTXC010000003.1, from coordinate 27,008 downwards.
GCTTGAAAACGTTGCAACAGGTAAGTACCCACTGTCGCGCTTCCTATACGTTTACGTAAACAAGCACCCTAACAAGCCTCTTGCGCCAATTGAAGCTGAGTTCCTTAAAATGGTGCTTTCAAAAGCAGGTCAAAAGATTGTAGAAAAAGATGGTTATGTACCACTTTCTGCGAAAATGGTTGAGCGCGAGCTTAAAAAGCTAGGCCTTAACTAATCATTCGCACACGGGATGATGAAAAGCCGCTCAATTGAGCGGCTTTTTTGTGCCTAAAAAATCACTTTCAGTTTTAAGCTAAGCATCATAAAGTGGGTGTAAGAATATGATTTTATGGCAATTGACGCTTAAAACTACAATAAGGATAGATAAATGAAAGCCATCATTTCGCGGTTACTGTGTGTAAGCACTTTAGTGTTTTTACTTATGCCCAATGTCACCCTAGCTAAAAATGCACTCGCTTTAGATGTGGATGTGTATCTGAATGATCAACTACTGATGAAAGAGCTGATCAAGACGCAAAGCGGGCAAACAAGCGCGATTAATTCAAAGGACACTTTAGTCTTTGAAGTAACCCCGAGCGTGGAAAACGACTTAGTGTCGTTAGTTGCGAGCATTCATGAACTCAAAGAAGGGCAACTGACGAAAATTGCAGAGCCAAAGCTGACGTTTGAGATTGGCAAATCCGCCACCATTGAAGTGGGCACTGAAGGTGAAGCGGTTTATAAAATTGCGATTAACGCCCAAAGACGTTAATCAGAGTCATCAGGCAGTTTATTGTTTGTTTAAACTGCCTGTTGCAGCCACTTTGCATTGATTGTGCGATTCAATACAGCGGTCGATACACAGGTTTTCACTGTGACTTTGCGACTGGTTTTGCGCCGTACAACTTTGCTCACAACGAAAACTTTGTTGGGCGCATTGATTGAGCGCTTGTTTTTCTTCATCACTCACACTGGCTGAATAAGACGTACAGCCAAATAAAAAAGCAGTCAAAAGCAAAGCGAGCGCGTGTTTCATACCTGTGTCCTTTATCAGAGTGAAATTTGTAAATTATCTATTAGTCGCACTTTTCCTAAAAATACCGCTGCTAAAATCACTAAGTCTGTGTCGCTTTCTGTGGCAGGAGTAAGGTTAGTGCGTTTAGCTAGAGTGTAGTAGTCGACCTGAAGGCCTGCTTGATTTAATTGTGACTGTGCCTTTTGCTCAATCTCAGCAATTGTGAGTTGTTTGGCGACTAAATCCGCTTTGCTTTGCACCATAGTGCGATACAAAGTCGTAGCAAGCTGCTTTTGTGCATCAGATAAATAGCCATTGCGTGAACTCAAAGCCAGCCCATGCTCATCGCGCTCAGTCGGTACGCCAATAACCTGAACTGGCATGGCTAAATCTGCCACCATGGTTTTGATCACTTGCAGTTGCTGAAAGTCTTTTTCACCAAAACAGGCCACATCCGGCTGCACTAAATTAAACAGCTTATTGACCACAGTGGCGACACCACGAAAATGCCCAGGACGCGAAGCGCCGCAATAGCCATCAGACACGCCGGGTACTTCAATAAATGTTTGAGCGTCCAAACCATTGGGATACATGACATCAACGGTCGGCGTAAAAAGGACATCTACGCCGAGGGCATTTAAGCCTTCGCTGTCAGCGGCTAAGGTGCGAGGGTAGCTGTCTAAGTCCTCATTTTTACCAAATTGCATCGGGTTGACAAAGATGCTTACCACCACACGCTCGGCGTGTTTTTTCGCTTCTTTAACTAAAGAAAAATGCCCCGAATGAAGGTTGCCCATGGTAGGCACAAAAGCAATGCGTTCACCGTTTTTACGCCAAGTGGCAAGGGCATCACGCAACTGGGTAACTGAACTGACCGTTTGCATTAATTAAACTCGTGTTCAGGGCCTGGAAATTGCCCTGTTTGTACGTCTGACACATATTTTTTAACGGCACTTGGCATATCGCCCGCTTCCGCTAAAAAGTTCTTTGAAAATTTAGGGATGTAACCTGCTGAAATACCGAGTAAATCATGCATTACTAGGATTTGACCGTCGGTGTCTTTACCGGCACCTATGCCGATAGTGGGAATGTTAATCGCATCGGTAATGCGTTTCGCTAAAGCGCTTGGGATGCATTCCAGCACCAATAATTGCGCACCTGCGTCACATAAAGCCTTGGCATCGGCCACCATTTTATCTGCCTGTTCTTGGTCGCGGCCTTGCACTTTAAAGCCACCAAACACATTCACGGATTGCGGTGTTAACCCTAAATGAGCGCACACAGGAATGCCTTGGTTGACTAATGCTTCCACAATTGGGAGTAACCATTCACCGCCTTCAAGCTTAACCATGTTGGCACCTGCTCGCATCAAAGTGGCTGCTTCTTGGCATGCGGTGGCCACATCTGGGTAGGTCATAAATGGCATATCAGCAATGATAAACAAAGCGTCTGAGCCGGCGCGTACGCAGCGTGTGTGATAAGCAATATCAGCCGTTGTAACCGCAAGGGTAGAATCCTGCCCGTGCAGTACCATGCCCATAGAATCACCCACTAACACAGCATCAATGCCGTTATTGGCAAAAATGCCGGCAAAGCTGGCATCATAAGCGGTCAGGGTCGCTATTTTTTCGCCTTGCGCTTTTTTCTTCAACAAAGTGGCAACAGAGGTTTTAGCCATAGTATGTGTTCCATCTTGTAGGGGCAGTGGGGTAAGGCGTTACTGCCAAGTCTTGGTCAATAAGGTTAAGCCATTGCTAGGCAATGTGTTTTTTAAATTAGCGACTGTGGTGCCATGTGGCAGCATCAGTGTTGGTGCTAATTCAAATAAGGGGTAGATCACAAACTCGCGTTCTGTCATGCCATAGTGTGGCACGGTTAAGCGCTCAGTGTTAATGCACTGTGTGCCAAACAGCAACAGGTCGATGTCCAGGGTACGAGGCCCCCAGCGGTTTTCTTTACGCACACGGCCTTGTTCTAATTCAATTTTTTGGGTGCAATCAAGCAGTTGCTCAGGCGCTAAGCGCGTTAAGCAGCTCGCCACTGCATTCACGTAATCGGGTTGATCTTGTGGCCCCATAGGTTTGGAGCCATACAAGGCGCTAAATTGCCAATCTTGGCAACCTTCAAGCGTGAGTAGGGCCTGCCTTGCTTCGATTAACTGTTTAATAGGGTCATTTAAATTTGCCCCTAATCCCAAATACACCCGTTCCATTACCAATTCCTAGCTTGGCTCGTTATTAGGGCGTTTTTTCTTTGGGTAACGACGACGGCTACGGCGACGTTTCGGGCCTTTCTCATGGCCTAAACTCTTCACCATATTTTTTTGTAAGTTTGGATCTGACTCCAAGTAAGCTTGCCACCACGAGGCTAGCTCTTTCAGCGCGTCGTCATCTTGGCTGATTTCTGCACGTAATAATAAGAAATCGTAGGCTGCTTTAAAGCGCGGCTGCGACGTTAAACGAAACGCACGTTGCCCAGAGCGTTTTGGCAGGCGAGCCTGCAGTTGCCAAATTTCACGCATACCTAACGTAAAGCGCTTAGGAACCGCCACATGCTGAGCATTTTGGCTGATCACCTGATTAATGGCGCTTTGGAAGGCATCGTATTCATTAAGCCCTTCTTCTTCGTTCAGGCGCTTTGCTGTTCGCTCAAGCGGATGCCAAAGTAACGCGGCAAAAATAAAGGCCGGCGTGACTTTCTTTTCAAGGTTGATGCGCTCATCTGTGTTGGCAAACATCTGAGTGATAAAGGCATCCACTTCGCCGGAATCATCTGACTCAAGCTCATCGGCAAGGGCAGGGAAAAGCTCAGCAAATAAGCCAAACTCTTTAAGCATCTGGTAATTTTCCACCGCTTTGCCCGCTAAGAAGAGCTTAAGGCATTCTTCAAATAAGCGCGCTGGCGGAATGTGCCCAAGTAAGTGGGCAAGCTCATAAATTGGGTCGGCGGTGTCTTTGGCGACCGTCATGTCTAATTTAGTGGCAAATCGCACCGCGCGCAGCATACGCACTGGATCTTCGCGATAGCGCGTTTCTGGGTCACCAATCAGCTCTACTTCACGGCGCTCAATGGCATCTAAGCCATTCGCGTAGTCATAAATGCAAAAATCTTTGACTGAGTAGTAAAGGGCATTGATGGAAAAATCGCGGCGCTCGGCGTCTTCATCTATGGTGCCGTACACATTGTCACGCAAGAGCTGACCATGTTCACTGGCTTGGCTAATTTTACTGTTATCGTCGCTGTGGTGGCCTCGCATTGTCGCCACTTCAATGATTTCGCGGCCAAATACAATATGGGCTAAACGAAAGCGACGCCCGATCAAGCGGCAGTTACGAAAGAGTTTTTTCACCTGCTCTGGGGTGGCATTGGTCACCACATCAAAGTCTTTTGGAGCATGGCCAAGTAAAATATCGCGCACACAGCCACCTACCAAGTAGGCATCATAGCCACCATCTTTTAAGCGATACAAAACCTTGATGGCGTTTGGGCTAATAAGCTTACGCGACACCGGATGTTGATCGCGGGTGATGACTCGGGGTGAACCCATATTTTTGTCCCTTTGGGAATTGGCTTGACTATTTTGACCAAAAGCCCGACGACAGAAACTCACTATCTTGGTAAAAATAACCAAACTCCTGGCACATTCATGATCGGTAATTAAGTGCGGTATGATACCCCAGAGTTGCACAAACTTTAAGGTGTAATCCCGCTCCTTTGTGTCAATAAATGTATCTAGAAATGGACAATTTGTTCTTTTTGGGCAGGCACATGCTCAAGGCGCCAATGTTGAATGGCAAATTCAAGCAAGCTTGTAACACTTAGGTGAGTAGCATCATCAGGCAAAGGTTGTCCTAAAAATCGCAAAGCGGCGACAAGTGCTGGCACTGGATTGGCGTTATCAACCGCCGGGGCATGGTTTTGTTTTGAAAGCTTTTGCCCGGGCTCTGTAACGGCTAAAGGTAAATGCGCATACTGCGGTGGCGGTGAGCTTAAGGTATTAAATAACCCAATTTGACGCACACTTGGGTCAATTAAATCAGCACCGCGAACAACGTTATTTATGCCACTACGAATGTCATCCAGCACCACAACTAGCTGATAGGCAAATAACCCATCACGGCGCTTTATGATGTAGTCTTCCTTGGCAAATGTTTCGGGTACATTGCATCTACCGAGTAATCTATCTTCAAAGTAGGTGTGGCAGTTGGCTTTTAAACGCACGGCATTGGATGTTAAACACAGGCTTTTTGCTTGGCACTGGCAAATGCCGCCAGCACTTTTTAGCTTTTTGCGGGTGCAGTCACAGCCATACACGAGTTCTTTTTCAGCCAGCGTGCTCAGCGTGCTTTGGTATTCATCTAAATAATGACTTTGGTATGTAACCGACTCATCCCACGTTAGGCCAAATGCTTCTAGGGTACGCATGATGTCGGTATCGGCGCCGTCTTGGCAGCGTGGAGTGTCTATGTCTTCGATACGAAGCAACCATTGGCCGCCATGTGCTTTTGCATCTAAATAACTGCCTAATGCAGCGATTAATGAGCCAAAGTGAAGGGGGCCAGATGGCGAGGGGGCAAATCGCCCCCGATAGGGAATGTTAGTCACGAAATACGGTGTGGCTAACTAAAAACAACCGGCGGGCGCTTAAGCGCGGCCAATTTGTTTTTCTTTGATTTCTGCAAGCGTTTTACAGTCAACGCATAAGTCAGCTGTTGGGCGCGCTTCTAAACGGCGAATGCCAATTTCGATGCCACATGACTCGCAAAAACCAAAATCATCTTCGTCAATCAGCTGCAGGGTTTTTTCAATTTTCTTAATTAATTTACGCTCGCGGTCACGGGTACGTAATTCAAGTGAAAACTCTTCTTCTTGCGCTGCACGGTCAACCGGATCGGGGAAGTTAGCCGCTTCATCTTGCATGTGCGTTTTAGTGCGGTCTACTTCTTCGCGTAATTCATTGCGCCATGATTCAAGGATCTTGCGAAAGTGAGCACGTTGCTGCTCATTCATGTATTCTTCGCCAGGTTGTTCTTGATATGGGTCTAATCCAGCCGTAGCCAATAGCCCTAATTTTCTTTGCTCTGGCATAACTTTCTCCTAAGTCCTTATTTCGTTCCCGTCGATTAGCGGAATTTAGCCGGCGGCTATAAATAGCAGAATCATGGGATTCTGGCAACGATTTTTCACTTTTATTTAAGTGCTTAAAAAGTAAGCTAAATCGCTGCATTAGCGTTATTTTTGCGATACAGGCCGGGTATTTGGGGCGTGTAACTCAAAAGGCACTTTGGCCGCCACGGAATGTGTGTGGCCAGTGATATGGGTTTTATACGCTAAAATTTCAACCCCAGATGCCTGTGCTGTCATTAAAAGTTCACCGTACTCGGCATCAATATGCCAAGCGGGTGTCACCTGATTAATCCCTTGGTGCTGCACTAAAAACAGCAAAACGGCGCGATGCCCAGCAGCTTTTATATGCATTAGCTCGCGGACATGCTTTTTGGCACGTTCACTTTTTGCATCAGGAAAGCAGCCTTGTTCACCATGTAATAAGGTGACGGATTTTACTTCCACGTAGCAGGTTTCATTTTCCTTGCTGAGTAGTAAGTCGATGCGGCTGTTTTCTTGGCCATACTTTACTTCTGTTTGGACGTGAGAATAGCCGCTAAGTTCCGCAATGAGGCCTTGGTTTACAGCATCATGCACCAGTTGATTGGCCCTGTGGGTATTAACACAGATAAGGTCGCCTTCAGGGGTGGAGGTAAATTCCAAGGTATAACGGTATTTACGCTTGTCATTTTGGCTGTCAAACAAATACGCCTTGGTATCGGGTGTTTGGCAACCTGTCATAGCACCCGTATTAGGGCAATGCACTGTGATGAGCTGCCCGGCTTCGGTCACCACATCGGCTAAAAAGCGTTTGTAGCGCTTTTTAAAAGTAACTGGAATGAGTTTTGGGGTGTACTGCATAAACACCTCATCTTGGGTTGTGATACGCCCTAGTGTACACTGATAACAAACTGACAAAGAAAGGAAATAATACATGAGCACATTCACGGTCACATTGAGTGAAGCACCAGCAAACGCCCCTTGGAGCGAAGATGCAGTGTTGTCGTTTGATGCTACAGGTGCCACAGTTCATCTTCAGCAAGCCGACACACTCAAAAGTGTGCAGCGCGCAGCGCGTTTGTTAGCAGGGCAGGGCGTAAAAGCGGTGTCTTTAACAGGTGAAACGTGGTGTACTGAAACCCAATGGGCTTTTTACCAAGGCTTTGTCAGTGCCAAATCACTTGAGCCTGTGACTTTTGTTGAAAACGCCAAGAGTGATTTAAACGAACTTGAGTCACTTAAATTAAGTGCCTTGTGGGCTCGTCAAATGATCAACGGCACTGCTGATGACATTTACCCAGAAACTCTAGCGCAAAGCGCCGCTGAGTTTATTCAGAGTCTTGCACCTGAGCACGTGAGCTTCAACATCGTTAAAGGCGATGCGCTATTAGACGCTCAGTGGATTGGTATTCATGCGGTTGGCCGTGGCTCTGAGCGCCCGCCCGTGCTACTTGAACTTGATTACAACCCAACAGGCGATGCAAACGCACCTGTGAGTGCGGCATTAGTAGGTAAGGGTATTACTTTTGACTCGGGCGGTTACTCAATTAAGCCAAGTGAAGGCATGCTGGGAATGAAGTGCGACATGGGCGGCGCGGCCACAGTGACAGCAGGCCTTGGCCTTGCCATTCGCCGTGGTGTTAATAAGCGCATTAAATTGTTCTTATGTTGTGCGGAAAACCTAATCTCTGGCCACGCTTACAAGCTTGGTGACATTCTAACGTACAAAAATGGCACCACAGTTGAAATCGTCAATACCGATGCCGAGGGCCGTTTAGTATTAGCGGATGGCTTAATGGCTGCTGGTGAAACGGGTGCGCCACTCATTATTGATGCTGCGACATTAACAGGTGCTGCGCTTGTTGCTGTGGGGCAAGAATACAACGCTCTATTTGGTTTAGATAAAGACCTAGTACGTGAAGTACAAGAATTTGCCGAGCAGGAAATGGAAGGGGCTTGGCCGCTACCACTTGAAAAGTTCCACCAAAATGCGTGTCCATCACCGTATGCAGACACTGCCAATAGCCGTGCACAAAAAGGCGGTGGCTTTGGTGGCGCATCTAACGCTGCCGGGTTCTTATCACGCTTTGTACCAAATGACGGCAAAGGCTGGGTACACATTGATTTAGCCGCGTGTTTCCAAAACTCAGCTACAGGCATGTGGTCAGCAGGTGCCACAGCCCAAGGCATTCGTACGGTAGCGCGTACCTTGCAAGAAAAAGCATAACGCTCTAATAAATGCCGCTAAGTGACTCGCCTAGCGGCATTTTTTTATAAAGTTAAAAGCTATTTTAGGGTGACTAAGCTAAACTACGTGCCCAATCTTGCTAGGTGCTTACTTGGCATTTAGCACCATTCAGTTTCGTTCATATTAGGGTTTTTCTATGTCAGATAAGTGCTACATCACAGCGCAGCAATTACTTGAAGACTCATTTAGGTTGGCAGCTCAGGTTTACCAAGATGGGTTTAAACCAGATTTTATTATTGGTATTTGGCGCGGCGGTGCGCCGATTGGTATCGCAGTGCAAGAATACTTTGATTACAAAGGCATAGAGACAGATCACATCGCTGTGCGTACCTCGTCGTACTATGGCATTGGTCAGCAATCAAAAGAAATCAAAGTGCATGGTTTGCACTACATTATTGAAAACGCCAATGCAGACAACAGCTTATTGATTGTTGATGACGTGTTTGATTCGGGTCGCAGCATTTATGCGTTAAAAGAAAAGCTGCAAGAGTTGATGCGTTTAAACATGCCACAAGATGTGCGTGTTGCGTGCCCTTACTACAAGCCAACCAATCGCAAAGTGCCGTTAGAGCCTGATTATTACATTCATGAATCAGAAGAGTGGCTGGTATTCCCGCATGAGTTGTCTGGTTTAACGCCGGATGAAATCATCGCGGGCAAATCTGACTTAGCGGCCATTCACGATTTAATCGTAAAGTAGCGCGTTAAGTAGCAACAAAAAAAGCCCGTTAGGGCTTTTTTTGTTTATGAAGGCCGTTAGCTGCGCTCATTGAGTGACTCTAACATGGCTAATTTAAAGCGCGCTTGCTCGCGTAAAATGGACTGGCGATTCATTTCCATAAAGGTCCACATTTTTAAGGCGATTTGCGCCATAGTCGCAAGCAGTAACACCACGCTCCAGCGGATCAAAGTCACCTCTTCGTGGGTCACAAAAAACACCTGATAGCCGGCGTACACCATCACCACAGTGGCAACTAGCGCAAACAAACTCACTAATATAAACCAGCCCCCTAAGGACCCTGTGATGGCTTGCCCTAACATGGCAAAAAGGCCGCGTTCGTTAAAATCAATTTTATCCTGTTGCATGGCATGCTCCTTGGTCAGTGATGTATTGCTCAGTAAGGACAGTGCGTAATTGTTCACGCGCTTTACTTAGGCGCGATTTCACTGTGCCTTGCGGGCACGAGAGGATAAACGCCACCTCAGCCACACTGAGCCCTGAAAAATAATGGAGCCAAAGAATTTGCCGTGCATTGGAACTGACTTGCTCAAATGCTGCCATCAATTCGGTGGCATTATTGGCATCAGGCAGCTCAGCTAAGCAGGATTCAACTGCTTCGGTGTCATACGCAATGGCGTTTTGATGAAAACACTTTAATTCATCAAGGTGCTGCCAACGGGCGCTTTTAAATAACCAAGCCCGAAACGCCCTGGGGTCGTTGAGCTTTTTAATGCGGCTCAGCACTTTTAACCAGGCTTTTTGCGAGACGTCGTCAATGTCGGCACTTGGCACACCTAAGCAAGCAAGGTAATGCACCAACGCCGGATTAAAACTACGAAAAAGGCCGTCTAAGGCGCTTTTATCACCAGCTTGGGCGTCTAAAACCCAGACGTCGCATTGCGCTTGTTCGAGTGTGGAAAGTGTCATGTTTGGCTCCTTGTTATCCTAAGGACGACACACCAAGCCAAACGGTTCACGCTAGAGACTTATTTTTGTGAAAAACTGTCGATGAAGTCAGCCAAAGCATCCACATCCACAGGTTTGAGGCCATTATCTGTGCGTACAATCAACCCTTTATCAACCAGCTCGGTCACAACGCGGCGATAAGCACGCTCTGTGGTTGCGAAGCGCTCGGCTTCAGAGCTTACGGTTGGGTAGGCACGCAATAAGGTGTTTGAGGTGTTTTGCGCTCGTAATAAGCAATCACGGGCGATGTTATAGCTTAAAGGCAGCAGCAGTTTATCTAAGTTCACTTTTTGGTTTTCTTGGAACTTAGCGGCAATGGATTGCGCCGTGTATAAGCTTAATTCCGGCTTAGCTAACAGTAACTCACGCCAGTGTTTAAGCTCAATCAGGTTATATTCCACGTCACTTTTACAGCTTACTGTGTAAATGCAAGGCTGTTCGTTAAGCGCTTCAATTTCGCCAATTAAGGTATTGTTGCAGTCCAATTGCCCAAGCAGTAAACGCCTGCCATTATCTACGTCATAACTAAATGAGACAGTGCCGCTACGTACCAACACAAGTTTGGTCATAGGTTGGCCTTGGTTGAGCAGGATGTCTTTATTTTTCATATGGTAGCTACTGCCAGCAAACGTCAGTAACTGCTCTACTAAGTAGGATGAAAAATGGTATTCAAACATGGACTTACACTCTTAGGACAATTGTCCTTTTTCTCAATTGGTTGATGGCGATAGGATGAATTTTTACGCCAATCCACACTTTGCTAGACAGCCATCATCCCGTGACTTGAATCAATTGGTTAATATTACCTTAGCATTCAATGGCTTTTTTAGTGGATTGGTTTTTTTATTCTGTACACGTGAGCGTCACGTTTGCTTAACAAAAAAGCAAGAGCGGTATGCTAACGTATTCCAGCCGAGGAGTGAATAGATGAATGTAGAACATTTAGGGTATTTGGCCTCGGTGCTATTAATTGCCTCTTTAATGATGAGTGATGTGGTTAAACTGCGTTGGTTTAACCTTGCCGGCTGTATTACCTTTACAGCCTATGGCGTGATGATAGAGGCATGGCCTGTGGCCGTGACCAATGCCATTTTAACCCTCATCAACGTATACCATTTATTTAAAATGGCGCGCGCAAAAGTAAACAGCCAAAGCGCAGAGTAACCAAGATTAAACACATAAAAAAGCCGCACTTGATGCGGCTTTTTTGTATGCAGTTGTATGACTCTAATTAGCGGGCGTAACGCTGCTCGCCTGCTATCCAAGTTTCGACTACTTGGATGTCTTTAATATCAGCCACAGGTACTGTGAAGTAGTCTTTATCCAATAGCACAAAGTCAGCCCACTTACCTTGCTCTAAGCTACCAATTTTAAACTCTTGATTGGCACTGTATGCCGCATCTAACGTAAAGGCGCGTAGCGCTTGTTCACGGGTAAGCCTTTCCTCAGGTAACCAGCCTTCAGGTGGCGTGCCTTGGTGATCCATACGTGTAATGGCTGAATACAAGCCATGGAAAACATTGGCAAGCTCAACGGGGAAGTCAGAGCCAGCAGCCACTTTTGAGCCTTGTTGTAAAAAGGTTTGCCATGCATAAGCGCCTTCCAGTTGCTTATCATGTAGGCGCTCTTCAGCCATGTGCATGTCGCTGGTGGCGTGCACAGGTTGCATGGATGGAATTATCTTGAGCGCTTTAAAGCGAGGGATGTCTTCTGGGTGCACAATCTGCGCGTGTTCAATGCGGTTACGAAGGGCACTGCCACCATGGCGTTTAAATACGGTTTCATAGGCATCGAGCACGATGCGGTTTGCTCTATCACCAATGGCGTGGGTGTTCACCGCAAAACCATGCTTAATGCTTTTGCTAATGATGGCTTCAAGGGCATCTTGGTTTTCAAGCATTAAACCTTGGTGGCCTTTACGATCCGCATAGTCATACAAAAGTGCCGCGCCGCGACTGCCAAGGGCTCCATCGGCATACACTTTGACAGAACGAATCGATAAAAAGTCTTGGCTATCACGCACAGGCCCTGCGGCAAGCATTTCGTCTAAGGCTGGATCGGTGGCGGCTAGCATGCCATACACACGCAGTGGCAAGGTGTTTGATTGCGCGCGCTCTTTAAAGGTTTGCCAAGTTAATTTATCAATGCCGGCATCATGTGTACTTGTAATGCCCAGCGCTAATAAATGAGCACCGGCGCGATTGAGCGCATGGTTAATGTGTTGCTTATCTACTTTTGGTAGGTAGGTGCGAATGAGGCTTTCTGCTTTATCGATAAAGACACCGCTTGGTGCGCCATCCTCACGAATGATTTCGCCACCGGCTGGCGATTTACTTGCAGCAGTCACACCGCTCAGCGCCATGGCTTTACTGTTAACCCAAATTGCATGCCCATCAACGCGCTCAAGCATCACAGGGCGATCTGCTACGTATTTATCTAGCTCTTTGGCGGTCCCAAAACATGCTTCTTGCCAGTTTTCTTGGTTCCAGCCACGACCAATTAACCAAGCTGCATCTGGGTTTTGTTCGGCAAAGGCTTTAAGTTTTTCACCCACTTCAGCGATGGAGCGGGTGCCGCGTAAATCCAGCTGATTTAAGTTATTACCAAGACCAATAATGTGGCCATGGGCGTCAATTAAGCCGGGCAACAAAGGCCGAGACTGACCATCAATGCGTTTGGCTTTAGGATAACTTGCGACTAAGTCCTCATTGCCGTATTTAACGACTTTGCCGTCTTTAATAACGAGTGTGGAAAATTGCGCTAGGGTGCCTTGTTGCGTTGGTGTGTAGCCTTTGACAGGGCTGATTACTGTGTAGTCACTTGCTAGTAGGTTGACTGAGGTCACCATCAGCAAAGACGTGAGCAGACGTTTCATAATACGCTCTTCATTGTTGTTTTTTCACACAATATCAAACTGTTAATTAAGTGCAACGAAACGCGATAAACGTAGTGGTTAGACCAGCCAATTAACCCTCTGATCCACCTACAAAAAAGTACCATGTTCAGATTTTGTTAATCTAAGATGTTGTTTTTATTCAGTTTAAATTAATTGCTTTGCGCCTAACTTTACCGGGACTTTAAACGACTACTTGATTGCAGCGTACTCAAACCAAGATGAATACAGTGCGTTTGATGGCTGCGAGGGGACAGTCAGGTGGCTGATAAGAAACCGAAAGAAAGGAGAGCAGCATGTTCACGAAGAAAGCAACGGTCTTATTAATTACCTCAGCAATGTTAACTGCCTGTGGCGGTGGTTCTTCCAATTCAGAGGGTGGCACGACGCCGCCACCTAGCTCAGGCGGTGGCGATGACAGTAATGCCGCAGTGAAGGCCAAAAGCCAAGGGGCTGTTTCTCAATTTGGCAGTATCTATGTCAATGGTGTGAAGTACACCACAGGCAGTGCCAGCTTCAGTAATGACGACAATGATAGCGTGTCTGAGTCTGATCTTGACGTAGGTATGTACGTGCAAGTGGCAGGCGAAATTAACGATGATGGCAAAACTGGTGACGCAACCTCAGTGTTCTTTTCTGAGCAGCTTAAAGGTCACGTCAGTGCGATTAACCATAGCAGTGGCACGTTAACAGCCCTTGGGCAAACCGTGCATTTTGACGGTAACACCAGCTTTGCCGGTGACCTAGAGCTTGATGGCATCAAATTGGGTGACCGCATTGAAGTAAGTGGTTACTTTGGTGCTGATGGCAGCCTTAATGCCACTCGCATCGAGAAAAACAATCAAGCTAGTGAGCTAAAAGTACAAGGTATGCTAAGCAACTTAAATGCAGCAGCGCAAACCTTTGCTCTAGGTAATGTGAATGTGGATTTTAGCGGTGCTAATTTCAATGGCATCAGTGCGTCAGATCTCGCTGCTAACATGATGATCACAGTCAAAGCCAATAGCAGTGCTGCGCTTAATAGTGGTGTGCTCAGTGCATCAAGCATTCATAGCGTGACTGACTTTAGCGCAGGTGCGGAAGGTGAAAAAGGCATGCTAGAAGGAAGCATTTCAGCCTTTGTTTCTGCTGAAGAGTTTAATTTAGGTGAGGTAAAAGTGCTGACTAACAGCAGCACCAGCTTTACTGGCGGGCAAAGCAGTGATTTAGAAAATGACGCGGAAATCCGTGTCAGCGGTGAATTTAACGCCGATGACGCACTCGTGGCTGAGTCTATTACCTTTGAAATGGACGCAGAAACCGAGTTTGAAGGTATGGTCAGTGCCGTCACCACTTCCTCATTGTCACTGTTTGGTAAAACTGTGCTAGTCACAGACACCACCAAATTTGAAGATGAATCAAGCGCCAGCATTCGTCAGTTTTCACTGGCCAATATTGCGGTAGGTGATTTTGTTGAAGTGACAGCCTATAGCAATGCCAATGGCGACTTTGTGGCCACTGTGATTGAACGTGAAGACAATGACGACAACGGCACAGTGGAGCTAGAAGGTAAAGTAAGCGCAACCAGTAATACTAGCTTTGAACTTGATGGTGTGACCGTGCAAACATCAAGCGATAACACCACCTTTATTGATGCGAATGGCCAAGTGGCCAGCCAAGCTGACTTTTTTGCCGCCCTTGAAGTAGGCGCTGAAGTTGAGGTTGAAGGCCAAGCCAATAATGACGTGGTCGTTGCAAGCTATGTTGAACTTGAAGCGCGTGCTGAGCATGACGATGATGCCAACTACGTTGATTTTGTTGGGCAATTAGCGCTTATCAGCGACAACAGCATGACCATTTCGGATAAACAAGTGCGCTTTGATAGCAACACTGAGTTTACCTTAATGGGTGAAGCGTACACCTTTGAGCAGTTTGCGTTAATCGCCAAACTTGAAGACAGCATTCGCGTTAAAGGCACGCTACAAAGTGATGGCAGTATTCAAGCGGATGCCTTAATGCTCAATGTTGAGTCAAATAGCCCTACGGCGAAAGCCTTAGCTGAAGTGACGTTAATTGGCCAAGGTGAAGCCGGCGCTAATGTGACTATCGTTGCAAATCAAACCGTGCACTATGGTGCAGAAACTGAGTATGTATCGAGCCAAGGTGAGATTGACCAGCAAACCTATGCCACTAGCTCAATCACGTGGAACGGCTTTAAGGTAAAAGGTGTATTGAGAGATGATGTCATCGTTGCTTATTACATCGAGCAAGTGGAGCCAGCACCTAGTGAAAACAGCTTAGCACTGAAAGGCGAAGTAAGTGCCGCAGCAAGTGGCGAGATCACCTTAGCTGAACGTGTGGTGGCGTATTCAAGTGGCACTAACTTCACTATTAATGGCGAAGCCGCTACTGAGGCGGAATTTGCAGCTGCGGTTAAAGCTGGCGCCTTTGTGGAGGTAGCGTCCACCCTTACAGTGGACAGCAGCGGTGTTGAAAGCATCCAAGCTGTGAGCATCGCACTTGAAATAGAATAAACGCAGTCAAAAAAGCCCAGCCATGCTGGGCTTTTTTATGTGTCATCGCTTGTGCGTTTACTAAACCAATAAAGCCCGCTCCCTAACAGGATAAAAGCAAAAGCCATTAAGTAGGCACTCAGTGTCGCTTGCGCTAATAGCCACACGCACACTAAGGCACCAAGCCCTGCAATCACGCGCCAATATAAAGTGGACTCGTCTTTAATTAAGGCCAGCATACACACTAAATACCCTGCTAAACGCGCCACGCTGCTCATAATGGCAAGCCACACAAAGGTGCCAGTAACAGCCAGCACCATGCCACCTAAGGCAAGGGCAATCAGGGAGGTATGCGGCGTTTTAAAGCGCTTATCTAATTTGCCAAACCAGCTTGGTAAAGTGTAATTTTGTGCCATGGCGTAGGTCATGCGTGGGGCAGCCAGCATCAGCGCCATCAAGTTGCCGAAAATACTCACTACTGCGGCCAGCGTCATGATGATGGCTGCAAAAGGCCAGCCTTGCTCACTAAAAAGCTGCTCAAGGGTGGCCACTAATGGCACATCTGAACTGACTGCTTCTGTTAATGGGGTACTAACCACCACAGCTTGAATAAAAAAGTAAAGCACAGCGGATACAAGCAAAGTACTCACTAAGGCTTTGGGCAAATCTTGCTTAGGCGCTTTGGCTTCTTCGCTAGGTACCAATGCGCCTTCAAAACCCAAATAGGCATAAATGAGTAGTAGCATGGCAGTAGGAATATCCACCTCAAACGCACTTGGAAGGGCTGCCACTAAATCGCCAGATAAATGAGCTTGCCCAAGTAATACCAGCAATAATAAAGGCAGCAGCTTGAGCGCGGTAATAAGGTACATGGCTCCCATTGCCCGTTTTATCCCTAGCCAATTGAGGAGAAATAACACCCCAATCAGTACACACACCGCAATTTTACTCGCCCATTCGGTTTGTAAAATAGGCAAGTGCAACGACAAATAAAGCACTAGAGCATGACCATTAGCAGCAAGTGCAGTCAGTCTGCCTAGGTATAAAAGCCAACCAGTTTGAAACCCAACCCAAGGGCCAAAGCTGTGGCTTGCGTAAGTGATGGGGCCGCCCGTTTGGCTGTGCTGAGACGCTAATTTGCCAAAGCTTAATACGATTGGCAGCATCAAAATGGCACATAGCACAAAAAGCCACGGGCTCAACATACCATAAAGCTCATTGGCTTTACCGGGCAGGGCAAAAATACCGGCACCAATTAGACCGTTAATGGCAATCGCAGTTAAACCAATTTTACCTATGGCTGGGAAAAAGCGTGTGCTTGCAGTGTTTTGCATAAATGAGTGTGCTTTTATAATTTTTAGTTATGTAAGCAGTATAACTAAGCTCTGCGTGGGTATAAAGCGGTTGCAACTTAGCACCTGCTATGCCTAACTAAAGACGCTGGTCATACCAATTTTTTAGCAAGGAGCGCCCATGAAGCTACCTGACCTTAATCATGCCCCCACATACACAGCCACAAACGCGCACAGCACCCATGAAGTGCTGAATCAGCCGCGTTATCAAAGTGGCCCATGGTTTCAAGAGGGTAGTTACTTAATGCGTTGGCTCAAAGCGCTTGAGCTAGATGCACAAGGGCTTAACCATGTTAAAAGCTATGCCAAACAAATCCATTCAGAGTTAATGTCCCATGGCGCCCTTGCTAATCAACATCTACCAGAGTTTATTAGCCATAATCGCCAAGGCGAGCGGGTAGATTTTGTGGCGTATCACCCGAGTTACCATCATTTAATGGCCAGTGCGATTGCCAAAGGGCATACCAGTTTATCGTGGCAACATAATCAGTTTTTAACCCGTGCTGGGGTCACCTTTTTGCACAATTACGCAGACCCTGGCTCTGGCTGCCCATTAACCATGACTCACGCAGGCATCGCCGCGCTGAACCATGGCGGCAAGGTGGCTAAAGCGTGGCAGCGTAAATTAATGAGCCGCACTTACGACCCAAGCCTGATTGCCTCTGAGCAAAAAGGCAGCCTCACCTTAGGGATGGCAATGACGGAAAAACAAGGTGGCTCGGATGTGCGACAAAACACCACTCGCGCCACGTGTATCACTGAGGCTTTAGATGAGCAAGAAGCCGTGTACCAGCTAACAGGTCATAAATGGTTTTGCTCCGCCCCTATGTGCGATGGCTTTTTGATGTTGGCACAAACTGAGCAAGGGCTAGGGTGCTTTTTAGTACCGCGCATTTGGCATGATGGCAGTAAAAACGGCATCGAAATTCAGCGCCTTAAAAACAAAGTAGGCAACCGCTCAAATGCCTCAAGCGAAATTGAACTAAAAGCAGCACACGGTTACTTAATTGGCGCACCTGATAAAGGCGTGAATGTCATTATTGAGATGGTGGCGCTCACGCGGGTGGACTGTATGCTTGGTTCAAGTGCCTTAATGATGCAAGGCATTGAAGAAGCCATGCAGTTTGCAGCGAATCGCCAAGCGTTTGGTAAACACTTGATTGACCAACCCTTAATGCAAAACGTGCTGGCAGATTTAGCACTGGAAGCCCATGCGTCTTTAGGTATGTCGCTAACATTGGCAAACGCCTTTAGTGAGCCTGATTCAGCTAAACGCCGCGCTTTAACTCGTTTAGGTACGGCAATTGGCAAATACTGGCTGTGTAAACGCGCTATTACTCATAGTGCTGAAACCATGGAAGCGCTTGGCGGCATCGGCTATGTGGAAGACAGCATTACGGCACGCTTATACAAAGAGGCGCCAGTAAATAGCATTTGGGAAGGCTCAGGCAATGTGCAATGTTTGGATGTGTTAAGGGCCCTCTATAAGGAGCCTGCCCTCCTTGAAGACTTTACTACTATGTTGGCCACCCAAAATGGCAAAAACCCCCACTTTGATGAAGCGTTAGCAGCATTTACAAAAAAAGCGCCTGAACTTATTAAAGCGCCGCACAGTGCCAGGGTGCTGGTTGAGCAGCTTGCCATCCTTTGGCAAGCAAGCACACTGCTTGAGCACACCCCGATACAGGTAGCCAATGCCTTTATTAACGCGCGGCTGGTGGCAAAGCAGCTGCAATTTGGCGGGCTGATTAATCAAGCGGATGTGGGTGCCGTGCTTACATGGTTAAAGGCTGAATCAGTTTTTTAGCAGTATATGTATATAAGTGCGATAAGTGGTTTTTAGTGAGCTGACGCTCAGCCCAAACGCCATTACAATAGCGCAAAAAAATAGGATAGATGCGGGCAATGAAGAAGCTCTTTTTAGTTTATTTAGGTGGCAAAGTGCCGGGGTGCCACATTGAAATGCACGATGTGCGTTTTGTGGTGGGCGAGCAAATTGAAGATTGCTATGGCGCGTTAAAGTCCCAGTGGGTAGGTGATAAAGCCCACGTCCACATGGATAGCTATGCCGACATTCAACACGCGGATGGCTACCAAATTACAGTATCCAGCACACCATCAAACTCTGATTTAAAGCTGTATTTTGTCAACCTTGGTGCGTATGTGCCCAGTGAACTTGCCGAGCAGCACGCATTTGCGCTTTATGTGGCAAAAAGTGCCGAAGAGGCAAAACAAAAAGCCAAATCGGCACTTTTAACAGGCATGGCAAAACAGCATAAAGACAACCTCTATGACGTAGATGATTGCATTGCTCTTAGCCTCATTGATAACCACCACATTCACCTTACACCAAGCGGGCAGTATCCTGTGCTAACCCCTAGCTGGTATGGGTATCACATTTTGTAATTGGCACATAGCATATCGTGTGCTTAAGCTAGTTACGTGCTCGCTTGGCATCACTGGCGCAGCGCTTAGAGCAATACACGACGTTGTGCCAATCCCGCTCCCACTTTTTACGCCACTGAAAGGGACGCAAACATTGTGGGCAAGTTTTTTCCGGTAAGTCCTGTTTTTTGCGCATTTTTGCCATGGCTTAGCAATCTTAAAAAGAGTCTATGTCGTATTACGCATTTAATACCCAGTAAGATTAGTTAAGTATTAGGCAGCTATGGCAGAACATGTAGAGCAAGACAGAATCATTGAAATGGCTTGGGAAGATCGCACCCCATTTGAAGCCATTCACACCTTATATGGGCTAAGCGAGCCGCAAACCATTGCCCTAATGCGTAAAGCGCTTAAACCCAGCAGTTTTAAACTTTGGCGAAAACGTGTCAGCGGCCGCAAAACCAAACATGCTTCGCTGAGGCAAAGTGGCATTACTCGTGGCTACTGCCAAACCCAATATAAAATCCAAGGTAACAAAAAGAAGCGCTAGAGTGGCTTCGCCGCCAGTGATATTATTGCGTTTTCTACAAAGGAGACGTAAATGGCTGTGATCCGCTGGGTGCTTGGGCGCCTAATTTTATTGTTTGATTTTATTTTTTCCCCGCGCCGGTTTAAACGCGCACCTGAACTACAAACCGCGCTGGATAACCAAACTCAAAACATGGCTTTGTATCAGTTTGCAGCCTGCCCATTTTGCGTCAAAGTACGCCGCGCGATGAAGCGTCATAACATTAACGTGACCTTACGCGACGCTAAAAACGATGCCGCACACCGAGATGCGTTATTGCAAGGTGGCGGTAAAGTGAAGGTGCCGTGCCTGCGTATTGATGAAAACGGCCAAACCCGTTGGCTTTATGAGTCCAATGACATCATTGCTTATTTACAAGGTTTAACGCCTGAGCAAAAAGGCAATTAGTCAGCATAAGGGGCTGCGCTGTGCTACACCTTAAGAGTGTCTATGAATAAGTGGTAAGATGTTGAAACACCTTCTTCTTTTACTCATTTCTTTAATATTACCCAGTGCTTTGAGTGCCCCTGCTAAGCCTTTTTACACTGTGTCTGTATTTGAGCATCATAAAGTGATGCTCGATGTATCCCCTAATTATGCTTTGGCATGGACCCTTTTAGAAGGTGCAGCTAAACGCCAGGGTGTGCGTTTAGCGCCGTATGGCACTAGTTGGCAAGCCGGGCTTAAACGCCTCGAAACCGGGCGTTTAGACTTTGTGTTTGGCGCCTACCATTCTGATGAACGCGCTAAATGGGCAAGCTATACCTTGCCACTGGCAAAAGACACTACCAACATTTTTACCCGTTCAGACAACCCGATTGAACGCATTGAGGACATCAATTTTGCCACGGCGAAAGTAGGTGTTTCCCAAGGCTCCTTCCAGCATGAATTAGCTAAGCAAATGGGCTTTATTAGCCTGTATCCCATTGATGGCCGCGCGCAAATCTATGACATGCTCAAAGAAGGGCGCATAGAGTATTTGTTATATGGCAAAACCATTGCGGATTTTTATTGTTATTACGCCAACCCCACCGAGCGCAATAACCGCTGCATTAAAACCGTGGGCAAGCCGTTGTCAGAAAATGCCTTACACCTGATTGCACTCAAAACCAGCACGGCGAATGCGGCTGTGGTGCGCAAAATCAACGAAGGGCTCTTTGCGCTGTCTCAAGATGGCACTGCGCGGTTAATCTTCAAACGGTATGGCTTTTCAGACGCAGATTTTGAACGCTGGCGCACCTTAGTCAGCGACCACTTTGCCAATTTCAGTTAAAAGCATCTTGTTGCTACGCTTTGCCCATGGGGTGTGCTAGCATTTGCGCCATTTCTTAAAGACAAAAACACGGAAATCCATTATGACTATACGTACACGTGTTGCGCCATCACCAACGGGTGATCCGCACCTAGGTACCGCATACATTGCTTTGTTTAACTACTGCTTTGCCAAACAGCAAGGTGGCGAATTTGTTTTACGTATTGAAGACACAGACCAAGTGCGCAGTACGGCAGAATCTGAACAAGCCATAATGGATAGCCTACGTTGGTTAGGTTTAAATTGGGATCACGGTCCTGATGTGGGTGGCGAATTTGGTCCATACCGCCAGTCAGAACGCTCTGACATGTACCGCAAATTTGCTCATCAGCTAGTGGATGAAGGCAAAGCGTTTTACTGCTTTGCGACAGCCGAAGAGCTTGATGAAATGCGTGAAGCGCAAATGGCTGAAGGCCTACGTCCAAAATACGATGGCCGTGGCTTAAACTTAACGGATGACGAAATCCAAGCTAACTTAGATGCCGGTAAGCCATACGTGATCCGCATGAAGATCCCAGCTGAAGGCACCTTTAAGTTTAACGATTACCTGCGCGGTGAAATTGAAATCCCGTGGGAAAACGTGGATATGCAAGTGCTGTTAAAAGCCGATGGTTTCCCAACGTACTTCCTTGCCAACGTAGTGGATGATCACCACATGCAAATCAGCCACATTTTCCGTGGCGAAGAGTGGATCAACTCGGCTCCTAAACTGTTAAAGCTTTACGAAGATTTTGGCTGGGAGCCACCTGTGCTTGGTCACCTGCCATTACTACGTAACCCTGATAAATCTAAACTGTCAAAACGTAAAAACCCGACGTCCATCAATTACTACAAAGAGATGGGCTTTTTACCAGAGGCGGTGCTTAACTACCTAGGTCGCATGGGCTGGTCAATGCCGGATGAACGCGAAAAGTTCACCTTAGCGGAAATGATTGAGCACTTTGACATGAAGCGTGTGTCACTTGGCGGCCCAGTTTTTGACGTGGACAAACTACGCTGGTTGAACGGCCTTTGGATCCGTGAAAACTTATCAGATGAAGAATTAATAGCGCGTTTTGTAAATTGGAAATTTAACGGTGAGCTATTATCACGCGTGCTTCCAGAAGCAAAAACCCGTATTGATACACTGAGCGACTTAGTAGATTTAGCCGGACACTTTGTCGGTGGCATGCCAAGTTATGACCCAGCGTTATTAACTGCCGGCAGTGCCGATGAAGATGTGGTACGCCAAGCACTGCAATTCTTTATTTGGGACCTTGAAGTGCTCCGCACGTGGGAGAAAAGCGAGATTTTTGCGGTTGCCAAACGTGTGGCAACTCACCATGAGCTAAAAATTAAAGCCTTCTTAGAGCCAATCTTCGTTGCCATCACAGGTAAAACGTCATCGACGTCAGTGATTGATGCAATGGAAATCCTAGGCTCTGACCTTGCACGTGCGCGCTTACGCGTGGCGCTAGGCCACCTTGGTGTGTCTAAAAAGCAAGCGAAGAAACTTGAAAAAGCTTACAAGGCATATCAAGCCGGTTAAGCAAGTAAACGAATACCAAGCGCCTACGGGCGCTTTTTTTATGCCTTGCAGCCTACCAACAGATACGACCTCATTTGTCACAATTGCCTGATACACTGCACGCTCTTAAACCAGAGGTTAGGGTATGTTGCAGCACTTTTATTCACAGACAACCGATAACAATCAAGCACTCGTGCGTTTTTCTAGAGAGCAAGGTAGCCGTTTTGCCAAGCTATTAGCAGACGATTACAACCCGCTTCATGACGTGGATGCTAAAAAGTTCTGTGTGCCGGGGGATCTATTATTCTCTGTGGTGGTAAACCATTATGGTGTGAGTGAATCCATGCAGTTTCAGTTTACTGGCATGGTGGATGAATCTGTGACTTTGCGTTTTCCTGAGCCAAGCAACCAGATGGTGTTTCAAGATGCCGATAAGTCTTACTTAGAGGTAAACCGCCAAGGCAAAACGGTTCATAACCAAGCCTTGATGGATAGCTTAATTCGCTCGTACGTGGCGTTTTCTGGTACTACCTTTCCGCATGTGATCATCCCTTTGATGGGCCAGCAAAATGTGATGATCAACCCGCAGCGCCCTATGGTGATGTATGAGTCTATGGCCATTGAACTGAGTGACCTAGATGCCACTGATGTGAACTTAAGCTTTGCCGAGCCGAGCTTTAGTTACACTGGCAAGCGCGGTCGCATTTTGTTGCCGTTTGTTTTAACCAGCCATGGCCGTGAAATCGGGCGCGGTGAAAAACGCATGTTAGTGTCTGGCATTAAAGCTTATGACCAAGCCACAGTGGATGAGCTAATCGCGTTTTACAATAGTCGTAAAGCACAATTAAAACCGGCATAACTCCCATAAAAAAGGCGCTTAACGCGCCTTTTTGCTCCTACTCTCTAACTGATTACCCCATCGCAGCCCCAAGCTCAGCATAATAGGTTGCATGCTGTGGTACCGGGCGGTATTGCTCATTACTGTGCGGTGCGCTCAAAGTGTGATTGGTCAAAACCGCTTGCTCCGCCAAACTTAACTCTAAAGTGGCTTTTAATAAGCGGAATAAATTCACTGCACCATCAATTTCAACTTTACGATTAGACACACTCTCAATGTTAAGCCCAAGCGGCACACCTAGGTGGGCTGTGGCGCGCAAAATGCTGTCGAGGTTTTCTTTACAAAGGGCAATCGAGGCGTTTAAACAATCCGGTGCATCCAATAGGCGATAACGGCTGGCCTCAGGAATGGCAACGCCAAGCCAAGCCAAAAAGTCTAAGGTCTTTTCACTGCCACACGGCGCAAAGGTTAAAATGATGCGCTTGGGTGTTTTACCTGTGGCTTTACATTCACGGGCATAACGTGTGATCAAATCAATGCTGGCTTGGGGATCATAAATGGCCTGACTAATAAAGTAATCACAACCTTGGGTTTCTTTATGTAACAAGCGTTCGTGTTCATTGTGTTTTTGCTGGTGGCGCTCAGCAATGGTGACCCCACCTACGTGCAGGCGTTTTTGTTGCGCTTGCGATAACTCATACGCACTGGATAAGGGCAATTGCGCTGCTTGTTTAGTTGGGCTACCAACCATCACCACATGATCATGAAGTTTGCACTGTGCCAACCAGGTTTTAAGGCTTGCCTCAGACTCACCACTGACACTTTTATACGTAATGGTATCATGCCCAGAAAGGCGCTTAATTAACCCGGCATAAAGGCGCGCATCCAAAGTGGATTTAAACGCAAAAGGGCGCGGGTTTTGGTTACGCGCTGATTCATCTTGTAAGTCATACACCACATAGCCATCACACCCTAAATGTTGAGTGCGGTTAATCAGTGTACGTGCGATGTGAATGGCTTCATCGCGGGTGGTCTCACATTTTGGCGGCGTAGTGCCAAAAAGGTAAACACCGCGCTCATGTGTGGTGAGTTTGGCTTGCAAGGATAAACTCATAATTAGACCTCTGGATGGCTATGTTTAAATTGATAGTAGCAGCCATTTAGACGTCTAGAAAGTTAAAAGTTGAATTTTTTTGCAGTTAAACGAGCAAAACGGTTTTTTTAACCCGAAAAGATGCACCTTTTTGTTGGTCGTTGCATAATGCCTTCATGCGTTGATAACGCCTGATTGACATGAATTGCAGGCGTAAGCTTTGCTTTTCATCGCCAAATTGAAAGGACCATAATAATGAAATACACCTTACTTGCTGTGAGTGCTGCGGTAGCGTTAGCACTGACAGGATGCAACACAACAAGCAATTCGACTCCTGCGCCAGAAGTGGCGGCTAAAGTGGCCAAAGCCAATGCCAGCACGGATGCAGAAAACAAAGTATTTGCACAAGACTACCTACTTGAAGAGCTGCCTAACGGCCTTCGTGTGATGATAGTGAAAACGGATTACCCCGATGTGGTGTCGTTGCAAATCCCAGTTTCTGTGGGCTCACGTGACGAAGTAGAAGACGGCAAAACCGGTTTTGCTCACTTTTTTGAGCACATGGTGTTTAAAGGCTCGAAAAAATTCCCACAAGAAGTGTATTCAGACATCTTGAAAAATGCAGGCGTGGATAACCGTGCCTACACCACCAATGACTACACCAACTACCACCTTAATTTCTCTAAGCAGCACTTAGACAAAGTGCTAGAAATTAAAGCGGATATCTTCCAAAACCTGACTTACACCGAAAGCCAGTTCCGTACTGAAGCACTGACGGTAAAAGGTGAGTACCTAAAAAATAACGCTAACCCGATCCGCCAGTTGCTAGCGGCCGTTCGTAAAGAAGCGTTTGATGTGCACACTTATGAGCACACCACCATGGGCTTTTTTGAAGACATTGAAGCCATGCCAGATCAAATGGCATACGGCCAAACCTTCTTTGAGCGTTTTTATAAGCCAGAGTATGTGTCTTTAGTGATTGTGGGTGATGTTGACCCGCAAGCTACCTTAAACATGGTGAAGAAGCACTGGGGGCAGTGGCAAAAAGGTGACTATGTGAGCCAAGTGCCACAAGAGCCAGAGCAAACAGCGCCGCGCTACACTCACAAACAAGTGGACGGTTTACCAGGTCACTGGTTACTTGTGAGCTACAAAGGCACCGAGTGGGATCCAAAAACAAAAGACCGCGCTGGTTTAGACCTACTTTCTGAGCTCTACTTTGGTGAAAACTCAAAGCTTTACCAAGACTTAGTAGTAGAAAAACAGCTGGTAAGTCAGATGTTTACTTACAACCCTGACACCAAAGACAAAGGCCTACTTCACGTGTTCGCTAAAGTGGAAAACGAAGCGGATTTAGCACTTGTACGTGATGCGATTGCCAATACCTACGCAGAGGCGCGCACTGAGCTAGTGGATGCGACAAAGCTTGAGAACCTAAAATCAAACCTGAAATATAGCTTTATCAATGGGTTAGATTCATCACAAGCGATTGGCGGCATGCTTGCCCGTTACATGCACTTTGAACGCGATCCTGAAGTGATCAACCAAGCGTTTGCCACGGCAAGTAGCATCACCCCAGCGGATTTAAAAGCAATTGCCAATAAGTACTTTGTTGATGCTAAGCGCACTACGGTGACTATGTCGGCTAACGACAAAGTTGCGGCTTTTGCAGAAGAAGTGAATGTGGATGCCCGTGTTGCTGCATTAAACAGCGCCCCAACTGAGCGCCATTTTGATGTGTTAGATATGTCTAACTCATCGCCACTGGTGGATGTGAACTGGCTATTCTACACAGGCAGTGCTGCGGACCCTAAAGGTCACAAAGGCCTTGCTGCACTCACAGCTAACATGATTGCTAAAGGTGGCTCAGCTACGACCTCGTACAAAGACATCCAAAAAGCGTTATACCCACTGGCTGGTCGTTTCTCAGTGCAGTTGGATAAAGAAATGATTTCTTTCCGTGGTCGTATTCACAAAGACAATGCAGCCCAGTGGTATGGCTTAGTAGGCCAGCAGCTTCTTAACCCAGGCTGGCGTGAAGAAGACTTTAAGCGCGTGAAAAAAGAGCTGATTGATGGCATTAAATCAGGCCTTAAAGCATCTAATGATGAAGAGCTAGGTAAAGAAGTGCTCTACAGCGCGCTTTATCAAGGTCACCCTTATGAAAGCTACAACTTAGGTGATTTATCGGATCTAGAGCGCATCACCTTAGATGACGTAAAAGCGTTTTACGCCAATCAATTTACTCAAAGTAAATTGAACCTAGGTATTACCGGTGATTTACCAAAAGCCGTTAAAACTGTAATGCTGAATGACCTTGCCACGCTACCTAAAGGCGATGCGAGCCGTTTAAATATCCCAGATGCGCCAGAGCTTGAAGGGCGTCACGCAACGATTGTGGAAAAATCAGCAAAATCTACGGCTGTGTCTTTTGGTTTCCCAATTGATACGGTACGTAGCGATAAAGACTGGTCAGCCCTTTGGTTAGTGCGTTCATACTTTGGTGAGCACCGCAGTTCAAACAGCTACTTGT
>JBGTXC010000039.1:0-14756 GCA_041937835.1 Alteromonadaceae bacterium | reverse complement strand
TGCTGAAAACATTCACCGCAACGCCAACATTCCAGCGTTTATGTTAAGCCAAGACGATTTACAAGCGATTGAACAGCTTGATAAAAACACCCGATTTGGCGCCGATCCAGACACTGCATTTGCGCAAAACAGTGCCATGCGGGTACCGGCTTAAGTTTATTTAGGGGCTTTTTCAGCCCCTTTGTTTTCCTTTGCTGATGCTGGCTCTGCGTTATTTGCAGTGCTAGCTTCAGCTTTGTGAGGGGCGCTGCCAATACCTTTGAGTAAGCGGCCTAAAATATCGGCACCTGTGATCACTCTGGGGGCCTCACTTTCTGGCCACACTAAAATCACATCTCGATCAATCACATCATTGCTGTCTAATCGGGTTCCTTGGGCGCGTTTTAGCTGTTGCATGGCATCCCCAAGAGTGGTGCTTGGATCTTTGATCACAAGCGGGCGATGGCAGAAGGCGTAAGCATCATCCAATGCTTTTGCCATCACAGCTTGGCGGATAAAACCATCGGCATCCAGCACCAATAAAGGCACGTTGTTTAAATCGGTCAGCACCACCCATTTGTGGCCACTTTGATGGCACTTATCTAAAAACGCAGCAAAATCTGGATGGCTAAAATCAGGGATTTGCGGCAAGTCTAAACGACACGGCAGGGCGATGATGCTGTTTGGATCTAAAGTTTCCCCTTCTTTGGTTACAGGTACTTCGTCTACTTGTAAAAAGTTTAATGCACCTACGCCTTCAACGTGGACGACCTCGGCCTCTTCGGCTTCAATGTGCGCGGTAATTAAGGCTTTTAGCTCTTTTTCCCTAAAGTAGGTGATGCCTTCACGGCCCAGCCAGCCGTCTAAGATCAAAGATGTTAATTTAGCCACAGGAAAAAGCACCACTTGGTACACACGAATCACAGGCGTTAATACCGATGCCACTTTAAGGGCGTTCCGAGAAAAATAAGCTTGCGGGAATATTTCCCCTAAAAAGGTGATTGCCACAGTAGAGAATAAAAACGAATACATGCCTGCAAGCACAGAGTCAGATAACAAAGTGAGCAACACATTGATGGACACATTGCCCCATAAAATGGTGGCCAGTAAGAAGTTGGCATCTTCGCGCATGGCTAAAATGGTGTTTGCAGCTTTACTGCCACGCTTAGCTTCCACTTCCAGTTGTAAGCGGCTTAAGCTGAAAAACGCCAAGTTCAGGCCAGAGAATATCGCTGATTGTGAGATACAAAAAGCAATACCAAGCCAAATTAACATGTCTGTGCTCATTAGGTGTCCTTATGACGAAAAGCTGGCTGATATTTATGCACTTTTTCTTGGGTGTCAACGTAAATTATCGTTAACAAATGCGATGTGCGCATTGGCAGTTGGGTGTTTTTTGTTAAAATGCCTGTTCCAAAAATAGAGCAAGAATGATCATGCAGGCAAAATTTTCCACTTTGGCGCTGGCTGTAGCCGCCAGTGTGTCCTTTTCTGGGGTAGCGCAAACCGATGAGAGCGCCATTGAGCGTATCCAAATCAGCGGTGACTTTAAAACTGAGTCACTCTCTCGTTATAGCGGTAGTGCTACTTTACTAGACCAAGAAACACTGGCAAAACAAGGTGCAAAAGCCTTAGATGAAGCCTTAACGAGTCTTGCCAATGTGAATTTTACAGCGGGTGCCTCACGTGGTCGTTTTGTACAAATCCGCGGTATTGGTCTGCGCTCACAATTTGTCGACCCAATTAACCCTTCTGTGGGTTTAGTGATTGATGGCATTAACTATTCAGGATTAGGTGGTGCGGCACTGTTATTTGATACCAGCCACGTTACTGTGTATCGCGGCCCCCATGGCACCCAATTTGGTAATGATGCACTTGCCGGCATGATTGCCATCGACTCCCAGCGTGCTTTAGACCAAAACGCTTACCTGGAGGTAGGTGCTGGAAATTATGGCGCGCATCACGCAGGTTTTGCAGCCGGCGTGGCACTGGAAGACAACAGCCAAATGCGCGTTAGCCTATTTAAAAACCGTAGTAATGGTTATATGGAAAACGCCTTCACTGGGCGTGACGACAGCGCCAAATTAGACGAAACCGCGTTTAAATTTAACGGCGACTTCAACCTCACCGCAGACACGCAACTAAGTGTGACGGCTCATAGCCTTAAAACACAAAATGGCTATAACGGTTTTACTTTAGATAACAGCCGTGTAAGCACGGCGGATGAGCAAGGTATGGATAACCTAGACAGCCAAGCATTTGCTGCCACCTTGCAATTTAGCCAGCTAGACAACATGGATGTTGCCATTAAAGTTAGCCAGCTAGAGGCCAATAGCCACTACAGCTATGACGAAGATTGGACGTGTGCAGCAGAAAACAACCCACTTTGCGCGGGCACACACCCTTGGGGCTACAGCTCATTTGACCGTTATCTACGTGACCACAACCGCACAGAAATGGATGTACGTTTTTCTGGTAAACAAAAAGATTGGGTTGTGGGCATTTACAGCGCCCGAAAAGACGTGGACTTTACCCGTCAATACACATACCTAGATGCAGATTTTGGCTCAGCGTTTGAGCAAGATAATTTCGCCATTTATGCCCACAAAGAAACCGCATTAGGTGAAAAAACCCGTTTAATTACAGGACTTCGCGCAGAACGCACGGAATTTACCTACCAAGATACCAATGGTTTTGATGTACCAGGGGATGATTGGATGTGGGGTGCAAAACTGGCTGTTGAGCAAGATGTGACCGCCAATACCATGTTATACACTAGCTTATCGCGTAGTTATAAAGTCGGTGGTGTGAATGGTGAAGCACTGGCAAAAGCCCGTGATGAAGGCCTAAGCAATGACGCAGACTTTTTTGCTGCCCATCAAACATTTGCGCCAGAGTATTTATGGAATGCTGAATTTGGTGTTAAAGGAAGCTCGGATGATGGCAAGGTAAGCGTTCGTGCTGCGGCATTTTATGCTTATCGCGATAACGTGCAGTTAAAAGCATGGAATATCCAAACCAATGACACCCAACCAAATGCATTTGCGGGTTACTTAGACAATGCCGCGTCAGGCGAAAACTATGGTTTAGAAGTGGAAATGCGCCGCCGTTTAAGTGACACCTTAGTGCTTAACACCAGCCTAGGTTATTTAAATACAGAAATCGATGGCTTTGTGACTCAAGACGGGCAAGACATCTCTGGCCGTGAACAAGCGCAAGCGCCTAAGTACACTTACGCTGTAGGCTTAGAGTACACGCCAATTTATGATTTATCGTTTAACCTCGGCATCACAGGTAAAGACGATTATTACTTCTCTAATAGTCATGATGAACAAGCACCTAGCCAAAACTTAGTGAACCTCGGTGCCCGTTATCAAGGCAATAACTGGACGCTAACAGCGTACATGCGTAATGCCTTCAACGACGATGAGCCAGTACGTGGTTTTTACTTTGGTAATGATCCAAGGGACTTCTACGAAGCTAAGCAATACGTACAGTATGGCGAGCCACGTGTGTATGGCGTGACGCTAGGCTTTCAGTTTTAATTAAAGGCGCCAAGTGCGCCTTTTTACGTTTGGAGTTGCTATGGATATTTCAGTAGAAATTAGCCATTACCCATTAAAAGACGATTACATCCCGCACATTGAAGCGTTTATTGCTGATCTCAACACCCTAGAGAATGTCACCGTGATCACGAATACCTTATCTACCCAAGTATTTGGGGATATGGATGTCATCATGCCTAAGCTGCATCAGGCTATGGCTGAGGCTTTTAAAGCGCATGGTCATGCTATTTTTGTGTGTAAGTTTTTGCATGGTGATTTATCACCGAAAGGGGCGCGCGCTTAATGGATTTTTGGCAACAGACCTTAGCGGGTTTTACGGCGATGTCGGTGTGGGAATACTTGGCCGTTGCGTTTTCTGTGGCCTATTTACTGCTAGCCATAAAAGAGAGCCTATGGTGTTGGTTATGTGCCTTTTTAAGCACCTTGATTTATACCTTGCTGTTTTATCAAGGCCAATTACTAATGGAATCTGCGCTGAATGTGTATTACATGGTGATGGCAGGCTATGGTTATTATGCGTGGCGCTACGGTAAAAATAATCATACTTTGCCCATTACCTCTTGGTCTGTGGTGCGCCACAGTCAGTGGATTTTAGCCACGTCGATAATCTCTGCTCTAATAGGCTTTTTACTGACCGAATATACTCACGCTCAGTATGCCTTCTTAGATAGCTTTACCACTTGCTTTGCGGTGATGGCCACCTTTATGTTGGCAAGAAAGGTGTTGGAAAACTGGCTGTACTGGATAGTAATAGATGCCGCCTCCATGTATTTGTTTTTCGCAAAAGGCTATTACCCAACCTTAATCTTGTTTGTGTTTTACACTGTGATGGCCGCTTACGGCTTTAAAACTTGGTATGACGAGCACCAAAATCAACGCGCTACCGCAGAAGGTTAATCACTGGCTGAGCCGAACCCTAGGGCAAGACATAACGCCTGAGCCTATGGCTGCTGGGCTTAACAATCAGGTGTTAAAGCTATGCTGCGCGAAAGGCTCGTTTGTGTGCGTGTTGTACCAAGCACCTAAGCCTTTGGCACAATTTAATGTGCATCATGCTTTTAAAGAAAAAGTCACTAGCGCAATAGCCCCTACGGCAGAGCTCATTGAACATCAACATGTACTTGCGGCAATTTTCCCGTTTGTACAACATGATGACTCAGTCATGAAGTTAGATGCTTTGATTGCGCAGCTTGTTGCATTACACCACATCGACGCCGCGCCAAAAGCATTTAAGCATTATCAGCTAAATTCACTCAAAGTATTATGTCATGCCCCTTGTAATAAAGCGTTTGCAGCAGAAATCACTGCGACGTTTCAAGCTTTAGCCACGCACTCAAGCCACATTGGGCTGTGCCATCATGATTTAGTGCCCGAGAACATTTTGTGCCAAGCAGGCACGCCCTATTTAATTGATTTTGAATATGCAGCCTTCAGTGATGTGTTTTTTGATTTAGCCAGCATCAGTGTGGGATTTTCGCTGACACAAGCAGGCTTAGTGCCTTTTAATGGTGATGATACAAAGCGCGGGGAGTTACGTGAGGCAATTTTGAGTGGGTATTTTAGTCAAGCTAAAATCACCTATCCCAAAGTAAAGGCGCTTGAAAAACTAACGTTATTTGAACGTGTGTATGTGTGGGTATGCGCGGCGTGGTATGAAGAGCATGGCGAAACAGAGCGTGCCATGCTCATGATGAAGCGTTTGCCTTAAAGCCCACCAATACGCTCGGCAAGCTCTTTGTAACGTTTTACGTCACCTTCATCAAATAAGGCTTCGCCTTTTTCATCTTTATCTTTCGCAATGAGTAAATGCTCGCGCTCTAAGCGACGTACGCGCTCTTCTTTTACGCCTAGAAACTCGGCGACTTGCGCTACGTTTAATAGTGACATAACTGTCTCCTGTTAATGATTTGTTTCATTATAATCAACAAAGTAAATTATAAAAGCCGCAATACAAAGAGTATAAGCTGAAATTCGCTGATTTATTAAGCATCTAAGCGTCAGTCTCTGGTAATTCTTTGTGCATGGCATTATCATCCCAGCTGTGCTCTCGTGGTGAAATGGATATCACGTGGCCCTCCGGAGGCTAAGTTCTAGGTTCGATCCCTAGCGAGAGCGCCACAGTA
This sequence comes from Alteromonadaceae bacterium, assembly GCA_041937835.1. Taxonomy (GTDB): domain Bacteria; phylum Pseudomonadota; class Gammaproteobacteria; order Enterobacterales; family Alteromonadaceae; genus Pseudoalteromonas. Next base: position 9,088 of record JBGTXC010000039.1, on the reverse strand, counting down.
AACTACTTCACTTTAATTACTGGGCTCATCAGTAAACCAAAACGCCAAACTCTCTTTAAATGCCTTACTTTCCAATACCTCTGGGATGGCTTTATTAATATCTTCAATGATTTGCTTACCCCAATCAGTCCCCGTACAGCCAACAGCGCCTTGAATCGGTGAATTATGGTTTTCTTCAAGTGCAGCATAGTGCAGTTTTTTCTCGGTCACTAATTCATAGTAACGACCAACCACAGCGTAATCTATGGTGTAGTCCACTCGGCCTCGTTGCACCATATCCATCACCCCAAAAGCCTCTTGAGATGTGTTGAGTGTTTTAACATGCGATTGGATTAAGTAAGGCGTGAGTATCGGCTGTAATTGCGCGCCAAACTTGCGGCTAGGCGCTTGCCCAAAACTCAACGAGGGCTCTGCCAAAATATCCGCAAAGCGTGGGCGCTCACCAAAGAGTAAATAAAGCTGCTCTTGTAATTCAGGGCGGTAAATTAGCTTGTGTGGTTGATAGCTGTGGGTTTGCTGGCTGTAAACCGTTTCTAAAGTGTCCGGTTTTAAAATCATGCAAGCAAAACACAAAGGTGCTTGGTTTTGGCGCATTTGGGTAATACGAGCATGGGGAAATACGGCTTGATTATGGCTGTATTCTGGCAGCTGCTTACTTAACTCAGCAATTAACACATCACAAAAACCTTGCCCTTGCAGAGGGCCAGATAAAATATGAAAAGGAGGGGAATCATTGGTTGCCCAAAGAATTTCTGGCTTATTACTGGTATGAACATGAGCGCACCAAAAGGCACAAAGGAAAAACACTGAACAGAGAAAACGCATCAAATGACTCACATACTACTTTTTAATGAGCTTAGTAGTAATTGATAGCGTGTGCATATTTTTACGCGTGATTTTCGATTAAGCCTGTATAAAAGTATGATTTGAAGTGGGTTTTACACATTGGTGTAAAGCGCCTATTTTGCAAAAACCGCATGTGCAAAAAGGGGTAAAAAAGTGGGTGGGTTTAACTTAGTTAATAATTGGCAATAAAACGCAAACTTAATACAAAATGAGATTGATTCGCATTTGGTTTTCATTTATCCTTACCGCAGTTTTGAGAATAATTACTATTTAGCATTCAAGGATATTGCCATGAACTTTGCTCGTAAGAGTCAACTTGCCCTTGCTATTGTTGCTACCCTAGGCCTAAGCGCATGTGGTGGCGGTTCATCAGATAACACACCAACACAACCTGTAAATTCAGCACCAACGGATATTTCCCTTTCAGCCACTGTGGTTGATGAAAACGCAGCAGGTGCCACAGTCGGTACTTTATCTGCAACGGATGCAGACGCAGGCGATACCTTTACCTTCACGACTTCAGACGATCGTTTTGAAATTTCAGGCACTAGCCTTAAGTTGAAAGACGGCGTGGCGTTTGATTTTGAGAAAACGCAAAGTGCAGATGTTGCTATCACAGTGACTGACAGCGCAAACGCAACTTACAGCAAAACCTTCACTGTGACGGTTAACGACTTACTTGACTACTACGGCTTTACTAATACATCAGGTGAGTCTTCAGTAAGCTACAGCGGTCAAACAGCGCGTCACTTACTGATCAATGACTTAACTGACCTTATCAGCAAAGAACTTGGCGACGTGAGTACCTTTGACTCAAGCGGTACATTCACAACACGTGAAGGCGTAATGAACGCACTGAACACCTATTTTGAGATGCCAGATTACGATGCTTTTGCAAGTAACACGGCAATTCGCACGACGACCACTCCCGAGTCTAAGCAAACGCTTTACACTGAAATTTCATCATCAAGTAAAAACCTAGTGGGTAAAATCGCGGGTAATGATGAAAAAGGCCAGCACAAAGACTGGAGCACTGAATTTGCAGGTTGGGGTGCTGTTGGTACAACAACACCTGAAGGTCTGGTGCGTGAATTCTTCAACATGCTTGCAGATAACGCCGATTCACGTTTGCAAGGTAATGATCGCCAAGACCCATTTGGTAACACCATCACTAACATCTATCTGACTGAAGACGGTCGTGACTTAAAGCAACTTATCCAAAAGTTCTTGTTAATGTCTGTTGCCTTCTCACAAGGTGCTGATGACTACCTAGATAATGACACAGATGGCAAAGGCTTATTGTCAGATCACGTTGATTTCGGTACGAAAACGTACACAGCACTTGAGCACCAATTCGATGAAGGCTTTGGTTACTTTGGTGCAGCGCGTAACTTCCTTGATTTCTCAGACGAAGAAATCGCGAAAAAAGGTGGCCGTGCTGAGTTCCAAGGCGTGAACGACTACGACGCAGATGGCAAAATCGACTTCCTAGCTGAGTACAACTTTGGCCAAGCGGTAAATGCCTCTAAGCGTGACTTAGGTGCTACTGTGGCAACTGATTTCAGCAAAGACGCTATGGAAGCTTTCTTAAAAGGTCGTCAATTACTAAGCGACACAGCAGGCACTGCACTGACTGACGCACAAATGACTGAGCTACTTGCACAGCGCGACATCGCTTTAGGTGCATGGGAAAAAGCTATCTCAGCAACGGTTGTACATTACATCAACTACACCATTGCAGACCTAGATGCAATTGGCTCAGATGACTTTAGCTACTCAGATTTAGCGAAGCACTGGTCAGAAATGAAAGGCTTTGCATTAGGTCTTCAGTTCAACCGTTTATCACCTATGAATGATGCAGACTTTGTCCAAATGCACGCACTTATGGGTGACAAGCCAGTGCTTACAGGTGCCAGCGAGATCGCTGCTTACCGTGCAGCATTACTTGAAGCGCGCGACTTACTAAAAGACGCCTACGGCTTCAACGCTGACAACGTTAGCAACTGGTAAACAATAAATTCAATGCCTAGGTGATCACCTAAAGTATTGAAAAAGTACATTAAAGCTCAACAGGGAAGACGCGTGCTTACCTGTTGGGCTTTACGCGTTATTAGCGTAGCGAGTTTTTTTAGGGAATTAGCATGCCATTTAAAATGACACTGTCAGCACTTTCTGTGCGCAAATCTAGCTTAGTGCTTGCCATCACCAGCGCACTTGCTTTGTCTGCCTGTGGTGAAAGCACGAGCACGGTGGAAGGCCCAGACTTTGGCCAAACACCCACGCCAACTCAACCTACTCAAGATTTTAATGAAACCGCGCTGTTAACCAGCATCGCAGATAATGTGATTGCACCTACGTATGCGCGTTTTTTAAGTGAAGCACAAAGCCAAGCACAAACAGTGCTGGCCTATTGTGATGCCGTTAAAACCGGCGCGGATGCCAGCACACAAAAAGCCGCGGCAATTGGTCAGTGGCAAGCCACCATGGCCATTTGGCAAATGGCAGAAGTGATGCAGGTGGGGCCACTTACGGAAAATAACTCAGAGTTGCGTAACCGTATTTACTCGTGGCCAAACGTGAGTAGCTGTGCTGTTGACCAAGACGTGGTGCGCTCAGAAGAAGTGGGTTATAACATTGCCACGCGTACTAGCACGCGTAAGGGGTTAGATGCCCTTGAATACTTGCTACATAACAATAACCTTGATCACAGCTGTACGCAATTTGGTAGCGCACCAGAAAACTGGAATAACCGCGACGACCAAACCCGTCTAGTTGCACGTTGTGAGTTTGCCACCATAGTCGCTAATGACTTAGTAAATAATGCTGAAGAGCTAGTAAACCGCTGGCAAGGTGATGCCGGCTTTGCGGCTAACTTAAAAGCAGCCGGTACAGCTACCAGTCAATTTGCTGATACCCACACCGCGGTTAACCGTGTCTCGGATGCGCTGTTCTACGTGGATAAATTCACTAAAGACGCCAAAATCGCCACGCCACTGGGTAAATTTGCCAACGACTGTGGCCTAGTGCCGTGTGCAGAGAACGTGGAGTCTGTGTATGGCAAAGCCTCGGTGCAGCACATCATTAATAACCTCAAAGGGTTAAAGCTGTTATTCCAAGGCGGCGAAGCGCAAGATGCCGTTGGTTTTGATGATTACCTCGTGGAAGTGGGCGCTGAGTTTACCGCAGAGCAAATGCACACTGACATCAAGGATGCCATTGTATTTGCCGAGTCGTTAGAGCAAACCTTGCAAGGCTTGCTGGAACAAAACCCAAGCCAAGTGGAAACCTTACACGGTGACGTTAAAGCCGTAACAGACACCATGAAAGCGGACTTTATCCAAGCTTTATCACTTGAATTACCAGCCACATCAGCAGGGGATAACGACTAATGAAAGCAGCATCTATTTTAGCTCCAAGCTTAATTGCCCTAGCGATTAATAGCCACTTTGCACTGGCGGCTGAGCAAGACACAAACAAGTTAAAAAACATTGAGCGCGTGAGCGTCATTGGTTCAAAAGCTGATTTAAAAACCCAAGCTGGCTCTGTGGCCGTAGTGGGTGAGTTAGAACTGGAAAAGTTTGAATTTGATGACATTAACCGTGTGCTTGGCCAAGTACCAGGCGTTAACTTACGTGAAGAAGACGGTTACGGCCTTCGCCCTAACATAGGTTTTCGTGGTGTTACTCCTGAGCGCAGTAAAAAAATCAACATCCTTGAAGATGGCATTTTAATCGGCCCTGCGCCTTATTCTGCGCCTGCGGCATATTACTTTCCGCAGGTCAGTAAAATGACGCAAGTGGAAGTCACCAAAGGCCCTTCAACCATTAAGTACGGCCCAAATACGGTGGCTGGTTCGTTGAACTTAATCACTCGTCCTATTCCTAATGGTGAAGAAGGCGGTTTGGATGTCGCTCTTGGTACGGACGGCTACCAAAAAGCCCACGGCTACTATGGCAACAGCCAAGATGGCTTTGGTTTTGTGTTTGAAGCCTTAGACATCAAAGCGGATGGTTTTAAAACCTTACCGACCGATGGCAACACCGGCTTTGACAAGCAAGATGTGATGCTTAAAACCAACTACGCCTTTGATGGCTTAGGTGGCGAGCAGCTTATCGAACTAAAAGTGGCGGTTGCGGATGAAACTTCACACGAAACCTACTTAGGGTTGAGCGACGAAGATTTTGCTAACGACCCCTACCAACGCTATGCGGCATCACAAAAAGGCAAAATGGATTGGGCGCACGAGCAAGTTCAGTTAAGCCATAACTTTACTAACGATGTGTTTAGCTTAAGCACCCGTGTTTATCGTCATAACTTTGAACGTGCATGGTTTAAAGTGGATGGCTTTGTCAGCAGCCAAGGCGCTAGCGTGCCTAGCTTATTGACTATTTTAAGCAATCCAAATGATGAGCAAAACCAAGCCTATTACCAAGTGCTTAAAGGTGAGCGCGACAGTAGCGTGAGTGAAATCTTACAACTGTCTAACAATGCCCGTGAATATTACTCACAAGGCATTCAGTTTGATGCCACTTATGACCTTAATGCGTTTGGTCTTGAACATGAGCTCGAAGCAGGCTTACGTATTCATCAAGATGAAATCCAGCGCAACCACACCTTACACCGCTTTTTAATGCGTGATGCCACCTTAACACCAACGGGTGAGCCGGTAGCAAAAGGCGCCACCAACACAGAAACGGCAACGGCTTACTCTGTGTATTTACGTGACACCTTAGTGTGGGATGCACTGCGTGTGACCGCAGGTGTGCGCGGCGAGCTAATTAAAGGGGAATACCAAAACCGCTTAGCTGGGCGTGAAGGCGACTTCCAAGATAAAACCCAGCGTATTTGGCTACCTAGTTTAAGCGCATTTTACAGCCTCAATGATAATGCCGGGGTATTTGCCGGTGTGCACCGTGGTTTTATTCCAACTAGCCCAGTGCAGCCAAAAGCCATTGAAATGGAAAAAAGCGTTAACTATGAACTGGGTTACCGCTACTCAGGCGCAGTTGCTGAGCACAGCATCAATGCAGATGTCATTGGCTTTTTCAGCGATTACAGCAACATGAAAGAGAGTTGCTCGATTTCAGCTGGCTGTAACAACACAGACGTTGAATTTAGCGCTGGTGAAGTGGATGTGTACGGCATTGAAACCGCACTGCGTGGCGATTACCGTGTCAATGCCCAGTACAACCTACCTTGGTCAGTCACTTACACCCACACTCAGTCTGAATTTAAGCAAAGCTTTTATTCTGACTTTAACCAATGGGGCTTTGTCACCAGTGGTGACGCCGTGCCGTACTTAGCCGAAAACACCTTTGCTGCAAGCCTAGGCGTAAGCGCGGCTAACTGGCAGGTTAATGCCATGCTGCGTTACACCAGTGATATGCCAGAGGCGGCACAACAACAAGCCACAGGAGATGTCCGCGACGTTGCCTTATTAGGTGCGCGCACAGATTCTGCCACCATAGTGGATGTAAGCGCGAGCTACTATATCAATGGCCAAAGCCAAGTGTATGTTAAGGTGGATAACCTACTTGATGACCAAAGCATCATCAGTCGTCGTCCTTATGGCGCACGTCCGGGTAAACCTCGCCAGTTGATGCTTGGCTATAAATACCAGTTTTAATCGGCACTATGGAACTTGAGCGCATTTTAAACGACAGCATTTTGGTACTCCCAAGTTATTTATGGGATGCCAATAAACGCATTTTTGGTGTGTATTTGTTGTCGGCGCTCTTGTTGGCGATTCCAGCCTACTGGTTACAACGTAAAAACCTCAGCCTCACTGGCTTTGCCCGTTATGTGTTCCACCCTAAAGTGTGGGGGCATCGTTCAGCAAAGTTAGACTATGGCCTGTTTATCGTTAATCGCTTAGTACGCGCCATATTGTGGGCGCCTTTGTTATTTACTATGGTGCCCATCGCCCTTGGCTTATCCGATGCTTTGGAGTGGCTGTTTGGCACGTTGACGCCGCTTAGCAGCAATCAAAGCGTGGTGATTGCAAGCTTTACCTTTATCTTGTTTATCCTTGATGACCTAACGCGCTTTATTTTGCATTTACTCATGCACAAAGTGCCCATGTTATGGGATTTCCACAAAGTGCATCACTCCGCCTTGGTGATGACGCCGATGACCATCTACCGCTCACATCCATTTGAAAGTTATTTATACGCGTGCCGCATGGCGCTTGCGCAAGGTGTGGCTGTGGGGCTTGGGTATTACTTATTTGGCCCGCAATTAAGTATGTTTGATGTGCTCGGTGCCAACGTGTTTGTGTTTATCTTTAATGTGATGGGGTCAAACCTGCGCCATTCGCATGTGCCTTGGGGCTGGGGTAAACGCATTGAAAACTGGTTTATTAGCCCAAAGCAGCACCAAATTCACCACAGCACACGCCCAGAGCACTTTGATAAGAACTTAGGATCTGCCCTTGCGATTTGGGATCGCATGGCGGGCACGCTGGTTAAATCAGATGGGGTGGGGCGCCTTCGCTTTGGTTTAGGGAAACGCCAAGCGCCGCATTTAACGTTGACCTCTGCCTATGTGCAGCCATTTCTGGATATTAACGCGCGGATCACGAAGCGCTTTAAAAAGCCGGCTGCTTCTAAGCCTATGCCTCAAAAGCCTGTAGGGGAATAAAGACTAGACCTCAAGCTTAACTTGGCTGTTTGGTGTTGCTGTGTATCTTGGCTCAGGCACTGTTAGCTGTGAGGATTCTTGTTGAATGGGTGAAGGCGCATGCACCACACAATTTCGGCCTGCTTTTTTCGCCCCATACAAGGCTTTATCGGCGCGCTCTAAGGTGTCTTGCCAACATAAGTCAGTGCATTCATACAGTGCCGTCCCAACGCTAATGGTAATTGCATGTGAATGACCTTGAATCTCAATCGGAGAATTAGCCACAGTGTGCAACACGCGCTCAGCAATCAGAGCTAAGTCTTGCTGGTGGCACTCTTCCACCAAAATACAAAATTCTTCGCCGCCAATCCGATAGCAAAGATCCCATTCACGGTGGTTGGCTTCAATGCGTTGGCACATGTGCTGGAGCACACGGTCTCCGGCTTTATGGCCAAATTCGTCGTTAAAACGTTTGAAATGGTCGATATCAAACGTCACAAAACCAAAGCTGCGATGATGGCGCATGGCTTTGGCAAATAAGCCTTGGGCGGTGGCATCCAATGTGCGGCGGTTGCGCCAACCCGTAAGGGGATCGGTAATCGCATGCTTTCGTAGCCTAAGCTCTTTTTTCCAGCTGACGGTTAATACAAAGGCAAGGCACATCAAAAATAAAAACAACAGAATTTGCAGCGTGCCTGTGGTTTGCGAAAAGTCATTACCTAAGAATGAGTTAGGCGAGGCATCAAACACGATCATCAAGCCGCGGGCAATGGTGGTCACCAAGTACACCAGCTCAACCCCAAAAATAAGCAGTAAGGCTTTACCTAACTCGGTGTCTTTAGCTTTGATACAAATGTTCATCGCAATCAAAGACGATAAAGCAATGATGGGGTAGAACAGCATGGCGCGGGCGCCGAAGTTTGCAGCCACACTTGGGATTAAGCCAAGCCCCAACACAAGGAAGAAAGTCACAACCAACAGGTAACGTCGAGGCGGGCGCCCTAAAAATGCCAGCAGGCCAGTACAAATAGCCGCTTGGGCTGTAACAAAGCTGGCGTTTGCAATGCCAGGCACTACAAAGCTAGGCAAGGCAACATAAAAGCCAAGTGCGCCTAAAACATTAGACACAAAAAAGCCCACACCTAATAAAGACCAATCAAGTAGGTAGGTTTCAGTACGATTTTGAAAATATAAGACAGTCAGTGTGAGAGCCATGAAGAAACTCACCATGGCAGTACTAACAAAAAGCGTAAAAATGTCCATCCTTTGACCAATCTGCTTTAAAATTAGGCGGTTACTCTAATGGAACAGGCGCAATTTGGCAAAGTAATTTCTCCCTAAAATGTGAACATATATAACAATTTAAGCTGCTGAATTAACAAAAAATGCACTTTTTATTTGTTTTATAATTATGAGGCGTTGGTTTACAGAAATGGAGTATTATTAAAGCATCCAATTTCTTTATTCGGGAATGAATATTTTTTTCCAACTGAATTAATCATAGGAGGAATAGGAATACTTCTATTACTAGAAGCAACACGCCGTGCAATAGGAATACCGCTTGTTATTGTAGCTTCTATTTTCTTAATTTATTCAATCTTTGGTCAAAGTATGCCGGAGATGA
>JBGTXC010000038.1:0-14852 GCA_041937835.1 Alteromonadaceae bacterium | reverse complement strand
CAAATTCTTGCTCATCTTCACGTTTTACAGCGGCTTGTACTGGTGTTTTAAGCGCGTCTTCAAAGGCATCAATAAAGCTCACAAAGTCAAAGTCGCCTTGTTGTGCGCCTAACTTTAATTTGATGTTAGCCACTGAGCGCTGTGAATGGGGTGTGGCATTGATGCCTTGGGTAGTGCCTAACCATTCTAGGGCTTCAGCTTTGCTGATTGTGTCTTCATTAAAACGCTCGTCAAACGCATTTTGAATCAGTTGGCGTGCAAGGGCTGCCGAGCATGGGCAGGTAGATGAATAAGTAATGTCCAGTTGGGTTTCTAAACTAAAGGTGCCGTCCATTAAACGCGCTGTAATCACAATGGGGTATGCTTTGTAACCTTGCTTACCGCTAAGAAGTGATCGCCTGCGTAGGTTTAAGTCAAAGCTTAATGTAAGCATGGCGGCATCAGCAATATCATGGTGGCTTGAGGCAAATTCATCGAGCACACTACGCAAGTCCGCTGCGGTCACTGCGCTTTTTTCTGCCAGAGCATCTAAGGCAAGGTAAAGGCGCGACATATGAATGCCTTTAATGCTGGGGTCCGTTAAGTTCACATACGCTGATGCTTTCACGCTCACTGGCTGGGCACCGTGTCCGGTTAAGGCGATGGCCATAGGTAACTCGATGTGGTCCATCCCCACCCAATCTAAAGTGCCTTGCTCCCAAGGAGCTGAGGTATTGGCAATGTCAGGCATGTTTGCTGGCATAGTAAAATTCACCTAAACGCAGAAAAACCGGCATTCTAACGAAAAGCAGGCCACAGTCGCAAAAATATTCGTTTTAAGCCTTATTACAAGCGCTTATAAAAATCATAAATTGTACACTTTTATATCCGCTCGCATGTTGTTAGAATCGTGACGAAAGGTTTGTCTGGTGATTTTTTGGTAGATTCCCCCTAGGCAATTAAAAGAACAATAAAAAGCGGTGTAAATCATGGTTTTAAAGGCTTTCCAAGTTATTCAATACCTGGCTCTAGGCGGCGCATTGACGTTTGCCGGTATCAGCCATGCCTCATCTAACCTTTTCTTATTTGCTGATGATTTGCAGTTTTGCTCTAGTGATAACTTGCGTTATTGCACTGCTGAGCGCCGCGAAAAAGGCTTTGGTGACGACGCCAAACAAGGTCCTATCTACCAAGTAACCGAAGAAGCCATTACCCGCATTAAAGAATACCCTTGGACGGATAACCCTGAGTTACGCGCCCAAGCCGTGGTTTTGTTAAAGCTAGTGCGCAACCGCGTGGAAGATAACATCATCACTGAACGTTATTTTGAGCGTACTATTCGCCGCATTGATTTTAATTTCCAAGGTGAGCGCATTAAAGGTCGTGATTTTTGGTCTGGCCTTTTCACAGTTGAGAAATACAACCTGTTTGATTTGCTCGAGCAAAAACAGTCTACGCGCTCTAATCGTCGTTTAGAGGCAGAAGTGTCGCTAGAAGACTCGAAAAGCTGGGTAGCAAAAGAAAGTTTCAATGCGTTTTTTGAAGCAGCTCAAAGAGTTGCCGGTAAAAAGCGCAAGCCTAAAGTAGTGTTTGTAACAGGCGCTGAGCGTGACCCATACCGTTACGTGGATTATTACGAGCAAATGTTTAGTCAAATTGGCTTTGATGCTCAGTGGTTGCCACTTGATGGCGCAATGCAAACGGCGCTCGCGGCAAAGTCTTATGATGCCAATGCGTGTAGCCAAATCGAAGAGTTTCAAATTAAGCGTTTAGCAAGTTTTCGCCGCTCCGTGCTATATCCAGATTTACTTAAGCAGCAAATTCGCAACTGCGAAAAAGATAACCTGATCAAAGCGCTTAAATCTTCCGATGCACTCTTTATTGCATCAGGAAGCCCGCTTTTAACTTATCATGCCTTTTACACCCCAGCAGGCAAGCCTTCTGAGTTTTTAACTAAGCTGCAAGAAATGTTTGCTGATGGCAACATTATTGTTGGTGCGCAAGGTGAAACGATTACAGCCCTTGCCGGTGGCGGTCGTGGTACAGCAAGTATTCTGTCAGGCGACAGCAATGTATTGATGCTTGAAAATGGCATTGGGTATTTATCAGGCCGTGAAGCATGCCGTTTAGGGATTGATTGCCTTTCTCTTGAAGCTGAGCGCACCCTAAATTATGTGCAGGGCGGCATTTTAGGCTTATTCCCATTTGGTGTATTAGATGTGGAAATGGCTGAGCGTGGTAACCACACTCGCGTATTAAAAACGGCGTTTGAAAATAAAGCACGCTTTGCTTTTGGTCTAGATGATGGCACTGCGGTGGCACTTAATTTAGATACTCAGTCACAACAAGCGGGCACTGACATTACTGTGATTGGTGAAGGTGGTTTCTGGATGGCTGATTTAACCACCAGTGAGTACCTCTCAGGGTTTGAATTTGGCCCAATTGAAACTCATTATCTTACCCATGAAGACAATGCAGAGTTACGTTTAGGTCGCTTTAACATTGATTTTGCCGCATGGAAGGTACCAGCAAGCCAGTTTGGGCAATCACCTATGGTGACAGCATCTCAGCCATATGCACGTAATAACTTCTTTAAGCTTAATCAAACCTTGTGTAATACAGGGGCAACACAAGCCCTTAGCCAAGGCGAGCTACAAAAAACGGAATATCAATTGTCACTCTCTGCCAATGCAGCTAGTTTGATGCTAAGAGGCAACTTAGCCAACGAAAAACGAAAAACCGTGTGCTCTTATTCGCGGGTAGCCGCAAGCGTAATGCCAAAAGCGTTATAAGTTAGTACAATAGGGGCTCAACAAAGGGCCCCTTTTTTTATGCAAGATAACTCACTGTCATCAGTAACACGACTACTCAGTACATCACTTAAGCAATACGGCTACAAAACCACAGCCGGGCTTATTTATGGGCTTTTGTTGTTGCTGAGTGTGTTAACTGCCGCCCTTTACTTTTATGTTATTTCTGGTCACGTCGCCTTTGTAGACGTATTTGGCGTGGTATTTTTTGCCGCCATTGCCTTACCTATTATTATTTCCATCACCCTCGATAATGTTCAGCAGCTGCAAGTGTCTATTAAGCATGCAGACTCTGCAACCAAACAAGAAAAGCTGCTCAACCAAACCTTAACCGACAACATTCGCCGCCTAAACGTGGAAATTGAAGAGCGTAAAATGGCGTTTAATGCCAAGCATCACGCGATTGAAGAGCTGCGCAAAGAGGTGATTGAGCGTAAGAAAACTCAGGCTGAGTTGGCTGAGCAAAGCATGCTTTTGCGCTCTATTGTGGACTCAAGCCCGGACTTATTTTACTACCGTGATGTAAACGGCCGTTTTGCAGGGTGCAACCGCATGTTTGAAGAGGTGATGGGGCTATCTAAAACTCAGCTGCTCGGTAAAAAAGTTGAAGAAATTTACCCTGAGTCTTATGTGCCTGAAGTGCTGCGTACCGACGCGGAAGTACAAAAACAAAAAGCATCGTTAACCTTAGATGTGGAATACCCAGTGGGAGACACCAAGCGCTGGTTTGAAATGCGTAAAGTGCCTTTTATTGATGAACAAGGTCGCTACATAGGGTTGCTGGCATTTGGCCGTGATATCACTAGCCGTAAAGAAGCCGAGCAGGCACTCGAAACCGCCTATAAAGATAAAGGGAAATTCATTGCGACCTTAAGCCATGAGCTTAGAACGCCGCTCAATGGCATTGTGGGTTTAACCAGAATGCTGCTTGATACCCAGCTCACAGATGCTCAGCGCAGCTGGTGTAAAACCGTTTTTAGCTCTGCTGAGACCCTTGGCAATATTTTTAATGACATCATAGATTTAGACAAAATCGACCGTGAGCAGTTAGACATAGCTTACGAAGTCAAAAATTTGGATGAGTTTATTAATGACGTGGTGAACTTTGCCGGGCTCATTGCGGATCAAAAAGGGCTGCAATTTAATACTGAGCTCAGAGGTGATTTTCAGATTGATGCCTTGGTTGATCCTACCCGTTTACGCCAAGTGTTATGGAACCTCATTAATAACGCCGTAAAATTTACTCAGCAAGGGCATGTGACACTGCGCTGTGCGCGGCAAACTACGGCAGGCAAAGAGTGGCTATCGATTGCGATTGAAGACACAGGCCCTGGTATTGCGCCTGAACAGCAAGGCAAGATCTTTGACATGTACTACAAGGTGCCAGATGTTAAAGGCGGTAATGCCCTAGGTTCCGGCATTGGTCTTGCGGTTTCTAAAGCCCTTATCAATACCATGGGCGGTGATATTTGGGTTGAAAGTGAGCTGGATAAAGGCAGTTGCTTCACCATTAAAATCCCACTTGAGCAGGCAGAAGCAGTCACAGCTGCGCCCACTCAGCTTGGCAAGTCACTGTATATTTTGCTGGTTGAAGATGTGCCGCTGAACGCAGAAATTGCCACTAACTTACTTGAGCAACGCGGTCATGAAGTGCTTTGGGCAGAAACCGGTGAAGATGCTTTATCTTACATTCAAACCGAGGATGAGCTGGATCTAGTCCTTCTGGACATGCAACTGCCTGACATCAATGGTGATGAAATAGCCCGCCAAGTGAGAGCCGACAGCTATTTTGATAACTTGCCCATCGTGGCGTTAACCGCAAACGTGCGTAATGCCGAAAAAGAGCTGGAAGGCATTACGATTCAAGGCGCACTGGGCAAACCGATTAATACTAAAAAGCTTGATGCCATGTTGCTATCCCTGTTTGGTGAGGTAAATAATCAAGTCAGTGAATCCAAAGAGACTCTGGTAGAGCTAGAGGACGAGTCAGGGTTATTGGATACAGAGACCATTACCGATTTTGTAAACTCAATGGGGCTCACGGCCTTTGCGCGCTCAAGTGGGCTATTTAACCAATTAGCGCCGGGTTACCAAGATGAATTATGTGAGGCAAGTGATAGCTCTGATCTTGCTGAGTTTAAGTCAGTGGCACATAAGCTAAAAGGCGCAGCAGGGTCCATTGGCTTACAACAAGTGCAGCTACTAGCAAAAGAGATGGAAAATGGCAGTGAGAGCTCTGATAAAGCCCAGCAAGAGGCCTGGCTTAAGCACCTAAAGAGTTTAATTGCCAAGAGTGAAATCGCGCTCAGTGAATATTTAAAGCGTTTAGGTTAAAGGCTGGCAGGTATAGTAATTATCTATACTTGAAATGCGAGTAAGCTAATCACACTTAAAAGTAAGCAAAAAAAACGCCTCAATTGAGGCGTTTTTTTATTTACTCTTCGTCAATCTGACCGATGAAGCGGTAACCTTCACCATGAATGGTGCTGATCAGCTCAGGAGTGCTGGCATCGCTTTCAAAGTGCTTACGAATACGACGTATGGTCACATCCACAGTGCGGTCATTGGCGCGTAATTCACGGCCAGTCATGTGTTTGATAAGCTGCTCACGGCTAAAGATACGGCCTGGCGAGTCCAACATTAAACGTAGCGCGCGGTATTCACCTTTTGGAAGACGTTTTGCTTCACCTTGTGGCGATGTTAGGCAGCGGCTATTTTCGTCTAATTCCCAACCGTTGAAGGTCAATACGCCTGATGTTTCAACTTCACCGTCTTCTTTGCTTGATGCAGTACGAGAGAGTAAGTTGCGCGCACGAATCGTTAACTCACGCGGGTTGAAAGGCTTAGTGATGTAGTCATCAGCACCGATTTCAAGACCAAGAATACGGTCAACGTCGTTATCACGACCGGTTAAGAAGATTAAGCCCACATTACGTTTTTGGCGTAGCTCGCGCGCTAAGATTAAACCATTTTTACCCGGCAAGTTAATGTCCATAACAACGAGATTCACATCGTCATTATTGGTAAGCTTGTCGTGCATATCATCGCCATCAATGGCTTCAATGACTCGATATCCTTCAGCTTCAAAAAGACTTACTAAATTGAGTCGAGTTACGTCTTCATCCTCAACAATTAGAATGACGGGCGTTTGCATGTGTTACTAACCTTTTGGGTGCTAATAAAAAACGTTTAAGCAGGCACTTTTGGCACTGTTTAAATTAAGAGCGATTATAGGAATATTTCCATTTGTTAACAAGTTAGCATTAAGTTGTATGAAACATCAACAATCTAACCTGTAAGAAAGTGTGAGTTTTTTGTGCTATCAGTAAGTTAAAGCAAGAAAGTAAACTCAAGCGTGTATTATATCAAGCGCGTCATTTACATCAATGGCAAAGACGATAAAAGTATTATAAAACCAATGGGTACATGGCTATTTAAGGCCACTTAAATGCCTACTTTAGGCATTGTTGATGGGGATCTTAATTAAAAACTCACAGCCTTGCTCTTCGCTTTCAACCAAATTGATAGAGCCATCCAGTGCTTGAGTCACTAAGTTGTAGACTAAATGAAGCCCTAAACCACTGCCACCTTCGCCGCGTTTGGTAGTAACAAAGGGGTCAAAAATGCGAGGGCGTAAGCCAACCGGGATGCCCTTACCATTGTCTTTGAACTTAATGTTGAGCGTGTCGTTGTGAGTGGATACAGAAATATCAATGCGCCCACTTTGGCCGTCAAAACCATGAATAAGCGCGTTTTCAGTCAGCTGTTGGATGATTTGATGAATTGGCCCAGATTTAGTGCGCACCGTCATGTTTTCATCACAACTGACTTCAAAGGTATGTCCGCCGCGCTCAAGCTCTGATTTAAGCGTGAGCATGACTTCTTTGATAAGTGACGCAACATTCACATCTGTGGCGTTTTCAATGTCTTGGTTTACAGCCACTTTTTTGAAGCTAGAAACAAGGTCAGCTGCGCGAATTAAATTACGATAAATCAACTCTAAGTTTTCTAAACCATCTTCAATAAAGCGCTTCATTTGCGAGGCACTTAAGGTTTTATTATCAAACGCGGTCTGTACTTCTTCTAAACGGTCTTTTAGTAATGTTGAACCTGTGATGCCAAGGCCAATGGGCGTATTAACCTCATGGGCAACCCCTGCCACCATTTGCCCAAGTGACGCCATTTTTTCGTTTTCAACGATTTGCCCTTGGTACTGGTGCATCCGCTCTAAAGTGCTTAGTAACTCTTGGTTTGCATCACGTAGTGCGATGGTGCGCTGCGAGACTTTTTCTTCAAGGCTTTGGTTAAGCTGCTCGATTTTTTCTTGGTCACGCTTTTGGTTTTCAATTTGAATTTTAGTGCGCTCAAGCATCACATTGATGTGATTAGAAAGCTGATTAAGCTCGGTAATGGCCACATTGGGCGCTTTTATGTCGTAATTGTGTTGGCGTGCCACCTCTTGAACTACTCTGGAGATGCGCTCAATTGGGGTCGCGAAACGCTTTTGAATACGCGCTGAAAAGATAAACACTATGACTAAAACGAGTAACACTATGACTAAATCGATGAGTAACTTACGCTCTATGTAGTCATCCACATAGGCAAAGTCACCTCGGATATAGGCATAGCCAATCGTGTTGTTATCCACTGAAATTGGAAAGACCTGCTCTATGTAACCTTTATCAACTTTGGGCTCAGAAAGCTGATTAATTTGCCCGATTTTACTTGGCACAGGGGGCGTGTTACGGGCATTAAAGCTAGTAAAAAAAGACACATCACTGCTTAGCGGGTCCACTTTATAAATATGAATATTTTTAATTAAAGGGGCTGCACTAAAGGCTTTTAAACGTTTTTCTTCAGTGACGGAGTCGTCAAACAGCAAGGTGGATTGGGCATTAAAAGCAATAAACTCAGCATAAGATTGCAGCTGATTTAGTACGTCCTTTTTTTGGTGTGTGATGTCTAAATAGGTGGTCACGCTGATAGTGAGTAAAATACACAAAGCAATGATTTGAACAATCGAAAAGGTAAGAGCTTGACGTATGTTGGTATGCTTATTTTTTGCGGCCATTTCAGATCTATTACACCTAAGGTCAAAGTAGCTTTATCAAGCATGGGTTGTCGCGCGGCATGCTCTAAAGTGTAGACTAAAATATTTATCTATCTCCTTAATTTTAATAATTTTTGTAAATATCACTGAAGTGAAATGCCCATGCTTAAGCACTCACGATTAAGGCCCAATCAGCACGCTAAAGTAACTAGCAAACTGTTTGCGGCTTATCAAAGCGTGATTTTTGTACCTAAGCAAAAACGACCGCAGCCGCAAAGTGGCTTTATTTTAACTGCGTGGAACCCACATTCGAAAAGGTGTTCAGCACAAGTGAATCGAACAGCGCACCTTCGTTTATTAAAAGCCATTACAGCATCAAAGGCTGCGTTTTTTAATCTCTGGGGAGCATCACGCGATATGTGCTATCGCGAGCTTAGCATTTGGGTTGATGTGCCCTTAGTGCCAGCGAAAGCGTGGGCTATTAAGTTTGGTCAAAATGGTTTTTATGGCATCCAAGGTAAATCGCTTTACCTTTATGTGATGGGGTATCCGCCGCAGTATATTGGAGAGCTAAAAAGCCGCTATTGCTGGCAATTAACACTGCCTAAAAGCAATCAGGCACTTATTTAAGTGCCTGATAAACCGTAAATTTAGGTGTTTGGCTTAAGGTTTGGTAGCTCCCAAATGCCACATCTAAAATAGGTGGGTATTGCAAAAAGGTGTTAGCCACCAAGGTTAAGCTGCCTTTTTGTTTTAAAAAGTGTTTTGCATCAGCTAAAAAGCGCTCGGCAATGCTGTAATCAGTTTTAATGCCGGTATGGAATGGCGGGTTACTGACGATTGCATGATAGTTACCACTTACTTCACTTAAACCATCGCTTAGTAGAAGCTCTGCGGATACACCGTTGGCTTTAAGTGTTTGCTCTGTGGCGTAAATCGCAAGGGCAGAGACATCCAAACAGGTGATTTTCAGATCACTGTTTTGCTTAAGCAAATAGGCTGCAATCACGCCGGCACCACAGCCAAAATCTAAGATGCGTTTTTCACCATAGAACTTAAGCTGAGCCAGTAGATCACGGGTGCCTATATCCAGCTCACCATAACTAAATACCCCGGGTAAGGCGGTAAGGTGTAGCTCTGTGCCAAGGGCATCAATCGTGCTTGTTTTACAGTAACTTTGCAAAGTGAAGTCACAGGCTTTAAGCCCTGTTGCTAAATACAAACCGCAATGGCGCGCAGAATCAAACTTACGCACGGCTTGGCAATCTGATTTCAGCATTTTTAAGGTGGATTTAACTCCGCCTTTATTATCGCCGACGACCCAAAGTTCAGCGTCTTCTTTCGTGATGGCACGAATGTTATCAAAGCGCATTTGCGCTTCTTGCTTGGCCTTAGGGAAATAATAAATAACACAATCAGCTTGGCAGTTAGGTAGCTCAGCGCTTAGCACCAGCTCGATACCCGGAATGGATTTAGCAAACTCAGCATTGGCAAAGTTAGCTGTATAAGCATAAATCGTGGCATCAGGACGGGCCGCTTTTAGCATGGCTAAAAAGCCATCTTGCTGAAAGTCCACCACTAAAATGGTGTTACCTGTTAGCTCGTCTAAATTGCGCTCTAAGACTTGTGAAGGCGCATTTAATGCCGCCATTATGCGGTGCGCTCAAACATTAAGTCCCACACACCGTGACCAAGGCGGTGACCGCGTTGTTCAAACTTAGTTAAAGGACGAAAATCTGGGCGCGGCATGTAATCATTGGTGGCTGATTGGTTTTTATAACCAGGCGCATTGCTCATTACTTCAAGCATGTGTTCAGCGTAGTTTTCCCAATCTGTCGCCATGTGGAACACACCACCGATTTTAAGTTTGCTGCGTAAGTTCTCAGCAAACTCAAGTTGCACAATGCGGCGCTTATGGTGGCGCTTTTTGTGCCAAGGATCTGGGAAAAACAGCTGTAATTTAGCAAGACTGCCATCCGGGATACAGTCAGCCAATACTTCAATAGCATCGTGTTCAAACACGCGTAAATTGGTGACTCCGGCTTCTGCGGCATCCATTAAACAGGCGCCAACACCCGGACGGTGTACTTCAATACCAATAAAGTTTTGCTCTGGATTTGCTTTAGCCATTTCTACAAGCGACTTGCCCATGCCAAAGCCGATTTCCAATACCACATCGTTGTCGTTTCCAAACACTTGGTTAAAGTCCAACATGCCGTTTTCGTGCATTAGGCCCATGGTTGGCCAGTTTTGCTCAATCGCTAAGGCTTGGCCTTTGGTTAAGCGACCTTCACGTTTTACAAAGCTGCGAACTTTACGTATGTATTTGCCGGCGTCGATAGCTTTTTCAAGCGAGTCGTTTTGTTTCTCAGTCATGGTGGCGTCTTTGCTGTAAAAATGGTCGCGTATTATCCCTGTAACTTGGGCTTTTCACAAGAGCTGGCTTGACCTTTCGGGTAAGCTCGATAGACTCTCTCGCTCGTAATTTAAAGTAATCATAGCTGGCTTTTGCCAGAACTTGAGGACAGTGTGAGCAGTCAAGACGCGGTAATTAAACATGCCACCAAAGAAAAGGCGTGGTTCAGTGAACAAGTGATCAACTGGTATCACTTACATGGTCGTAAAACCTTGCCCTGGCAATTGAATAAAACGCCGTATCGCGTGTGGGTGTCTGAGATCATGCTCCAGCAAACCCAAGTTGTAACCGTGATTGATTACTACCAAAAGTTTATGGCGCGCTTTGGCAGTGTTGAAGCGCTTGCTGCCGCCCCTGAAGACGAAGTGCTGCACTACTGGACTGGGCTTGGTTATTACGCCCGCGCACGCAATCTTCATAAAACCGCAAAAATCGTGTGTGAAAAATACCAAGGACAGTTTCCAACCAACTTAACTGAGATGATGGCCTTGCCTGGCATAGGACGCTCCACCGCGGGTGCTATTTTAAGTTTATCGCTTGGGCAACATCACCCGATTTTAGACGGTAACGTTAAACGGGTTTTGGCACGTTTTTTCCAAATTGAAGGTTGGTATGGCGTTAAAGCGGTTGAAAACCTGCTTTGGCAAGTGAGTGATACTGTGACGCCTAAAGGCGAGGTACAAGCCTTTAACCAAGCCATGATGGACTTAGGGGCAAGCCTGTGTAGACGCACCAAATTTGATTGTGATCCATGCCCACTGTTTGCCAAATGCCAAGCGCGTATCAATGGTGAGGTTAAAAACTTCCCTCATGGCAAGCCGAAAAAGCAAGTGCCGCTTAAGCACACTCATATGCTGATTTTAAACGTTGGTAGTGAGGTGCAGCTTTATAAGCGTCCTAGCTCTGGCATTTGGGGCGGGCTTTATAGCTTCAGCGAGTTTTCAGGTGAGGAGGCTTTATCAGAGCACCTAAGCACTCACTTTGATAACGCAAAAACCCACACGCTAGAGGCCTTTACCCATATTTTTAGCCACTTTAAATTAAGTATTACCCCAGTGGTGGTGACTTTAGCTAATAAGCCAAACTTGGTCGCAGAGCAAGAAACCCTCTGGTATGACTTAAGCACACCGCCGGAAGTGGGCTTAGCGGCACCGGTTAAAAAACTCATGCAACAACTCAAAGCGCAGTTTTAACCTTATTTTTTGTGGGTTTTAACTTTGCGCTTGGCAGATTACACTTAGCACAGCATTTTTGAAGGGATAACCTAATGGCACGTACAGTTTTTTGTGAAAAGCTTCAAAAAGAAGCGCCAGGCCTAGATTTTCAGCTTTACCCAGGCGAAATCGGTGAACGTATTTTTAACCATATTTCAAAAGAAGCGTGGCAGCAGTGGCAGCACAAGCAAACCATGCTGATCAATGAAAAGCACCTTAACATGATGGACCCAGAGCATCGCACGCTACTTGAAGAGCAAATGGTTGGGTTTTTGTTCGAAGGCAAAGAGGTGGAAATCGAAGGCTATCGACCACCTGAAAAGTAAATAAAAAAGCGAGCTAACTGCTCGCTTTTTTTATGCTTGCTCTGCGCCTTTTAGGGTACTGAGCTTATCGTTTATGTATTCCCTTGCCTCAACGTAACGTTGCTCTAATTCATCGTGCGCGTATTCGATTTCTTTCATGTCGTAGTTTAGAGATAAACAGGTTTGCTCTAAATACGCGGCGCTATTAGCCAAGTCATTAGCTCCAACAGTTTTAGCCGTTGATTTTAACTGATGACTCAGCCCGCCGATTTCCTCTACGTTTTCTTCTTTTGCGGCTTTTTTCAGCTTGGTCATCAAGCTATTGCCGTGCTCTAAAAACATATTGAGATAATGCTGGGTCTTCTCTAAGTCATCCCCGACATAACTTGATAACGACGTTTCATCAATGGGCGCAGCAGGGGCTTTTTTAAAGCTTACCATTGGCGTCCATTTAGCAAGTACTTGCTCTATGGTGTTAAGCTCCACAGGCTTAGTCAGGTAATCATCCATGCCCATCTTCAGGCATTTTTCTTTCTCACCTTTAAGGGCATTGGCTGTAATCGCAATTATCACAGGGCGCTCGTTGAGATCTTCGCGCTCAATGGCTTCTTCACGAATTTCATTAGCAAGGTCGTAGCCAGACATCCTTGGCATGTGTAAGTCAGTCAAAATAATCGGGTAGTGGCCTTTACGCCACATCTCTAATCCTTCTTCCCCGTTTTGCGCCACATCCACGCCATAGCCTAAAAGATGCAGCTGATCGGTGATCACTTGCTGGTTAAGCACATTATCTTCCACTAGAAGCACTAAGCGGTTTTCATCACGGGCTTTATTCACAGACGGGAAGTGGTTCATGGACTCTACACGTTGAATCTGTTTTGGCACGTGTAAACCGGCTGCCACGAGAAGTGAGCTAAACAAAGAGCTGCGGCAAAGCGGCTGGGCATTTAAATAATAGATGTGCTTAAAGTTAAGTTTGGCTTCATCAAGGCGACCTAGCACCACAACTTGTTGTTTGTGCTCATCTAGTTTACCCACAATGCGCTGCAAGATTTTATTGACCATAGGCATTTGGTCTAACCCATTTAGCAGCCAAATCAGCCCTTTTTCGTCATTGAGGGTTTCAATTTGTTTAAAGTCTTGCAGTTGAATGACTTCAGCGCCTAAAAAGCGTAAATAGGCGTTGAGCTGTTCGTTGCGTTCACCATCCACACAATAAAGCGCAACACGCTTTTTCTTGAGTGCGCCTTGGTGACTAATGGCGGTTGACTCACCAATTTCTAATGGTAATGACACAGTAAACTCAGACCCTAAGCCAAGCTCACTGGTAACAGAAATTGAGCCATACATAAGTTCACTGAGGCTCTTACAAATAGATAAACCAAGGCCTGTACCACCGTATTCACGAGTGATGCTGTCCTCGGCTTGGCTAAAGGGTAAAAAGATTTCAGCCAGTTGTTGCTTGGTCATCCCTTTACCGTTGTCCGCTACTTTAAACTCTAAAGTATAAAAATCATGGGTGTGCTCTTTCACATCCACACTGATACTAACTTGGCCGCGTTGCTCTTGCGTTGTTTGGGTAAACTTAATCGCGTTTGAGCATAGGTTATAAATAACCTGACGCACACGAACCATATCGCCCACTAAGTTTTCAGGTACATTCGGGGAGATATATAAAGAAAGAGATAAATTATTTTTGTGCGCGATGGATGACATCACACGCGCCACTTCTTCAACTACAAGGCCGGGTGAAAACGGTTTTTTCTCAATTTTGAGTTTGCCCGCTTCAATTTTAGAGAAATCTAAGATGTCATCTAAGATGCCCAGTAATGAAAACGCAGAGTCACGAATAATACTGGTGAGCCTGTGCTGTGCGCCATCAAGCTCTGTGTGGCGTAATAAATCTATGGTGCCTATGATGCCGTTCATCGGGGTGCGAATTTCGTGGCTCATAGTGGCGAGGAAATTGGTTTTGGTGTCAGATGCTTGCTGCGCTAATAACGTTGCATGCTCTAGCTCTTGAGTACGGGCTTCAACTTGTGCCTCCAGCGAGCTTTGTAAGTTTTTAAGCTCTTGCGCGGCTTCTTTATGGTCAGAGTCACTTTTTTCTACTCTGAGTAACAGCTGATTAATGTGCTGTGCAATGGACTTAAGCCCAATCCCAACATTTGTAGAAACACTTAAGCGGTAATCTTCTTTTTCTGTAATCTCACTAATTTCGCTTTCTAACTGTGTGGTGTGTGCTTTTACCGTACGAGCAATCAAGCGCGGGAAGATAATAATGCTTAAGCTAATAAATAGTAGTGTGATTATCGCCATGGCATAAAACTCTACACTTGGCTTTGTCACATTTTCTTGCTCACCAACTTGAGGTGGTTGCTCAGGCACCTCAATAAATAAAAAGCCGACCAAGTTATTGTTTAGTTTAAGCGGTTGGCGATAAAGCTGAGTATCGCCAATGTTAAGTGCTCCTGCTTTATCTACCAATTGGTTGGCAGGAATGGCGCGTAATGCGCTGTCGGTGGCATCAATCAGCATCCATTGAGTGTTACTTGCGCCAGGGCGAGCAGCAAACACGCTGTAATTTAATTCAGGATTGATGCTCTTAGCTGAATGGATTAACTGAATCGCATGATTAAAACCAAACTTAGTCACCGCTTGTGCTAGCGGGAAGTCTAGTTTGTCAGCTATGGCAGGTGCATCGATTGCTTGGGTAGTAACAGGAGTTGCATTTAACGTTGGCGCAGTTGGCCACAACCTGGCGGTATAAAATGTGGCACTGGCAACGATTAATAAGGCAGCACCATAAAAAGGGAATAAGCCGTTTAAAGTTCTAAAAGTCGGCAACTTCATCTAACGCAATCCTTCCATAGTCTCTTCGCGTGAATTATTGTGTGCGCTAAAGCGCTAAGTTCCTAGTGTACCACTAAATTACTAATTTCAAGGGAATTTGGTAAAAGTTTGTAGCCTTTGCTGCTATCTAAACCAATTTTGTACCTTTAATTGACCACCATAACACAGGTTGATTGAATTCTATGCAAACAATCACGTAGCGCCAAAAAAACGGTTGACTTGCCA
>JBGTXC010000037.1:0-14903 GCA_041937835.1 Alteromonadaceae bacterium | reverse complement strand
TGGCCTAGGTGAGCTAAGCGCTCATCCTGATTTTTTAGCGATTTTAAGTGGCAACGCCTTATTGCCTAACACCACCCCAATCGCGCAAAAATACACAGGGCATCAGTTTGGTCATTACAATCCTGATTTAGGGGATGGTCGCGGTCTACTGTTAGCAGAAGTGGAAAATGAGCTAGGGCAATGTGTGGATTTACATCTCAAAGGGGCAGGTAAAACGCCGTTTTCCCGCTTTGGTGATGGCAGAGCCGTGCTGCGCTCCAGCATTCGCGAGTATTTAGCCAGCGAAGCGCTCCATCATTTGGGCGTGCCTACCACCCGGGCGTTGAGCTTGATTACCAGTCCAGATACGGCCATGCGCGCAGAGCCAGAGCCTTGCGCCATGTTAATTCGTGTGACCCAGAGTCACATTCGGTTTGGTCACTTTGAATATTGTTTCTATCACGCTAAATCTGAGCTACCAAAGCTGATGGATTACGTCATCAAGCAGCTTTACCCACATTGCCTTGAAAGCGACGAGCCTTACCTTGCTCTCTTACAGCAAATCATAGTGCAAACAGCCGAAATGATTGCCCACTGGCAAGCCATTGGCTTTACGCATGGCGTGATGAACACTGACAACATGTCTGTGCTTGGGCAAACCTTTGACTATGGCCCCTACGGCTTTTTAGATGACTACCAAGTCGACTTTGTCGCAAACACCACAGATACAGGCGGGCGCTACGCGTTTGATAATCAGCCTTCTGTGGCACTTTGGAACTTAAACGCTCTCGCTCATTGCTTTAGCGATGTACTGAGTAAACAACAAATTAGCCACGCATTAGGGTTATTTGAGCGTCACTTACAAGCCAGCTACAGCACAAAAATGTGTCACAAAATGGGCTTTAGTGAGCAAAAAGATGGCGACCTTGCCTTAATTGGCGAGTTTCTTGGTATTTTGGCTGAGCAGCGCGCTGATTACACTTTATCGTTTCGTGCACTCGCTGATTTTGACTTACAAAAAGGCCACCCTGAACTTGCCAAAACCTTAGCGGGTAAATGCGACGAAAGCCGCCTCAGATTCGAGCGTTTTTGCACTCGCTATACGGCACGCTTATTAGCTGAAGACGAATCGTGGCGCACACGCATTCAAAGTAATAACCCCCAAGTTATTCTGCGCAATTACCACTTACAAACCGTGATTGATGCCGCCATGCAAGGTGACTTCAGCGTGTTTGATACCTATTTAACTCGGCTAAAAACCCCTTTTGATGCCTGCTGGCAAGACGATACGTTTGCTAAAGCACCGCCGACGGAAGGGAAACAAATGCCTTTATCTTGTAGTAGCTAATGACTGATATCACTTATTTATCCGCACAAGGGGTGATCATTATCACTCCTGATGTATTCCCTCATGATGAGGAGTTCGACTTTTGGGCCAGCCTGTTTTTACCAAGCAGCTGCGACATTGGCACCTTCGAGCAAGGCGCGGATCGCCACCAGCTAAAAGTGCGCTTTAAAGGCCATGACTTTCAACTCAATTACGAACATTACAGCCAAAGCATTTGGTTTGAAGGGGTGGATAATGACGCCAAAAGCCGGTTGGCAGAGCTGGCAGAGGCACTAAAAAATTAATTAAAAAGCACTATGATTTCAACGTCGCTCATATACACTTAAGGAAAGTGAATTGAATGAGCGGCGCATGCTAAGAGATTGTATTAAAAGCAGGTTTTTTCTAGCGCTAGGCGCTAGCTCGCTTATCTTAGCGCTTGGTTTTGGCAGCTTTAAAAGTGAGGCGAGCCCCTCCTGCCAAGCCATATTCACCGCCCCTAATGACTTACACTCTGCCCCCATTACCGACCATACAGACTCAGAGCTCACAGGCAAAATTAGTCGCATTACTATCACTCGCTTAAACATTTTTAACACCCAAGCAAAAGACGAAAACAACCCCTTATTTAAGTTTGCCAACCGCATTAACTGGGTAACAGATGAAGCGGTGATCAAAAGCCAACTTTTGGTCAGTGAGGGTACAAAATTTGATGCCGAACAAGTGGCCGAGAGTGAGCGCCTACTTAGAGCAACGCCCTACCTGTATGACGCCCGTATTTACGCCCAAGACGATTGCCAAGGTGGCGTGGTACTGCATGTGGTCACCCAAGATGTTTGGACTCTATTACCCGAAATCAGCTTTAGTCGCAGTGGCGGCGACAATAAAACCCGTATCGGTTTTCGAGATAGTAATTTACTCGGGTTAGGTAAGCGCTTGTCATTAACTCGTACCACAGAAAAAGAGCGCAGCGGTTACAGCATAGTGTATGACGACCCTAACATTTACCACACCCGTTACCGTGGTCGCATAGAATATGCGGACAACTCAGATGGAAAACGCCACTATGGCGCACTCAGCTTGCCTTTTTTCTCATTATCGAGCGAATACAGCTACGGCGCACAGCACCTTTATTTTGAGCGTGAGCGCAGCCAGTATTTACGCGCCACTGAGGTCAACCGCTTTAAACAAACCACCCGTTTAAACACCGCTTATGTAGCTAAAGCATTTTTTAACACGCCCAATTGGACTAAACGCCTGTATGGCGGGGTGCATTTTCAACAAGAAAACTACCAAGACTTAGTTAATACTGCGTTTTCTGTCTCCGAAGAACGTGATTATGCCTACCCTTATGTGGCTTATTCTTTATTTGAAAACCGTTATGAAAAGCACACCAACATTGATGCCATTGCCCGTGTAGAAGACTTGCACCTTGGCTGGGACTTATACGCACAACTTGGGTATGGCGGCAGTGCCCTTGATAACGACCAAGCCCGTTTAGCTTTTAATATCAAAGCGCAAAAGGCTTATTTCCCGAAAAACGATGTATTGATGCGCTTTTATGTTCACAGTCATGGCTATTGGCAAACTAAGCGCAACCATGGCGAAGACGTTTTCGTGAATGCCGGCATCAATGCGCTTTATAAAATGACGCCAAACAACGCTTGGTATGGCGCATTTAATTATTACCGCGGCCATAATTTATCGGCGCAAAATCAGTTAACCCTAGGTGGCGAACAAGGGCTTAGGGGCTACCCCAATGATTACCTTGCGGGTAATCGCCTTATGTTAGCCACGCTCGAAAAACGCTTTTATTTAAAAACCCATTTATTCCAGCTTTTTAATGTGGGGGCAGCTGCGTTTTTTGACATTGGTTACTCAGCACGCACCAGCACTTTAGCGAAGCGCTATTTAAACGACCCGCGCTTTGAATATTCACTGATTAGCCAAAACCCAATTGGGCGCATACATAAAAATGTTGGGATAGGCCTAAGACTTGCGCCAAGTCGCTCTCACCTTGGTACTATGATCCACATCGACCTTGCCTACCCGATTGATAAATCTGCATTTACTGATAGCCTTCAATGGTTAGTTACGGTAAAACAGCATTTTTGATGTGCGTATAAAAAGGACCTTTTGTGGAACTGCTACACACCTTACTTAACGTTATGCTTGAGCATTATAAAGTCTTAGTCACTGTACTGGCGGTGCTCAGCTACCCATTTATAGCCAAATTACAGCAGGCACTGTTAGTGCGCTCCATCGTTGGGCGTATTGACCCACATCGTAAGCACAGAGCTGAGCTCCTGATGCGCATCTTACTGGCTATGGTGATGTTCTGTTTATTATTGGTGTTTTGGGGCATAGAGCTAAAAGGCTTATTGGTAGTCGGATCATCCCTCTTTGCCATGCTAGGTGTGGGCCTTTTTGCTGGCTGGTCATTACTGAGTAACCTCACCTCTTTTTTACTCATGTTTGTGCAAAACAACTGCCGCGTAGGTGATTGGATCCGTGTGATTGATGGCGCTAACCATGTTGAAGGCAAGGTAGTGGAAATGGGCTTAATGCACATGGTGCTAGAGCATATTGACGGGCACCGCGTGTTATACCCAAATAACTTATTTATTGTGCGCCCTGTAATGGTGCTCAATAAGCCCCCCAAAAAGGCGGCGTCACCCAGTAACGCCAAACGCATAGTGACAAACAAACAAGGCGCTAAAAAATAGCGCCTTGTGTTTTTATCGCCAATCAAAATTAATTGTTTAGTTCAGCGGTTTTGATTTGCTCATCGTCATAATCGGCGATTTCATCAATAAAGGTTTCTAGCTGGGCTTCCACAATTTGATTCGCTTTAGCAAAGTAAGCTAAGTGGAATAAGGCATCCCCCTCGTTCACTAGTGGCAAGGTTTGCTGACCGATAACTATGCCGCTTCTTGGTGCTAACAGCTCATGCTCCACATGCCCAAGTGGTGAGTTGATGTAAGCCAAAATCTGGCCTTTTTCAACGCGCTCCCCTAAGGATACTTGCGCACGCACTATGCCGTCTGTGTCGGCTCTGATCCAACTAGTGGCATCGGCAATCACAGGCTCTTGCTTGGCACGGTTACGCCCTTTAATCATTTTTAAATGACGCATCACATTACGCACCCCTTTGACCCCAGCGGCAATCGCAAAAGGGTCAAAGCGCAGTGCTTCACCTGCTTCGTAGGTCAAAACAGGAATACCTAAGTTAGCTGATTCACTGCGCAAGGAGCCATTTCTAAGCGCTGCATCTATGACCGCAGGGGTGCCAAACACCCGTGCTAATTCTAGGTTCATCGGGTTTGATAAATCCGCCCGAATTTGTGGCAAATTAGTGCGGTGTATTGCGCCTGTGTGCAAATCTAAAATGTGGGTACAGTGTTTTGCCACTTGGTGGTAAAACATGTGCGCCATGCGCCCTGATAAAGAGCCACGCTCAGAACCAGGAAAACAGCGGTTTAAATCCCGTCGATCTGGTAAATAACGAGATTTATGGATAAAACCAAACACGTTCACAATCGGTACCCCAATCAGGGTACCTTTTAAGGTTTTCGGGTCGGTTTTATTTAAAATCTGCCGCACGATCTCCACGCCGTTGAGCTCATCACCATGAATGGCGGCACACACCATCAGCACGGGGCCATCAAGCGCGCCGTTAATCACCTCAAGCGGAATATTCAGCTGTGAGTTGGTGTATAAGCGCGCAGCTTCCAGCGCCATGGTTGTACGTGTACCTGGTGCCACTTGCTCACCAAGTAACTCAAATGGGGTATTCTTTTTAGCCCTTGCCACGCGTTTTTGTCCTCTTAGCTTTGGCATTTTTTTCGATGAAATCGATGATCATGCCAGCAATGTCTTTGCCAGTAGCTTTTTCTATACCTTCTAACCCTGGAGATGAATTAACCTCCATGATCAAAGGGCCGCGCTCTGAGCGCAATAAATCAACCCCGGCTACATTTAAACCCATGGCTTTTGCCGCAGCCACAGCGGTTTTACGCTCTTCAGGCGTGATCCGAATCAAAGACGCTGAGCCGCCGCGGTGTAGGTTAGAGCGGAACTCACCTTCTTGGGCTTGGCGCTTCATGGCGGCAATGACTTTATCGCCAATCACAAAGCAGCGAATGTCCGCACCGCCCGCTTCTTTGATGTACTCTTGCACCATGATGTTGGCTTTTAAGCCCATAAAGGCTTCAATCACACTTTCTGCCGCTTTACGGGTTTCAGCAAGCACCACACCTATCCCTTGAGTACCTTCTAATAATTTAATGACGACAGGCGCACCACCGACCATTTTTAACAGGTCTTTCACGTCATCGGGTTTACTCGCAAAGCCGGTTACTGGCATGCCTAAGCCTTTACGTGATAACAGCTGTAATGAGCGCAACTTATCGCGCGAGCGAGTAATGGCAACCGACTCATTTAATGGGTATACCCCCATCATTTCAAACTGGCGTAACACCGCACAGCCATAAAAAGTCACAGAGGCGCCAATACGCGGGATAATGGCGTTAAATTCCACTAAGTCTTCGCCTTTGTAGTGGATTTGTGGCTGCTCAGAGTTAATGTTCATGTAACAACGTAATGCATCAATCACTTTGACCTCATGGCCACGCGCTTCGCCAGCTTCAATCAAGCGGCGAGTTGAATATAAATTACGGTTGCGCGATAAAATTCCGATTTTCATTTAAATGGCTCCTTCGTTATCGGTCAAAAATGATTGCGCGGGATCTACAATAATCCGGTCGTTCATGGCGGTGCGCCCAAGTAGCATGCGAAACTTCATGTTGTCGCGGTTAGTCAAAGTCATTTCAATAGGCCATTGTTTACCGTTAATACGCACTTCGGTGACTATGACAAAGCGGCTTTCTTTATGACCGCCTGAGTCTGTGACGATTCGTTCGTCTTCTACCGGTGCTTCAATTACCACATGACGGGTTTCGTCTTCTTGCTCTGGATGTAACCAAAAGCGCACCCACTTTTTGCCACCTTTATCAAAGGCTTCCACCTTAAAACAATGGATACAGGACGTTCTAGCGCCTGTGTCTACTTTGGCTTTAATCGCATCAATCCCAAACTCGGGTAATGCGACCCATTCACGCCATCCGACGCAGATTTTGTTTTGTGTCATCGCTTCATTTCAACTGACGTTAGATGCAAAAAACATCATTAATAATTTGGTGTTCTAGATAGCTCAGTATAAGTTAAAAGGAAAGAATTATTTATATCTTTCATGCATTTAGAATGCGAGGAAATCATGAACGGGTTATTACACGCCATTCAATTAGATGAAAAAGGTGGTGCTAAAAGCATCGAATTGAGCGAACTTGAATCGTATAAATCACAATCATCGCCAATATGGTTGCACTTTGATTTCACCACAGAGCCCACTCGCCATTGGTTTAAACATGAGTCCGGTTTGCCTGATATTATTTGTGATGCCTTACTTGCCGATAATTCTCGTCCACGTGTTACCAAAACCCCCCATGGCACTTTGCTGTTTTTACGCGGAGTAAACTTAAACCCTAGGCAAACACCTGAGGATATGGTGTCGTTACGCATGTTTATTTATGACAATGTGATGATCACCACACGGCGTAGACGCTTGCTCTCAGTGCATGATGTGTATCAGCAATTGCTTGATGGTAATGGCCCGTTAAGCCTTTCTGAATTGGTTTGCCAGCTGACTGAAAACCTCACCAGTCGCATGCATGGCGTAATTGAAGACTTAGAAGAAAGCCTAGACGACCTTGAAGAAATCGTACTCGATTCGCCGCTCAAGGCAGACCACCAGCAACTGTCTTTATTGCGCCGCCAATCAACCATGCTTAAGCGTTATATTCGCCCGCAACGTGAGGCGATTTGGCAATTGTCTCAGCAGCATTTTGCGTGGCTTCATGACGACCATAAACCCAAACTGGTTGAAGTTGCCAACCACTTAACCCGTTACATCGAAGAGCTAGATACCAACTTTGAACGGGCCCAGATTATTTACGAAGAACAAACGTCGGCCCTGTCTGAGCAGCTTAATAGTCGTATGTATATTATGTCTGTGGTGGCCGCACTATTTTTACCATTAGGCTTTTTAACGGGCTTACTGGGGATTAACGTGGGCGGTGTTCCCGGGGTTGAAAACCCTTATGCGTTTTACATTTTTAGCGGTACCTTGCTGGTACTCACCTTTGGGTTAGGCGTATTATTTAGAATGAAACGTTGGTTATAAAGCCATTTTAATGTGCGCTTTTTGCGCCATTTACTGGCTAAAGGTATAGTGGCGCAAAAAAATAATGTATCCATTTTCATGCCCCCTTTATTTGACATGCACCCTTTATTTAAAAAGTACACTCACGCCTTTAACGCTTTAGATGGGAAAGCCATTGCGTCACTTTACAACTTACCCTGCACCATTTCAGATGCAGACGGCACATATACCTATCATGAGTTTGCAGCGCTTGAACAAAAATTTCAGCAAAACTGCCGCGCTCTTAAAGGCATGCAGTACGATTTTGCACAGTACCACATCTTAAATAGTGATCAGCATGCTGATGACAAAGTAAGTGTCATCCTTGCTTGGCGCGTCCACCTACAAAAGCAATCAAGTCCAATAGACTTTCATACTCGTTACCTTTGCCAATTGAAAAGCAATCAATGGACCATTCTTAAAGCCGAGGTATTTGCCGGTGAATTTGTAGAGAAGAGCGACGCGCTTAACTAAACCCTTGTTTAAGTTTAATCAAAAGTGAGCGCAGCGCCGAAAGGAGCTGCTCTTGCTTAATGGGCTTACCTAAGTGGCTGTTCATGCCTACGGCGTGGTATTTTTCAATGTCTTCCGGCATGATGTTTGCCGTTAATGCCACAATTGGCAACTCAGAACTGGTGTACATATTTCTGAGCTTTTCAGTGGCCGTGATGCCATCCATCACTGGCATTTGAATGTCCATGATCACCAGTACCCGCTCGCCATCTTTTGGTGGGTGTTCATTGATGTAATGCAAACATTCTTTACCATGGTTAGTCACCACCACTTGTACACCTAACTCAGCGAGCATTTTCTCAATTACAATCTGATTGACCTTATTGTCTTCACAAATAACGATGCGCACACCTTGCCAAATGGTTTCTTCCGTCATCACAGCAACGTTGGCTTTGTCATCATCAGATAGCGCCTTGAAGAGATCTTCTTCTTTACAGGGTTTGGCTAAAATCGCGGCAATGGGGTAGGCAGGCTCCGTCATCACAATTTTGCTTAAATCATACGCTGAGATCACCACCACCTTGGGCGGATGCTTTAAATCAAGCTCTGCGAGCATTTTTAAAAAGGCTTCGCCATCCACCTCAGGCATGGTCCAGTCGAGAATGATGCGGTCAATGTCATCACTTTCTTTTAATAGCTCAATCGCATCTTTGGCATTACGCAGGGCGATGTATGGCGCTTTCATTTGCGCCATGGCATCACTGAGGATCTCTAACGATAAAGGGTTGTCATCTAAAATCAGCACACGTTTAACGTCGAGCTGTTTATTTAAGGCGCTTGTTTGTTTCACCACATGGGTGTTGAACTTAAGCGCCATGGTGGCAAAAAATTGCGAGCCTTTGCCAGTTTCACTCACAAAGTGTACGTCGCCACCCATCATACGGCAAAGCTGACGGCACAATGTGAGCCCTAAGCCTGATCCTGAATACTCCAGCCGTGACACATTATTCCCTTGGACAAAGGGCTCAAAAATGGTGTCATGAAGGCTACGCTCAATGCCCGAGCCTGTGTCTGTGACTTCAAGTTTTAACAAAACCGGAATGTCGCCATTAGGCATGGGTTTGCCCTTAGTGGTCGACATAGTTAAACGTACTTCACCTTCATTGGTAAATTTAATGGCGTTAGTAACAAGGTGTGAGATCACTTGCGCGATACGGGTTTTATCACCAATAAGATCCGTACTGGTACCCGGCTCCATTTCCACATACAGCTTGATGTCTTTCGCAATCAGCACCATTTCCATGGCACCTTTAATGTGCTCTGCCAAGGTATAAAGGGAGAAAGGGCGTTCTTCAAGTTGGAGTTTATCTTCCTCAATTTTTGAGTAATCGAGGATGTCATTAATGACCACAGCAAGATGCTGGGCAGACACATCCAACTTCTTTAAGTAATCCATTTGTGTGCTGCTCAGCGCCGAGCGTTTTAATAGCTCGGACATCCCTAAAATCCCATTGAGCGGCGTGCGTACCTCATGACTCATATTGCTAAAGAGTACGGACTTCACATAATTGGCATTTTTGGCATCACTCACCGCAGCTTGAATCTGCCGATGCATATTATCGAGCTCATCACCTTGTGCCGTGATGGTGTCATTGGCTTTTTCTAACAGGCGCTCCGTGCGTTCAAGCGCCTTTTCAGTGCTGATTTTTTTACGAATTAAGCTCCAAACACCCCATGCAAATAACAGGCTAATAAACCCACCTGTGGTCAAAATCATGTTGTTGCCAAGGGAGTCAAAATGCTGGCTTTCAAAGGTAGGGCGCACTTTAAGCGCCCAAGTTTGGCCATCAAAATTTAAGGCAAAGTCACGAATTTGGCTGGTTTGCTGTAGCTCAGACGCAGGCCTTAAAATTTTCTCTGGGTGACTAAAGCTATTATTGGCCTGATCAATAATGGTTAAACCATAGTTACTGCTGAATGTGAGGTCGCTCAAACTTTTAAACAAAGAAGACACGGTTTTTCTGACCAGTAACACCCCAACCAAACCATTACTAAGCTCAACCGGGTTAATAATGTAAATATACGCCGTATCACGGTTACCCACGTTTTGATTGGTCAGCGGTGGTACGTAAAGCTGCGCTTTATTAAGCGCAGGGTAAACAAAATCTATGATCTCATCTTCAATGGTGAGCACTCGGCCTTTTTGCGCATTAAACGCACCTGTACCTGCTGCAATCACCAATAAATCTTCGCCACCGGCTTCAAAGTCAGTGCGCTCCCCAAAACGGGATTCATATAAGGCTACGGGGGCATCTGTTTGCTCCAACATCTGCTTTACTGCGGCTTGCTGTTCTATTTCCCCAGAGAGGATCCAAGCTGTGTCACTTTGGTTGAGCTCGCCCTCATACAGGCTACTGACCACAGCCGTGTATCGGGTTTGCTCTATTGGTGAAAAACCAACTAATAAAGCGGATAAGTTTTCAACTTTAATGACTTCGTTATTAATGGCACGCTCTAAGTGCGCCGCAAGCACGTTGACCTCTTGCTCCACATGCTGCTGATGGAGCGCTTCCTGCCTTGCCAGCGCTTGCTGATAAAAATACACAGTGAAAAACATCAGCAGTGAAAAGACTGCTAATGGCGCAAGCCATGAGAGGCTCAACCACAATGATGAAGGCGTATTCTGCTTGGTCATAAAGAGAAAAAGTCATTGTTATTTATGTCACACATCGCTATTGAGAATAGGTCACAAACCGTAAATTTACTAAAAAAAACAAAATCCTATCTTTATTAAAAAAATATCACCCCTTTTTTATGGCTGCGTCGTTAATGAGGTAAGCAAACAGCAAAGGAGCTAGCTTATGAGCCACACAGCCCCCTTCTCACAGGTATTACAACTCAGTGCAAAAGTAGGCACCATCACCCTATTAGCAAGTACAGTTACCTTAGGCACCTTTGCCTTTATGCAGTACCTTGTTGGGCAAGATGCGCCGCCTGTGATGGACACATTTACAACAGGCCCAGTGACTTTATTTGAGCCACCTAAGCCGGCCGAGCTCATTGAGCGTAAAACGCTGCCTGAGCCGCCAAAAATGCCACCTAAGGTTGAGCGCCCAACGCCGGAAGTAACCCCTCAGGTGCCAAATTCAGTGACCATAGGGTATAAGCCAGAGATTGCCTCACCTGCACCTAATATCAACTTCAATGGGGTGAGCGATCGCGAGCAGGCAACGCCATTAGTGCAAGTGCCGCCGCATTACCCTGTTAAAGCGGCCCGTGATGGCATTGAAGGGTATGTGGTATTGAGCTTTAGCATCACGGAACTTGGCACAGTGACCAATGTGGACGTGGTGGCATCAGAGCCAAAACGCCTCTTTGATAAAGACGCTAAAAAAGCCCTTAAAAAGTGGAAATACCAACCCAAAGTGGTGGATGGCAAAGCCATGGCACAGCACCAACAAACGGTACGGCTTGACTTCACCTTAGATGACAGTAATTAATAGCAAAGGCATGATGCCTTTGCGCTTTAAGGGAACCGCTTGAGACTATTTAATCGAACGCGTCGTCAGCGACACACTGCGACCGACGCCCAACTACTACTTGCTTGGCAAAAGGGTGATAAGAATGCCCTAGCGGAACTTATCGCCCGACTCGGGGATGAATTACACCTTTATTTATTAAAACAACTGACGCGCTATCAAGGGGTAGGAAGCGAAACCAAACGCCAATTAGCCTGTGATATTGGGCAAAAAAGTTGGTTAAAGATCATTGAATACCCAAGGTGTATTCAAGTCACAGAAGAGAGCAAAGTAAAAGTGTGGCTTTTTAAAGTGGCACGCAATGCGTTACTAGATGAATACAAACAACAAAACCGCTTAAGCGCCCTGTATGACGAAGAGCACATCAGCATGAACGATGTCACAACGAATACTGAGTCATCTGCCAGTGACACCCTGGCAGATGCCATGGCTACTCTCCCCTTTTTACAAAGGGATGCCTTGTCATTACAGTTAGCTGGGTTCAGTGTGGCGGAGATAGCCGACATCACCCACAGCGAAAAAGAAACCGTAAAAACGCGCCTGCGTTATGCCAAAACCAAATTGGCAGAACAACTCACAACCGAGGAGACACCGTATGCCAACGCAGGATAATCACTCACTTGATGACGCCCTTAAAAAAGCACACCAACATGCGCTTCAGTCTCAGGGCTTAAGCGATACTGAAAAAGATCAATTGCTTATGGCTATTACTGGCAAACAAGACGTCAGTAAAAAAACACGGCTTTCTTGGTGGCAAGGGTTTCAGTTAGGCGCAAGCTTTGCCGCACTGGGCTGTTTTGCAATCCTATTATGGCAATACCAAAGCCGCGATCTAACCCCAGTGTATGCCGTTAATAGCTATCAAACCATGCAGGTAATAGAGCCCACAACCACAGGCTTTGCCGCCCAAGAGCACACACTCACAGGGGAAGAAAGCCTTGCCCGTATCAGTGAGCTGGCAAGGCTCACGCGACAAACCCAAGCGCACATTCAACAAAGCCATGCACTTAACCGCGCCCGCTTAATTCAAGGAAAAGTGATACAAACAGACAGTGAAATCCTCATTGCTGATTGCAATCAAAAAGTGATTTACGCCATTGAACTTGAACTCCTTCAAGCATTCACACGTAATCCTTGGCATCTGGTAAAGCCCGGTGCATACGTGGCAATGACCTTAGATGACGAAGGTAAGCTGACACTCAAAAACACGTCACAGTCGCAATGCTAACGTTCTATGAAAGCGATTAAAACCTTCTATTTTTAGCGTTTTTAATTCGCCCAAAGCATACATATACTGAGCTTAATACGAAACAGCAGGATACAAGACGATGAACACTTTGTTATTACAAACGTCGCTTAACGGCGAGCAAGGCCAATCACACCAATTAGCTAATGAGTTTATTGCTGAATTAGGCAAAGCTCAGTCACTTGAGGTGACCACCCGTGATTTTGCAAGCACACAACTGCCACATTTAACGCAAGAAGAAATGGCAGCGTGGGGTGTTGATGAAAGCGAACGCGATGCCTCGCAAGCTGCGCTGGCGCAAATCTCTGACGAGCTAATCGCAGAAGTAAAAAACAATGACCTCATTGTGCTTGGTATGCCCATGTATAATTTTGGTGTGCCCTCCAATTTTAAAGCCTGGGTCGACCGAGTCGCCCGTGCTGGCATCACCTTTAAATACACAGAGCAAGGCCCTGTGGGTTTGATTGAAGGTAAGAAGGTGGTGATCTTAGCTGCGCGCGGCGGCATGTACCAAGGCACAGACAAAGACACGCAAACCGCTTATTTAAAAGATGTACTGGCGTTTTTAGGCATCACAGATGTGCACTTTATTTATGCTGAGGGTTTGAACATGCCAGGGGCTGATGAGCGAAAAGCAAAAGCGCTCGAAGACATCAAAGCGCTGGCCGCATCTTTGTAATTACCCTTACCGCTTGCTTGCGTGTTCAAGGTAGCACGCAGGCACAGTTTCTTTTTGGCAGTTGATAATAGTTGTGAACTGCACTTTTTCTACATCTTTCCCATCAAGAAGTGCCAATAAGTTTTCAAGTGCTAACCTGCCCATTTGATATGGGGTTTGCCCGACATTGACACTGCCAAGCCCTTGCTCAATAAAACCGACCTGAGCAGGCCCGATGTCGATAGCGGCAATCATCAAAGTGCCACTGGTGATTTTGTCTTTGTGCGGGGTCATCAGTGTTTGATACGCATCCGGCACAAACTGCGGCCCGCCCCCTAAAGTCACTATCACATCTGGGGTATGCTTAGTTAAAATGCGTTCTAATTGTTTTAAAGAACGTTGATAATCCC
Source organism: Alteromonadaceae bacterium (assembly GCA_041937835.1). Lineage (GTDB taxonomy): Bacteria > Pseudomonadota > Gammaproteobacteria > Enterobacterales > Alteromonadaceae > Pseudoalteromonas. The sequence goes on along the minus strand of JBGTXC010000037.1, from coordinate 1,032 downwards.
CTAAGAACTCCATCGGGCAACCTATGCCCTCTTCCCAAAGTTCAGGCATTTGCCCTTGCTTTGATAAGCCATTGAGCAAACCAAAATAACGCTCTGCTAAATTTTGCGATGCCATTCTGCCAATTAAAGTGCAGTAAACACCGCCTTCTGGCTTATGCGCACGAATGGCTTCACCTAGCTGTAAACCCAGCTGGTAATTATCCGTGCCTATGTAGGCGCTGGCTAAGGTCTCGTCAAAGTGGGTATCAAATGCCACGAGTGGCTTGCCCCACGCCAATAAAGCCGCGCGCACTCTAGGAGCTAATTGGGTGTTTTGAATACTAGAAAGCGCGATGCCGTCCACCCCTATGGCTATCACATCGCGGATGGCTTGTTCTTGCAGGCGCACACTTTCAAGGGCATCCCCATAATACACACAGTGTACATTCAGTGTTTTTGCAGCATCCATACAGCCTTTTGCCGCCTCATCAAAAAAGGCTTCATGGGTCAGTTTGGGGATCATCACAAACACGGTGTTACCTTGCTCTTTTAAGGCTTTTATTTCTGCCAAGGTATGTGGCTCTAGCGCCTTTAAAGGGAGAGTTAGCAGGAGTAAGCCAGAGAAAGTACACACTAGAAGTGAGCGAAAGAATATGCGCATTACATCAACTACCTAATACCAATATGCATTAAGTGTTTGCGAGCAAGCGCATTCTTGCAAGTTTGTGATTGAGCCTGGTTAAGGTGAGTAAGCGCAACAATGATGAGTAACAAGGCGTGTTACTCATTATTTAAAAAACCAGCTAAGTGCGGTAAAGCTTAAAATGCAGCACTAAACCGCTTGCCCTGCGGCCCAACCGCAGCTCCATGCATACTGGAAATTATAGCCCCCTAGCCAACCGGTCACGTCTGTCACTTCACCAATAAAGTAAAGCCCAGGCACCTGTTTTGCCTCAAAGGTCTTTGAGCTGAGAGCATCGGTATCGACACCGCCTAAGGTGACTTCTGCAGTGCGATAGCCTTCGGTGCCATTGGGTTTTATTTGCCAAGAAT
>JBGTXC010000036.1:0-14961 GCA_041937835.1 Alteromonadaceae bacterium | reverse complement strand
AGGGATAGTCATGATCAAAAATCTATTTTCAGCCGCAATGCTTACATCACTCATTGCTTTAGGTGGGTGTGCTGCCACTGAATCTTCTACACAGTTAGCCGTTCAAACCGTTGACGTTGCCAACAAACCCTATACAGGACCTAAAAGTAAGCTAGTGATAGGTAAATTTAATAATCGCTCAAGCTTTCAAAATGGCATTTTCAGCTCTGGCGACGACAAACTAGGTGGGCAAGCTAAAAGCATCTTAATGACGCACCTGCAGCAAAGTAATCGCTTTATTTTAATGGATAGAGCAAACCTTGAAGAAATTGCAGCTGAAGCTGGTTTTTCTGGTGAAAACCAAGCTTTAATTGGCGCAAATTACTTAGTGACTGGCAGTGTTGCTGAGTTCGGCCGAAAAGAGCAAGGCGACAAGCAATTATTTGGTTTACTGGGTAAAGGAAAAGCACAAATTGCCTACGCAAAAGTAAACTTAAACATCGTAGACGTAAAAACCTCAGCGGTTGTTTATTCGGCCCAAGGTGCGGGTGAATACAGCCTAACCAATCGAGAGTTTGTTGGTTTTGGTGGGACGACCAGCTATGACTCAACGTTAAACGGTAAAGTATTGGATTTAGCCATTCGCGAAGCGGTGAATCGTTTGGTAGAAGGCATTGAAGTCGGCGCGTGGAAGTTTTAGCAATGCATAAGGTAAAACTATTTTCCATGGCGTTGATGCTCGCCACTTTAGCGGCCTGTAAAACAACTAAGCCACTTTATTACTACGGTAATTACCAAAGTAATGTGTATGAATACTTTAAAGCTGAAGACGTGAGCTTGGAGCAGCAAGTTCAAGAGTTAAACGAATTAGTTGAAGTCGCAGGCAATAAGAACATGCAGGTTGCTCCTGGCGTGCATGCCCACTTAGGCTATTTAAAAATGACTTTAGGTAATGTTGCAGAAGGGCTTGCGCACCTTAATACAGAAAAGCAACTTTACCCGGAGTCGCAACAATACATAGATTTTCTAATTAGTAACCTAGAGGCCAACACGCAATGAAATTACTTAAGTTATTTGCGCTCCTAGCCTCACTTGTGTATTTAATTGGCTGTGTGTCGCCACCACCTGCTTATGATTACAGCGCGTTTAAAGCAAGTAATCCACGCTCTATTATGGTGCTGCCTCCCATTAATAAAACGGCAGAAGTGATTGCACCTTACAGCGTATTAGCCAATGTCACTGTGCCTTTATCCGAGGCGGGATACTACGTATTCCCTGTTTCTTTAGTGAATGAAACGTTTAAAAGTAATGGGTTAACCGTTGCAGAAGACATACATGCTGTACCAACAAACAAATTGCATGAGATTTTTGGGGCCGACACGGCGCTGTACATGGAAGTGGTTCAATATGGTACCAGCTATGTGGTGATTTCAAGTGATACTGTGGTCATGCTAAATGCCCGTTTAGTAGACTTAAAAACCGGCCAGATGTTATGGCATGGTTCGGCTCGCGCCTCCAGCAGCGAGCAAAAAGGCACCAATAACCACGGCTTGGTTGGCTTACTGGTAGAGGCGGCACTAACGCAAATCATTGAAACCGTGACTGATGCAGGTTATGACATCAGCGGTGTTGCCACGGGGCGTTTACTGTCACCTAACTCACATAATGGCATTTTGTATGGGCCTCGCTCACCTGAGTACGGTAAGCAAGCTCAAGAGCAATCTCCCAATTAAGTACTTTGCTCAAGATATGTAGTGTAGAAAAGAGCAAGCTGAGCTTGCTCTTTTTCTATTAGTTCTAAAACTAACTCCCCTCCGCCTCTTCTACCAAAGTCGAATGCGCCATTGTGCTTAGTAAGGCTTTTTAATGTGAGCCATAGTAATCCTTAAATATTTTGTTAAAATTCTGTTTCCCATAAAAGGGAATAACAATAATCTTAGGGAAAATTATGTTTAATAAATTCAAAACTGCCTTAGTACTAGGTATGGCCTTAGTGCTTGGCGCTTGTGCAAGCACACAAGAAGCAGTTCCATTCAGTCAAAATATCGACAAAAACAAAAAGATTGGTGTGATGTATGTTGAGCCTGTAAAGGCTGAAACAGGCTACACAGGCCAAATCGGTCTTTTAGACTATGGCATTATTTCTGCAGTTAATGCGGGCTTAGATAAGCATTTAAAAGCACAAGTGTTTGATGAGTACCAAGCACTACCGCAGCAATTAACGGACGCACTTAATGCCAAGGGTTACCAAGCAAATCTTGTGACTGAGGCAATCACACGTAAAGTAGCTGATAAATTTAAAACGCCTTCTAAAAACATCAATAAAACTGACTTTTCTAAATACAAAGAAGCGCACGGTATTGATTACTTAGTTTTAGTGGATATGCCAAGCATTGGTACAACGCGTAGTTATTATGGTCCAGTTCCAACCTCAGAGCCGCTAGCCAGTGCTCGCGTTCAGGTGCAAATGGTTGACTTAAATAATGGTGCAGTTGTGTGGTTTAACAACGCCTATCAATCTAAAGTGATTGAAATGCCTTGGGATGAATCAGACGGCTACCCTAACCTAACTAATGCGGTATATACCAACTTACATAGTGTGGTTCAGGTTATCCTGCAGGACGTTAATCGAATTGGTAGCGCACCAAGCAATCAAAAGGTCGCTGAAATCACACCAAACAAACTATAAAAAAAGGGCCTAAGGCCCTTTTTTTTATAACATCACATCGTAAGGATGGAGTTTTATTTCACCACGTAAATTGCGGTAAATGATGTAGTCATCGTTTTTTTCCAATACTTGACCGCGTTCGTAGTACGTATAACGTCTGCGTTTAAATTTAATGCCTTTTGAGCTTTTATTTACCTCTCGCCATTGCCCAAATTCTCCTGAAATCATCTTAGGCATATGATCCAACATGTTTACTATCATGGCTGAATACGCTTCGTTTGAAATGTTATTCACATTATTTAAAGACGCGTTTTCCTTAAGCAGCATAGGCGACGTGATTTGGAAATAATTACGATAAACCACTTTTTTATTTTTAATACGCTCTAATTGCACAATTAGCTGCATATTAAGGTAATTAGCCGAAAAGCTAATAAAAGGCGTCATTTTGTAATGGCTTTTAGGAAGGCCTTCTTGCTGCTCTTCAGTGTATAAGGTGAAGTGCTCGTTAAGCGCTGCTTGGTTCATGATATCAGTGAAGTTAAGCGCCTTCACTTTTGCAATTGCCATAGCCACTGGCGCGTTTTTTTCTTTTTGAGCCGCTGATTCGGCAGCACTTTTTACCAGCATAGTGCCAACTAATGCACCAGCAAGCCCTCCTGCAGCACCCATCGACTGCCCTTGCATTGCGGCATTAAATTGAGCCTGATGGATTGAGGAAGCGATTTGGTCACCATTATAACCAAGCCCAGATAAGCGCACATTGATATCACTCAAGCCTGAGTAATCCACCACAATATGTTGTGGCTTTGGTAAATTAGAAGTGTTTCGCATGACCTTTTTTTTGGTCGTAGACGAGCAGGCACTCAAAAAAAGTACCAGAAAAACAATCCCTAGTTTTTTCATTATTATTATCTCTATGGGTTACAAATACGTCACTAACGTGATGATAAATATCACGCCGCTAAACACTGGCCAGTATAGGCGGGTGCTTAGTTTGTATATTTTGTCCTTATTTTGCTCATTTTGGCAATGATAATAGTAATAACTTACGCCAAGTAGGGCTGAAATGAGCCCGTATAAAACAAAATAAAAGGATTCAAAATACACAACCCCATTAAGATCTAGGTATTCACGTAACGAAAAGTGCGCCAGTAAGATGGTAAACATCAAGGCCCCACCCGTATTGCGCTCTTCGTTAACATCACTTTTTGGCAAGCTCACTACCGCGGCAAATAATAACGATGCAATCACCAGTGCTGGTAACAAGGTCGTGATAAATGGGCTTAAAAAGCTGCGCTGTACTACCACGTCATAATAAAGCTCAGGCACGTCCTTAGAGCCACGGTAATTGTTGATGCCAAAGTTTTCGTTGTAGCTGTGCTCAACAAAATTAAAGCTACTTGCTACCGCTTGCCAGCCAGAAAGCACCAGTTTGTCCGTTAGGCCTGGTTTATGGATAGGTGAGAAGTGACTGTAGCTTTCGATATCTGGCACTAAAATCACGTTTTTATTAAATTCATGATGCCAAATTCGTAACCATACGTGCTGCGTATCAAACGGGTATTTGCCGTAATCAAAGGGCTGGCGCACTTCGACTTCAAAATACCAGCCATAAGTGATTGAGCCATCACTATTGGTTTCTTGATACGCAGGCTCAATGCTGGCGCTAACCGACTCCGGGAAGACAATCCCTGGCTCTAGCGTTTCTAAAAACTCAGGCAGATACACCTGCCACACATAGCCCGTTAAAAAGATATTATGGGCGCTTCGCGCTTCAATGGATTGAATGTGTAAGCCGGTGCGAATGCTTATGGGCTCTGCTTCATGTTTTTCATGGGAGCGGTCAATGTAATTACTGACAAAAGCATTCCGATCCGTTTTATTGAGCACTTGTATCGCGTCATCACTCAAATGAGTGGGGTAATACATCCGCGCTACATACCACGTCGCCATAATCGCCACCACAAACACGCTGGTATAAAAGGTAGCGGCTAATTTACCCATAGCTTTTGAGTTATAAGTGCCCCAGGTGAGGGTAAATAGCCCCACTAATAAGAAGGTGGCACTGGCAAAAATCAGTAGGTAATGGCGCTTTAACTTGCTTGGATCAACTTGGGCTTCGCGCTCACTAAATACTGTCAGTAATGTCCAGTGCAGCTCATCAATGTAGATGCAGCCCACAAACAAGTTTTTATCTGTGGTATTGGTCACGCTCACGCCATCACTGCCTGCTTGGCAATGAGTCTTTTCGCTTAAAAAACTAAATTCTGAGTCTTTAGCAAGGCTCTCCCAAGTTTGCGCTTCTTTTACGAGATCAAACACAGGGTGAGACAACAAGCGCCCCGATTCAGAAAACAGCATGGCATAGCCTGTTTTACCCAAAGGCACGGCTTTTAAGCTGTTAGTGAGCGTCTGTAAATTCACATCCGTTGGGATCACGCCAATCGGCACATCACTGCCCGCTTGCAATAATGGTACTGAGTAGGTGGTCATCAGCACATCGTTTTCCGCCTCATAATATGGCTCAGTCCAAATTGGGCCTTCTTTTAGCGGGCGCGAGTACCAATTAAATTGCGGTTCATCCACATGGTAATTTTTTAGGGTGTGGCGCTTAGGCGTATTACTGGTTAAACGCTCAATGTAAAACGCATCACTGGTGTAACTGTTAGGTGCGGGTTTAAGTGCAATGGCTAGTGAGGCAAGCTCATCATATTTTGCAAAATACGTTTCTGTCAGTGCTTTTGCGTTTTCTGGCGTGACGCTTTGTAATGCTAGCTCTTTGGCAATTAAATCAATGCGCTGCGCTTGTTTACTCAGCTGGTTTCGAATGGTGTTGGCAGCCGCCAGAGTTTCGGTTTCAATTTCTTGTTTTACACGGGCTTGGTGGTCGGCTTTAAGTTGATAGACATCCCAACTTAGGTAGCTGCAAGCGCACAGCATTATCAAAGTGAGGACAATAAAAAGGGCTTTGGTCAACGCACCACCAAAGGCAGGGTGCCTCTGTGGTACAACGGTTGGTGTTTTCATTATTAGTCATCAATAAATTGTTTGACCTTTTCTGGGTCTATATCAAAGGCCGGTTTGCGTTTTTTGTTTTGTTCTTCTTGTTCTACCCAGATAGGTTTTCTTTTAAAACCAATATGATAGGAAACAGCCTCCAATACTACTTGATGTTCACCAATGCGCAAAATCGAAAAACTTCGCTCCATACCCAGCAGTTTTCCTTTTGGAAATTCGCTTAAGCAGCGATTAACCTCATCCATTTTGGCTTGGGTGTCTGCCTCAGTAGGAATAGACTGCGGATCTAAACTGCCAACAACCACACGCCGAACATAACCCACTTCAGATAGATCAAACGTGTTTGTTTGCCCTTGACTTGTTGGTATCACCGCAGCCTCCTTATTACTACTTACGCAATGTCACGCGGCTCGCCTTGCGGCACTGGCGCGATTGACTGTTGTAGAATATCCAGCACACGTGACAAGCCTTCTGGCGTACCACTTTGCTTAGCGGTTACGCGCACAGCATATTTAGCTGAGTTATCGCTTGAACGCTGAGACTCTTTTGATGATGACACCGAGCCGCTCATTTTTACGCGAACACGGAAAGGACCAATGCCACCACTGCCTTCCGCTTCAAATGCGGCTTGACGGTCTTGCTTGCTGGATTCAGAGAAAGACGATTTCACTTCCATATTAAATGACACGTCAACGTCTTGAACTTGCAAAGTCGGCACAGACACAATCGAAATAAACGGCACACTGACTTTGTAGTCTTGCGCTTTAGTTACGATAGAGCCATCAGGTTGGTCGATGTGCTCAGGTTTTGAGAAGCTAAAATCCACCATGCGGATTTTTTTGTTCTCATCAAAGCCAACATCATTAATAAAGTCAGATGTTGCGCGCGCCAACATGATTTGTGAATCACATGCCGCTGATAATGGACCACCGATCAGGTTGCCCATTGGCAAGCCTTGGAACTGATCGGACATTTTGACTAGTTCACCAGCCATAATATTCTCCTTAGATTAAGTAAAATCAGAAAAGCTTCAGAAGGTGGTTGTTCAACTTCATGTACCCTTCTGGCACTTCCCCACTCTCGAAAGTTATTTTCACTTCCGCATTCTTCGAACGGTTACTACCAAACATGCCACTGCCACCGATGTCGGTGGACATGAATTTCTTCTTGCGCACTTCTTTTAAGATTTTGCTTGTTGTGGTGCTGAGGAGATTGTTGTCCTCTTCCAATGAGGCTTCTTCAATTTTCTTTACCGCGCCAATCGGCATATGAAAATTGACTTCCAATTCTTTAATTTTGATTGGGTTAACTTGTAAAAGAGATAAGATGGGAATGTCTAACACATCATGGCTCTCGCCCCCTTCTTCGCCATCCACTTGGTTGGCAATGTTAGGCAGCTTCACCGTAACTGTTTCTGGCTTGCCATCGGCATCAAAATATTGACTTAAATTGCGTAAATTTTGCTGCTCAATTTCATCTTGGGCCGTTGCCACCGAGTTCATGATGGCTTCTATTAAATCGTACAGTAACATTCACTCAATCCTTGTTTTTGGGTGCTTCCACTGGGGCAATATTGCGATGCAAAATATCTAATAACCGCGATAAACCTTCCGGGGTTTCGCCTTGCTTGGCTTGCAATGACACGTGGTAATTAGACTGGCTGGTTTTTTTCGAGCTACTGGCAATGGTGCCTATGAGGTTGGCTTTTTTCTTAACTGGCTGCCCGCCTTCCGCTTTGGGTTGCAGGTGCTTATTTAAAGATTGCGACGATGAGGTTTTGATTTCTAAATCAAATTCAATTTTGGCATCCGCCACTTGCAAAGTCGGCACTGATACAATGGAGATAAAGGGCACTTCCACCACATAGTCTTTGGTGATTTCATCCACACTGCCATCTGGGTTTTCATTGTATTCAGGGCGTGAAAAATTGAAGTTAACCATGCGGATTTGGCCGTTTTCATCTAGCCCCACGGTTTCAATAAAATCCCGAGTAGCCGATGCCAACATCACTTGGCCGTCACTGATGGCGCTAAGAGGCGCACCTATCAATTGATTAAGCGGTAAGTCACGCAGTTGTTTTGACTCGCTCATGCGTCACATCCTTGTTCGTGCCTATAAGGAAGACAAATACTAGCGCAGTTCCTATTTTGTGTACCTAGAATAATTACCTATTTTGTGAACATTTGTAACATTTTCGCCTGAGTTATTGCAGCAAAGCGAACAAACCTCCCTACACTAGAAGTGACTGAAGTAAGCAGTAGTTAAGGTAGAAGTATGACTAAGCAGTATTCGGTGGAAGCATTGGAGTGGGACCAATGCCAACCCATTAGTGAGCAGTTGCCTTACACCTTTGCTAACGGACTGGCATTCAACGGGTGCGATGCAGAATGCGGAAATTGCGGTGCGCCGATTTTCTCACAGTATATGCGCGGCACACTGGCAGAACTTTCCAATCAACAATGTGTGATGCTGGCAAAAGGATATTGCGAAGGGTGCAACACACTGACGTGCTTTGAATTTTTAATTGATGGTGGTGATGAACCTAAAATCATTGATTTAGCTCAGCATAAAGAGGGACTCAAGGAAGCAAATTAGTTGTTGATAAGATTGACCTTGTTTCTGCATCAAAAGCCAGCATTTGCTGGCTTTTTTCTCGCAAAGTGCCGACTTACAACTAGGCTTAAACAAAGCAAATTGAGAATCAATGACTTATGAAGTTAAAAACCCAACTCACAGGTGGCTTTGCCCTCGCCTTGTTAGTACCTTTGGTGATAAGCACCTTATTTTTTACCTTTAACTTTCGTGCTCTGCTCAGTGAGCGAGTCACAGACACTGAATTGCCCGCCATCTTAAAAAGTGTGCGTAACGGCTTAGAGCTAGAGTTAAGCCCGCCTATTAGCACATCAAGCGACATGGCTAATAATCCTTTTATTACCAACTGGCTCGCCGAAGGTGAACCGGATGCATCCCAAGCAAGCGTTACCCGTTATTTAAATGAGTTACAAAGCCGCTACCAAGCAATCAGTGCTTATGTCATCCATGCTGAAAGTGGTCATTATTATAATCAAGGCGGGCGCCTTAAAACCCTTTCGCAAGATAACCAACAAGACGCTTGGTTTTACAACTTTTTAGCAAGTAACAAACCCTTTGAGCTTTCCTTAGATACAGACACGGCCACAGGTGAGGCCACCTTATTTGTAAACTACCGCTTAGGTAATGGCCAACAAGGCATTGCCGGCATTGGCCGCTCGTTAGCAAACATGGCTGAGATTATTCGCAGCTACAAAATTGGCGAGTCTGGCGAGGTGTATTTAATTGATGCTAAGGGCACAATTAAGCTGCATCGCAATACTGATTTGATTAACCGCCCGATGAGCCAAATTTCCCCCGTGCCTTTGGCGCATATCCGTAAGGCTTCACAGGATACTTTAAGCCACAGTGACATGACGCGAGACGGTGAAGACTTCGTTTCTGCCGCAATCAAAATGCAATCACTTGATTGGTATGTGGTGGCTGAGGTGCCAAAAGCGCAGTTTTTTGCAGCGATTAACCACGCTATTTTAATCAATATTTTAATTTCACTGACGCTCGCAGGCCTCTTTTTACTGTTAGCCCGCTTACTAACCAATAAAATTGTTGCGCCCATTCATGCCATCCATGATGCCATTACAGACATCACAGATAACGACGGCGATCTCACAGCCCGAATCGATTGCCATGGCACGGATGAAGTCCTTGCCCTTGGCGAGCAGGTAAATAAGCTAATCAACCAGTTACAAAGCCTGTGTTTGAATATTTTATCATCAGCACAAAGCTTGTCTGAGGCAAGCGCGCAAGTAAGCCACCTTATGGTACAAACCGCTGAACAAACGGATCATCAACAGCGAAGTACTGACTTAGTAGCGGTTGCCGTGAATGAAATGGGTGCCACAGTGCAAGGCATAGCGCAAAACGCCAGTCATGCCGCAGAGACGTCCAAAAACACCCAGAAAAATGCCAACCAAGGGCTCACTGTGGTTGATAGCACAGTCCAAGAGATCAATCAGTTGGCTGGCTCTATGACTGAGTCTGTAGAGTCCGTAGAAAACCTCGCCAATGAAATAAAATCTATCTCCGCTTTATTAGATGTGATTTCTTCTATTTCAGAGCAAACTAATTTATTAGCACTTAATGCCGCCATTGAAGCTGCCCGTGCCGGTGAGCAAGGTCGTGGCTTTGCCGTCGTTGCCGACGAAGTACGCACCCTTGCCGCCCGCACCGCACAATCCACTGAAGAAATTCATGAGATGATATCTCGCTTAGAGTCCATTGCTAGCACCACAGTGACGCAGATTCAGGCTGGCGATAAATTAACTCAGTCGAGTGTAGCAAGCGTCACGCAAACCGGTGAGTTACTGAGTGACATCACTACACAAATTAACCATATTTCGGATTTGAACCTTAACATTGCCACCGCCACCGATGAACAAAGCTCAGTGACCGAAGAAATGAATGAAAACGTCACGGAAATCGCAAGCCACGCAAAGGCCACATCAGAAAACGTCACCGCGTGTCGTAATTTATGTGTAGAGCTTGAATCACAAGCTGAGCACTTAAACACCTTGATGGCCCGCTTTACATTGAAATAAAAAGAATAAAAAGAGATAAAAAAAGCGCCCTGTGGGCGCTTTAAAATTTAGCTAGTCGCTTTTTTTAATCACTATTCACGGATTTGGCCGTTACCTGCCACTAAGAACTTTTCCGTAGTGAGTGATTCAAGCCCCATTGGGCCATACGCATGCAGCTTAGTGGTGGCGATGCCAATTTCAGCTCCTAGGCCAAGCTGTGAACCATCCGAAAAACGACTTGATGCATTCACCATCACGACTGAGGCGTCCACACTGCGCTGGAATAATGTGGCTGTATCAGTGTTCTCTGTACAAATTACTTCGGTGTGGTGCGAGCCAAATTCATCAATGTGCATCACAGCTGCGTTGAAATCAGGCACCACACGAATCGCAATTTCAAGGTCGAGGTATTCTTGACCATAATCCGACTCTGCAATTTCTATAGCATCTGGCACATAGGCAAGCCCCGCTTGGTTAATGTGCATGGTGACGTGCTTTTCTTTGAGGGCTTTAGCCGCCTTTGGTAAAAAGTCTTTAGCAATGTCCTGGTGCACAATGAGACCTTCAAGGGCGTTACACACACCCGTACGCTGCGTTTTACCATTAAGTAGCAGAGCCATGGCTTTATCTAAATCCGCGTCTTTATCAACGTATAAATGACACACGCCTTTAAAATGCTGGATCACAGGTACAGTACTGTTTTCTGTCACAAAGTTGATTAGGCCTTCACCACCGCGTGGGATGATCAAATCGATTGTGTCACGTTGCTGCATCAGTTCCATTAATAGGCCGCGATCTGGGTCTGGTACCACAGAAATCATGGCTGTAGGTAAATCAAACTGCTTCAATACATCATGCATCACATCGGCAATTGCCATTGAGCTTGCAAGCGCTTCTTTACCACCGCGTAAAATCACAGCATTACCTGATTTAAAACACAACGCGCCGGCATCAGCGGTGACATTAGGGCGTGCTTCGTAAATCATGCACACAACACCCAGTGGTACACGCATTTTACTGATAGCAATGCCATTTGGGCGGGTGCCCATATTACGGGTTGTGCCAACTGGGTCGTCCAGCTCAACGATCACTTCAATGCCTTTTGCCATGTCATCAATGCGCTCAGGCGTTAATGTTAAACGGTCGACCATAGCGCTACTTAAACCATTGGCTTTTGCTTTAGCTAAATCATCTTGGTTCGCATTTAAAATACGCGCTGTGTTATCACGCAATGCTTTTGCCATGTGCATCAGCACGTTGTTTTTTTGTTCTGTTGATAATAAAGCAAGTTGCTTTGCTGCTTTTGCCGCTTGTGAGGCAATGTCCTTAATTAAATTCATACTTTCTCCAATAATGCGATGTCATCTTCAGAAATAATCGGGCCTATGCTTTCTTGCACGCCGGTATTTACTTCAGCGTTTTCGTTCTCGGCGATAAAGCTCAACAAGCAACTGCTGTAGTTGGCTTTCGCTTTGGCAAGTTTGGTGCCGTCGTTACTTCTCACTAATATGGTATCGCCCACGTTAAATTCGCCTTTCACTTCTAAAATGCCGTCCGTGGCTAGTTGCTCGGCGTTTTCATCTAGGGGCTCGGCAAAGTGACCATCTACAATCACTTCACCTTGTTCACGGGCTGTGTGCGTCATCCAATGAATGTGTTCTTGCATTGGGCTTTCGTAAGGTAAAAACACAGTTCCCGGATTGTGGCCTTCAAGCAATAAGTTGAAGGTTTGCTCTTCAAAACCATTCACAATAAAGGTGGTGATGCCATGTGAAGTGGCTTTTTCGGCAGCTTGGATTTTAGTGCGCATGCCACCAGTGCCCACAGCAGAAAGCGCGCCGCCGGCCATGTCATAAATGGCCTGAGTGATTTCCGCAACTTGCGGTATCAAGGTGGCATCGTCATGGCTGTTGGGGTTTTTGTCGTATAACCCGTCTACGTCTGAGCAAATCATTAATGCGTCTGCGTCCGCTGCAGCAGCCACCATGGCAGATAAGTTATCGTTATCGCCTACTTTGAGCGCATCTGTGGTTACCGTGTCATTTTCATTAATGATTGGCAGCACACCTTGCTCTAATAAAGTGAAAATAGTTTCACGTATGCTGGTGTAACGCTCGCGGTCACGTAAGTCGCCATGGGTTAATAAAATTTGCGCTGATGGAAAGTCAAAAAAGCGATCCCAGGTTGCCATCATCTCGGTTTGCCCAGCTGCCGCCATGGCTTTTTTTACTGCCACAGATTTCGGCGTGTTTTCAGCAAATAAGTGTGAGCCCGCTGCCACTGAGCCGCTTGAGACTAAAATCACTTCCGTTCCTTGGGCGCGGCAACGCACAATAAATTGCGCAATGCTCAGTAAATAACGCGCGCTGCAGCCGTTTTGCTCGGGCGCAATCAAGGCACTGCCAACTTTAAGAACAATGCGCTTCCAATTGAATTTATTCATGTATAAATACTTCCTTCGTCGTGCTTATAGTTCTTCAGCGAGTGTTTGCTGGGTGTCGTTAAAGGTTTCAACAACCTGCTTAGCGGGTGCTTGGCTCATGATGCTAACCACGTAAATGGCCACGCTGCTGGCAATAAAACCAGGGACGATTTCATACACTAATGAGCTTAAGGTTTTGCCATCTGGCAGTACGGGGGCAAAAATCCAAACTAAAACGGTAATAGCACCCGTTAAAATACCGGCCATGGCGCCTTGGTGCGTCATTTTTGGCCAGAACAAGCTGAATAACACGAGCGGGCCAAATGCTGCGCCAAATCCTGCCCATGCATTACTCACCAAGGACAAAATACTGTTTGAGCGGTCGAGTGCTAAAAGCGTTGCCACCACAGCGACTGCAAACACCCCAAAACGCCCCATGGTCACTAAGGTTTTTTCACTCACCGCTTTTTTACTGAAGGCGCGATACACGTCTTCAGTGAGTGAGCTGGACGATACCAATAGCTGTGAGGAAATCGTGCTCATAATCGCAGCTAAAATAGCCGCCAATAAAAAGCCACTGATCACTGGGTGGAATAAAACCTGTGAAAACACAATGAAGATGGTTTCAGGGTCATCCAGTTTTAAACCAAATGCATTCACATACGCCACACCAACAAGGCCTGTTGCCACCGCACCAATTAAGGTTACTAACATCCAGCTCATCCCTATGTTGCGCGCAGTTTTAATGTCCTTCACAGAACGAATTGCCATAAAGCGCACTATGATGTGCGGCTGGCCAAAATACCCAAGCCCCCATGCCAAACTAGACACTATGCCTAACACAGAAATCGCGGCAAAAGACTCGCTCATGCTTGGAATACTTTGCTCAGCACTTGCGAGCATGGCGCGGGTGGATTCAAACTCAGTTAGCGCAACAATGGGCACCATCACGAGCGCAATAAACATGATGCAGCCTTGCACAAAGTCCGTCATGGATACGGCTAAAAAGCCGCCCAACAGGGTGTAAGCCACCACCACAGACACAGTAATGACCAAGCCTAAGTGATAACTCAAGCCAAACGCTGACTCAAATAACTTGCCACCAGCCACTATGCCGGCCGAGGTATATAAGGTGAAAAACAAAATAATCACCGCAGCTGACACCATGCGAATCGCACTTTTATTTAAGTGAAAACGCTTATCAAAAAAGTCTGGCAAGGTCAGAGCATCGTCGGCTTTTTCGGTGTACACCCTAAGCCTTGGCGCCACCAGCAGGTAATTTGCCAGCGCACCGGCAAATAAACCTATGGCAATCCAAAGTGTGTCGTATCCCATGGCGAACATGGCGCCGGGTAACCCCATTAGCATCCAGCCACTCATGTCAGAAGCACCGGCAGATAGCGCTGTTACATGTGGGCTAACTTTTCGGCCCCCTAAAATGTAGCCAGAGATGTCACTGGTTGAATTGCGATAAGCGAAGAGTCCAATTGCCAACATGGCAAGAAAATAAACCGCGAGCGAGAGGTAACTTGTGTAGTGCATTGTGCTGTTTTTACCTTAAGCGCTTAGGCGCTGTCCTTTATTAAAATTGGCATCCACAAACCATTAAAGAACACACACAACAAAAAAAGATGACCGCCCAAACCGCTAAAAAAATAGCAAGCAGCACTTAGGTGCCAAGGGTGTAAGCCATCGAATTTTGAGTATGCAAAGCACTAAGTAATATGGTTTAGCAGCAACATGGCTTTACCTAATTGGTAAAACTAGTGCGCTACAAATTCGGTAAAACAAACCACAATTATTTAGCACTCTAATAGTTTGAACACTAATTATATTACGCGATATTCTTCGTTAAGATCAAGTTTACGACGCCACCACCGTAAACAAAACCATACAAAACTGTACATTAACGGCTTTACTGTAGTTTGCATTGCAAAAACACACCCAGCAACAATGTTTGAGTTGTTAGTATTTGATGTAAGGATGAAAAGAACTTAAACGACATCAAACTAATCATTTGATGCGGTTGCAAATGTGTTAAAAAACCTTAACCACTTTGCTCGGGTCGGCATATACTCAATAACGTTGTTTTTTATAAAAAGGGCTAGCATGTCAGCTATTTACATTGCTGGTGTGGCACTGTTTTCAGTGATCGCACAATGGCTTTCTTGGGCATTTCGCGTGCCTGCCATATTATTTTTACTTTTGATTGGTCTGATCTTAGGGCCTGCTACCTCAGTACTTGACCCAGATGCACTATTAGGTGA
>JBGTXC010000035.1:0-15809 GCA_041937835.1 Alteromonadaceae bacterium | reverse complement strand
TCACCAAAACGCAGCGTCAGCGTTTAGAAAAAGCGAAAACGGCAAAACGCCCAGTCTTTATTGTGACTGAAGAAGAAGCCGTGGAAAACGAAAAGGAAGGCACAGACACCCTTAAAACATGGCGTTTTGAAGCGGAAAATGTGCGTGATTTTGCGTGGGCATCATCACGTAAATTTATGTGGGACGCCAAAGGCTACCAGCAAGGTGGCGACGTGATGCCACACGTGATGGCAATGTCTTTCTACCCGAAAGAAGGCGGCGATTTATGGAAGAAATATTCTACTGAGTCGGTCGTACACACCATGGAAGTGTACTCACGCTTTAGCTTTGACTACCCATACCCAACGGCACAATCAGTCAATGGTCCAGTAGGTGGTATGGAATACCCAATGATCACCTTCAATGGTCCACGTACTGAGCTACAAAAAGATGGTACACGCACTTATTCTCAAGCTGAAAAACGCTTTTTAATTGGTGTTGTGATCCATGAAATTGGCCACATTTACTTCCCGATGATAGTGAACTCAGACGAGCGTCAGTGGGCATGGATGGATGAGGGCCTAAATAGCTTCTTAGATGGTGTTGCCGGACGTGAATGGGATCCAAATATTCCTTGGGGTGCCGAGCCTCGTGACATCGTTGGCTACATGAAGTCACAAAACCAGGTGCCGATTATGACTCAGTCAGACAGCATCTTGCAGTATGGTCCAAATGCGTATACAAAACCGGCTGTGGCCCTCAATATATTGCGAGAAGTGGTACTAGGCCGCGAGCTATTTGATTTTGCCTTTAAAGAATTTTCAAATCGTTGGAAATTCAAACGCCCTACCCCGGCTGATTTCTTCCGTACAATGGAAGAAGCCTCAGGCGTTGATTTAGATTGGTTCTGGCGTGGCTGGTTTTACAGCACAGATCATGTCGATATCAGCTTAGAGCGTGTCTATAAACTGCGTATGGACACCAAAGATCCTGACATTGATTACGCACGTGAGCGCGAATTTGAACAAAGCAAGCCTTCATCACTGTTCGTTGAGCGCAATAAGGCGGCCGGTAAAAAGCTCTGGGTTGAACAAAACCCCGATGTTACCGACTTTTATGACACCAACGACCGCTTTACCGTCACCAATAAAGAGCGCAACGCGTATCAAAAGTTTTTGAAAGGCTTAAAGCCATGGGAGCGTCGCACGCTAGAGCGTGCTGTTGCGGAAGACAAAAATTACTATGTGCTTGAGTTTGCAAATAAAGGTGGCTTAGTCATGCCCATTTTACTGCGCCTAAACTATGAAGATGGCACCAGTGAAGACATGATGATCCCTGCAGAAATCTGGCGTAAAAACCATAAACAGGTCCATAAACTTATTGTGACGGATAAAAACAAGCCGCTTAAAGAAGTGGTGGTTGATCCAGGTTGGGAAACAGCTGATGTTGATGTCTCTAATAACTATTACCCACGCCGCATTATTGAGTCTCGATTAGAGGCCTTCAAGCGTAAAAAGCGCACCGGTAAAGTGCGTCGTGACATTATGCAAGACATCAAAACAGAGCTTAAAAAGCCTGAAGATGATAAAGAAAAAGAAGGTGAAAAAGAGTAATGCGTACTTGGGTATTAACGCTTGCCCTTATTGTCAGTGGGCTTTTTAGCTCACTGACAATAGCGCATCAGTTAAAATCAGCGGAAACCACCATCTTGTTTAACAAAAACAGTGGCAACATTGAGCTGATGCACCGTTTTTACTTACATGACACGGAGCACGCAGCCAAAGAAGTACTGGGTCGCCCTGCTGATATGTTAAGCAACCAAGCGGATCGTGATGCCTTTGCAGCCTATGTCAGCAAACATGTCTTAATGACTGATTTAGCCAAAAACAACATGCCTTTGAACTTAATTGGTCATGAAATTGATGGTAAGTTTTTGTGGGTATATCAAGAGGCAAAAGACCAAGCTGACTTAAAAGGGATTCGTTTGAGCCATGGTGCCTTACGCGATTTGTGGCCAACGCAAATTAACATGGTCAACATTGAAGGCAAGGGCGAAGTGAAAACATTGTACTTCAAGGGCGATGACAGTTGGCATGCCGTCACCTTTTAAAACAAAACGCACCCAAGGGTGCGTTTTTTTCTTAGTAAAATCTTGATCTCTCATCCCCCCAATAGCGTAACTTCCGCCATACTTTTTATAAAAATGAACCTATAAAAGCATTTAAAAGGGCTATTCTGTGCAAAAAAATGGTTATTTACCCCCCATTACAGGCGTGATTTTTGATTTAGACGGCACCTTAGTCCAAAGCAGTTTAGATTTTCAGGCACTACGTAAAAAAGTGTCCTGTCCATCTGAACAAGATATTCTAAGCTTTGTTGACTCGCTCGATGAATCCTCGCGGCTCGCCGCCGAACAGGTTATCAAAGATGCGGAAATGTTAGATGCACAAGACGCAAAGCGCATTGATGGCGTGGCTGAGCTTTTAGCGCATATCGAAAAGAATCACCTTCCTTCGGCCATTGTCACTCGTAATATCCGGCGTGCCGCAGAATTAAAGTGTCAGCAAAACAACATTGGGATCACATTTTTACTAACTAGAGAAGACGCCCCTGCAAAACCAGCACCCGATGCACTTTTGCAAATAGCCCAAAGCTGGCAACATGATGTCAGCAGCCTTCTGTATGTGGGTGATTACAAATACGATGTAGAAGCGGCAAACCGCGCAGGCATGATCTCATGCTTGTATGTACCAAAGGGTGACCCAATACCAAACTATGCCGCTGAAGCAGATATACTTGTGCAAGATATGAAAGACATCATCGCTTTTCTTACCTAAATAACATTATGTTAAATTGCGCTTTATTTAAATTTTCATATAGCAGTATGCTAATTAGCGAACATTTACAGATCACATTTTTACCAACTGCTCAACACTAAATTCACACTAGCCGATTTTCAGGCGAATTGTTAGAATTGAAAACATTCACCCCATCACCCAACGAGAGCAATAAAATGGGAAGAGCATTTGAAGTCCGCAAAGCGTCAATGGCGAAAACTGCGGCAGCTAAAACAAAAGTAAACTCTAAGTACGGTAAAGAAATTTACGTTGCTGCAAAAAACGGTGGTACAGACCCTGATACCAATATGTCGCTTAAGCGCCTAATTGAAAAAGCCAAAAAAGACCAAGTGCCTGCACACGTAATTGATAAAGCTATTGATAAAGCAGCCGGTGGGGCAGGGGAAGACTACTCGCCAGCACGCTATGAAGGTTTTGGCCCAGGTGGCTGTATGGTGATTGTGGACTGCTTAACAGACAACCCAAACCGTACTATCAAAGACGTTCGCCTAGCGTTTACAAAAACAGATTCAAAGATTGGTGCTCCAGGTGCAGCAGCGCATATGTTTGATCATCAAGCTGTGTTTTCATTTAAAGGCGATGATGATGAAGCCGTACTTGAAGCGCTGATGATGGATGATGTGGATGTGACAGACGTTGAAGTAGAAGACGGTATGGTTACTGTGTTTGCACCACACACTGAATTTTTCAAGGCAAAGACGGCGCTAGTAAACGCGTTTGAAGGCTTAGACATTGAAGTAGAAGAAATCACGTTTGTACCACAAACACACACTGACATTACCACAGAAGAAGACATCGCTAACTTTGATAAATTTATGGCGATGCTAGATGATTGTGACGATGTGCAAAACGTCTATCACAATGCCATTGTAAAGCGTGATTAATACGTTCGTTTTAACTGATAAATAAAAAAGGCGCCATAGGCGCCTTTTTTGTAAAGGGGGTTTACACTAGCCCTTTTTCTTTAAGCGGTAAGCATGTAGAAGCGGCTCTGTATAGCCATTTGGCTGACTTTTACCTTCAAATATCAGCGCCTTAGCACACGCGAAGGCAAGAGACGTCTCACCACTTTCGTTCACTAATAACTCATAACCTGAGGTATGTTCATTTTGTTTATCTACAACTTTAGCCATGGCAAATAACGCGGTTTCTACCTCATCTTCTGAGATCAAACCATGGTGTAACCAGTTTGCAATATGCTGACTCGAAATACGTAATGTGGCTCTGTCTTCCATTAAACCAACATTATGAATATCAGGCACTTTCGAGCAACCAATGCCAGCATCAACCCAGCGCACTACGTATCCTAAAAGGCCCTGAACATTATTTTGCAATTCAGCCAAAATTTCAGCGCGGGTTGGCTCTTGGTGTTTCGTCATCAAAGGCGGTGTGAGTAAATCAGTGAGGTAATCTTGCTGTTGCGTCATTTTTTCCAACTGCACATCAGTGACTTTGGTTTCATGGTAATGAAGTGCATGGAGCGTTGCCGCAGTAGGGGAGGGCACCCAGGCCGTTGACGCACCTGAAGTGACATGGGCACGCTTTTGAATCATCATTTCATTTAACTCATCGGGTTTTGGCCACATGCCTTTACCAATCTGAGCTGATTGCGCAAAACCCGCTTTAAGGCCTAACGCCACATTTTGTGCCTCATAAGCAGTTAACCATTTAGCGCCTTTAATGTCGTTTTTAAGCTGAGTGGCCCCAGCTAACATTGAAGTATGAATTTCATCGCCAGTGCGATCTAAAAAGCCAGTATTAATAAACACTACGCGCTCATGTGCCGCGCTGATGCAATTTGCTAAATTAATCGAGGTACGGCGCTCTTCATCCATGATCCCCACTTTGATACGGTTCGCTTTCAAACCTAAGCGATTTTCGATGAAGCCAAACACACGGCAAGTGAAGGCCACCTCATCTGAACCATGCATTTTAGGTTTAACAATATTTATGTTGCCTGTGTCATCATTTAAAAAACGTGAACGACCATCCGGTTTTGCCAAGGCGCATAATACGGTCACACAAGCATCCAGTAAGCCCTCAAACACATCATCACCTTGGTATTTTACCGCAGGCGTCGTCATCAAGTGGCCGACGTTACGGACGAATAACAAGCTGCGTGCTTTTAAGTGGCGCACTTCACCCTCTAGATTCGTGTAAGGGAGATCATCGGCTAAGGTACGCTCAAATTCGCGGCCAGCTTTTGCCACTTTGGCGCTTAAACTGCCGCGCACAAGCCCCAACCAGTTAGCATACACTAAGGCTTTATCTTCCCCATCGACTGCAGCTACGGAATCTTCACAGTCCATGATGGTGGTCACAGCGGCTTCTAATTTGATATCAGAAAGGCCTGCTAAATCCCTTTTTGCAGGTGATTTAGATTTATCAAATTCAAAAATCACATGAAGGCCGTGATGCTTCACAATAATCGAAAGGGGAGCCTCTCGCTCACCGGTATAGCCGACTAAGGAGACCTCTTTAGTAAAGGTCGTCTGCTGACCATCTTTTAATGTGACTACACAGCCTTCATCTTCAATATGATAATTGACTACATGAGCGTGTTGACCCGATACTAGCGGCGCACACACATCAAGGTGAATTTTGGCTTGGTCAATCACAGCCAAACCTCTAACTTCATTGTAAGGACCTGATTTAACTTTGCCGCCGCGCTCGTCAATCACATCACTGCCATACAAGGCATCATACAAGGAGCCAAAACGCGCATTTGCAGCATTGATAGCAAAACGCGCATTAGAAAGCGGTACCACTAATTGCGGTGCTTGTACGTTTGCAATTTCTTCCGCCACAGCACCTAGCGCCAACGTTTTAGGTGCTACTTCCGGCTCAATGTAGCCAATACGCTCTAAAAACTGACGGTAATGAGCCGGGTTGAGTACCCCTTGGCTTTGATGATATGCATTAATGCTGGCTTGCAACTCTTCGCGGCGCTGTAATAGAGACCGGTTTTGCTCAGAAAACTCAGCGACACAATCATGGAGCAAAGTCCAAAAAGTATCCGCATCATAAGGAGTGTGGGGGAGGGCGTCTTTCTCAATAAACTGCGCAAGTTGGCTATCTACTTCAAGCCCAGTGCGCGTGACATAGTGCGTCATAACGAAATCTCTTTGAACGGGTTTAGCCATAAGTTAGCGGAATTTCGATTGTTTTCGTTATTCATGTTACGAATAGTCGTCATAATTCAGCAAAATTACCCAAAGGTCAGACAAGTCATCTAACGTAAAAAGCAACTGGTCGGAGCAACTCTCACACTCGCAATGACCTGATATTAATTAACCCGTTTGAAGGAATGACTCATGGCCGCTTACTTAGCCGAACTCGATACTCTCGCAAGCCTATGCACTCAACAAGGCCAACCATGGCGCGGTATCAACCCAGAGTATGCTACTCGCATGCGCCTACAAAACCGTTTTAAAACCGGTTTAGACATCGCCAAATACACAGCTAAAATCATGCGCCAAGACATGCAAGATTACGATGCTGATAGTGCTAACTACACTCAGTCATTAGGTTGCTGGCATGGTTTTACGGCACAGCAAATGATGATGGCTGTGAAGCGTCACCAAGGTACGGTTAAAAAGTCATATGTGTATTTAAGTGGCTGGATGGTTGCAGCATTACGCTCTGAGTTTGGCCCACTGCCTGATCAAAGTATGCACGAAAAAACGTCAGTGCCTGCACTGATTGAAGAGATTTATACATTCTTAAAACAAGCAGACGCACGTGAGTTAGATCACCTTTACCGTGATTTAGATGCAGCAAAAGAAAAAGGCGAAGACACACAAGCAATCATTGCCAAAATTGATAACTTTGAGTCACATGTTGTGCCTATCATTGCTGACATTGATGCTGGTTTTGGTAACGAAGAGGCTACCTACTTACTTGCTAAAAAGATGATTGAGGCGGGTGCTTGTGCCATTCAAATCGAAAACCAGGTGAGCGATGCAAAACAGTGTGGCCACCAAGCTGGTAAAGTCACAGTACCTCACGAAGACTTCTTGGCTAAGATTAACGCCGTACGTTATGCCTTCTTAGAGCTAGGTGTTGATGACGGTATCATTGTTGCGCGTACTGATTCACTCGGTGCCAGCTTAACGCAAAAAATTCCAGTGTCTCAAACTGAAGGCGATTTAGCAGACACCTACAACCGCTTTTTAGAAACCACAGATGTCACCGACCTTGCAGGCTTAAAAACTGGCGACACAACGCTTGTGATTGACGGTAAGCTAAAGCGCCCAACGCGTCTTGCCAATGGTTTATATCAATTTAAAGCGGGCACAGAGAAAGACCGTGTAGTCCTTGATTGTGTTACTTCACTGCAAGCGGGTGCAGATCTACTTTGGATTGAAACTGAAAAACCGAATGTTGCTCAAATCGCCGAGCTTGTGAGCCGTGTTCGTGAGCAAGTGCCTAATGCCAAACTGGTTTATAACAACTCGCCATCATTCAACTGGACTCTCAAGTTCCGTGAGCAGGTCTATCAAGAGTGGCAAGCAGAAGGCCGTGATTTAAGCGCATACCCTGACATCAGCCTAGATAGCAAAGCATTGATGGATAAAACCTTAGATGACTCAGAGCTTGCGCTTGAAGCAGATAAAAAAGTGCAAAGCTTCCAACGCGATGGCGCACGCGAAGCCGGCATCTTCCATCACTTGATCACGCTACCGACTTACCACACGGCAGCACTTAGCACGGATATTCTTGCCGAAGGCTACTTTGGGGATGAAGGCATGCTGGCGTATGTGAAAGATGTACAACGTCAAGAAATTCGTCGCGAGCAAGCGTCAGTGAAGCACCAAGACCTAGCAGGTTCAAACATAGGTGATACACATAAGGAATACTTTAGTGGTGATAATGCCCTCAAAGCAGGTGGTGAAGATAACACCATGAACCAGTTCTAAGGCGAGATCAGTTTTTTATTAAGTGGTTTGTGCACGAGATCAAAATTTTACTAAGCGCGTGTTACAAACCACTTTTTTACCAACTCAGTACGTAATTTCTCCACATTTTATCAACACCCCGTACTATAAATAGCCCCCTTTACAGAAAAAACGTTAGTAAAAAATCGGTTTATCCACAGCCCATGGTGTTTTGGATTGGCACGTTTAACTTTAGCGACTCACTACTTGGTAAAAACTTGATCCAAGTTAAAATGAGTCAACCTATCCTTTATTCACTGTGATAAGTCAGTTCCATATTGGCTTTTTCGACTAGCTCAGGATCAAGCTCTTTTTGCACGCTTACTCCCAGCTCCTTAAACTCAGCAGCTTGTTTGATCAGGTTGCCACGGCCACTGTAAAGCTGTTTAAACGCACTGTCGTATGTGTCTTTGGCTTTATCAAGCTGCTTACCAACGCCATCCATACTCAACAAAAAGCCATTGAGTTTGGCGTAAAAGCGCTCAGCGCGTTTCGCTAACTCTAAAGTGTGTTTACTTTGATCTTCAAAGCGCCAAAGCTGTTTTACAATATTGAGGCTAGTTAATAGGGTGGTGGGCGTCGCCACTAAGATATTTTGCTCAAGGGCGCTTTGGAATAATTTAGGTGAATGCTTAATTGCGGCCACATACGCAGACTCAATCGGCACAAATAAAATCACCACATCGGGAGACACAAGCCCAGGTAAGGTGTGATAAGACTTATCCGCCAACTCTTTGATGCGCGCCTCCACCGCTTGCGCATGTTGTGTGAGGGCAATCGTGGCTGAAGCATCGTCTTTTGCATTCACATAGTCGGTGTACGCATTGAGCGACGTTTTAGCGTCTATGACTAAATGACGCTCGCCGGGTAGGTTCACTACCACATCAGGTCGGAGCGCCCCCTGGTTAGTCTTAAAGACAACTTCTCTGTGATAATCCTGATTTAAACGAAGCCCAGCACTGTCTAAGACGTTTTCAAGCATTAACTCGCCCCAGTTACCTTGAGTCTTTTTTTGGCCTTGTAGTGCGTTAGAGAGGCGCTCAGCTTGCTCTGTGATGCTTACATTCAACTTTTGCAGCTGTACGAGCTCAGCTTGCAATTGAGCACGCTGTTTAAGATCCTCAGAGTGAATATGTTCCATCTTGTGGCGAAACCCTTTTAGTTCATTGGAAACAGGGTTTAGCAGCGCAGAAAGAGACTGCTCGCTTTGCTCACGCAATCGTTCGCCTTTTTGTTTGAGCACCTGCTCAGCCAGCTCAGCAAACTCCGCTTTTAAGGTTTCACGGCTTTGCTCTAAAAATTGCAGCTGTGCTTGGTATTTTTCGCCCGCTTGTTGGTGGGTAATTTTCTCTTCTTGATACGCTAAGGTAAGCTCTTGCAGGTTAAGTTCAAGTTCTTTGTTGCTTGCCTGCAAGCGAGTATGGGTATGCTGTAACTGCTGTAGTTGCTCATCAATGAGGCTATAACGGGTTTGCATCTCAGTATATTGATTACTAAGGGTGAAATACGCGTCTGACTTTTCAGCAAGTTGGGCCAACGCCACTTTACGTTTTGCGTTTACGGCAAAAAAACTGATTACTAAAACAACAGAAAAAATACATAGGGCGGATAACACCAGATAAGTTGGCATTGTGAGAGACATGAGCCAGGTCATAGCGACGCACTCTTTTTATTATTACTAGTCACAGTCTAAGCCAAGCGCGCAGGCAAAAAAAGACCACCTAAAAAGGTGGTCATTATAAAGTCACTCAAATAGTCAACGGGAAAAAATCAGTAGCGCCACTACCTATACGCTACATAGTCATAGACTCATTGTTTTGCAGTTAGTTCCAAAAAAAGATCAACTTTTTAAGAAATTGATCAATTGCCGCTGATCAAATTGACTAAAGTCATGATTTTTAACATTAAAAAGTGAATCAGCAAGTGCCGATTTTTGCGCCTGCATGTTTAATACTTGAGCCTCTACGGTATTTTGAGCAATGAGTTTATACACCATGACCTTATTTTCTTGGCCAATGCGGTAGGCACGATCCGTTGCTTGCGCTTCAACGGCAGGGTTCCACCAAGGGTCAAGGTGGATCACAGTGTCGGCCGTGGTCAGATTTAATCCTGTCCCTCCGGCTTTCAAACTGATCAGGAACACAGGCACTGTGCCTGTGACAAAACGTTGAATTTGATTGTCGCGATCGCGCGTTTTCCCAGTTAAAAGCCCTGTCTCTATGCCCACATCGGACAGTTGCTGCTGCAATATCGGCAGTGCCGAGGCAAACTGACTAAAAATAATGATTCTTCTACCACTATTAACAAGCTCAGGCACATGCTCTAGCAACCAGCTGAACTTAGCACTGGACTGTGGCGCATCGTGGTCGGCAAGGCTCGGCAGAACACTGGCTTGTCGCAATTTAGTCAGCGCTTCAAGAAAAATTAACTGGCTTTTAGCCACACCATTTTCTTGCACGTGCTTATCCACTGACGCCACAACCTTCTGCAAAATGGCTTGATACACTTTAGCCTGTTCATCAAGCATGGGTAGACTGAGTGTGGCAATGGTCTTTTCTGGTAGTTCGGGCGCAACTAAAGCTTTTTCACGGCGCATGACAAAAGGTGAAATAAGCTGTGTTAGCTTTGCTTTTACTTGCTGATCATCTGCCTCATTCAGCGGCTTAACAAAATCCCGCTTAAACTGTGCATCCGTACCAAGTAGACCAGGGAGAATAAAATCAAATAAAGATTTTAATTCAATTAGGTGGTTTTCTACTGGCGTGCCTGAGAGCGCCAAACGAAAGTCAGCCTGTAAACGCCTTGCCGATTTAGTCACTAATGCCCCTTGGTTTTTGACATGCTGCGCTTCATCAAGCACCACACAATCCCATTCTAGCTGGCTAAAGAGATCGGCATCTCGGCCTAAAATGGGGTAGCTAGTTAGTACAATATCAGCGTTAGCAAGACTGTCTACTTGTTGGTTACGCAGCTGCCCGACATACGTTTGTACGTGTACATTTGGCAAGAAACGGGCAATTTCACTTTGCCAATTGCCTATCACAGAGGTTGGAGCAACAATCAACTGGGGTTTAGTTGAAGGGGCACCTTCAGCCACTAAGCGACTCAAAAACGCTAACGTCTGTACGGTTTTTCCTAACCCCATATCATCAGCAAGGACACCACCTAACTGATGCTGATACAAACGCCACAACCACGTAATGGCATCACTTTGATAAGGACGCAACGTCCCTTTAAAGTCCTCATGAGGAATGATGTGTGCGTTGTTATGCTCACCAGAGAGTAGCTTATCAAGGTTAACCAAAGCTTGGTTTGCAAATTCTAATTCTAAGGCATGGGCTTTAAATTCATCCAATGAAGAAAGGGGCAAAGCCCGTACTTTAGGTTGTTTTTTAGCGCCGTATACTCGATTAAAGGTGTTTCGTAAGCACACATAGGCAGCTTTATTAACGCGCACTACTCCCATCAAAGGATGAGACAGGTACACAAACGTTTGGCTTTGCCCTAATAATGCATGCTCTAGCAAGGTCATATCGTCATAAGCAATCACTAAACCTTGAAAAACCACATTGGCATCGCATTTGAGCTTACGTTTATCATCTAACGACAACACCAGGTTTAAACTGGCATCCATGGCTTGATTTTGCGCTTTGGTGACATTGAAGTCAGCTCCACCCAGTACATGCTGCGAATCCTCTGCGAGTGCATCGACCACAGCGGCAGCGTAATAACGCGATTCACAAATGAGTTGTAAAGCCCCTTTACACGGACTAAACCCAAATGCACTAAACAGTAAATGATGCGCTTTTGGAACACCACTTAAGGTCACAACCTCTTGTGAGTAGCTCACGTGCAATGCAAGCTGTTGTTGTGTTGCAAATAACGACGGGTAAATTTTTGCAAGCTCACGTTCGACATCATTACGTTGCGACGATTTAAAATCTGGCATGGTATTGAGCGCCTGCACATGATTAGCATGCAGAGAAGTCTGTAACACGCCAAGTTGATTGGCATTGGGTGAATAAAAAGTACAAGGCGATGTTAGACCTAGCAACCAATGAGGATGCTTCACTGGGTTTACTGTGAGTTGTGTGCGCCCATCCATTTGGCTAAATGCATGTTCTAGGGCCGCTGGTGCACAAAAAGTTATGGGCACTCGATTGTCACGATAAAATAAACGCGCTTTGTGTGCTAACAATTTGAGTAGCTCAAAGCCAATTTCGCCTTCAACTAAATAGCGCCCGGTTTGCGCTTGGGAATAAAGCAGTGCGACCAGTTTGTGGTCTTCTTCAGACATTCCTTTTGGCACAGTGTGGGCGGTCAACTGAGCGTGACTGAGCGCTTTGCCTCCGCCAAATACACCTTGCTCATCCTGCTGCGCTAAACGCGGTGAAAGTACTAAGCAATTATCGTCATCACTCAAAACAAAAATCACATGAAAAGCATGAGGCAGGGCAGGGGGATTGTGTGTTTGTTGCTCAAACCAATTGGCAAGCGGTAGCTCGCCTTGCCATAAATCATTGGTTTGTTGTTTAAGTTTTAAGATAACAGCTGCAAGGTGCTTACATTTTTGCTCAAGCCGACAAGTACACTGTGCATCTAACTTAGGTGCACCATGTGGGTCGCGAATAGTGATTTGTTGATGAAAGCGATTGCCACGATTTCCTAATACTTCGGCTTTGATCTGTAAAAAATCATCGGAATGTTCGCACCACGCAATTTGGTCATCCATTAAATAGGACTTAGCTTGCGCGAGCACATTGGCTTTGAAATACCGCTCAATGAATGCCATGGTCAAAGGAAATTGTACTTCCTCTTCGGCTTCTGCTTTGGCAGCACTGAATAATGCCTTTAATTCTTCTTTTGATAATGCACTTGCCATTGCAACAGGAATACTCATGCAGTAGAAAATAACGGACCAGTATACGCGCCATAAAAAGCCAACAAAAGAGCTAAAAGGCGAATAAGGAGCAATAATTTACTAGTACGGAGCAACTTGATTTAAAGTTCATCGCAAAAATAAAGCGACCAAATGGTCGCTTTATCATTAATTGAACGTGTGCAGTAGTTTCGTCAACTGCTCTAAACGTTTAGGCGTCAAAATGCGGTGATCCAACTTTAAGGTCACATCGCCGGTTTTCAGATTTCGTTGAGCACTGACGAACTCATTGGCCATGTCGAGTGCTTCTTTTCTATTAGCGCTCACATTTTGCTCTGTAAGCGCTTTAGTGACGTTTAATGCGGTTTTTTCGTCTGTTTCAGCCTGTAAATCGATTAAACTTGCAGCGACATCCTCAACCCGTTGCATAAACTCACTTGGGTGTTTATCCAAAGCAGCTATTAACTTCTTAGCAACTTCACGACCAACAAAATTAGCCGTTGGGTAAAGCGCTAGCACTGATTTAGGCAGTTTTTCATAGGCTTTGATGGCGTCAGCCACTGCGGTATGACTGACAGATTCAAGCTCTGCGATTTCACGGTATGAACCTTTCTTACCTTCAGCAATTAAATCTTGTTTCGTCTGCCAGTAAGCTTGCCCAAGCTCCCATAGACTTGGTGCTATGTATTGATCCGATGAGACTGCTAAAATTTTAGCGTCCTGCTCGTTAAAATCAGGTGAACTTAAAACTAAGTAATCTGCGCCACTTAAGATACATGCTTTACGACGACGAGACCCAGCTAAAACCTGTTCAACACCGTCTTTTTGCCAACATAAAGCTGGGTGCTGGTTGCGCCCATCAGCTTTAATGGCTGGCATGATATCGGCTACTGACTTTTCAGTTAAAAGCGCCTGAACACGGCGATTTTTGCCAAATACTTGGGTGTTTGCTTCAATCTCTTGATTTGGAATAACCCGGCACGTTAAGCGGATTTGACGACTTGGATCGCTAGGCGCAGGCATACTGATAACATCGCCTTCTTTAGAGCTTTCTAATAATGCATCAAGGCTTGAGCCTTCAATCGCTGTGGCAAATGGGTCAATTCGTGTGTCGTTTTTTCTTTTTTTAACCATGTTAACCTCGATTATGCCGTCTCAATTTGGCATTGCGTAGACGGCCACGTTGCGCGAATGAGCATTTCAAGTTCATCGACAACGTCTTTAATGTTTTCCTGTGCTTTGATAAGCGACTCTCTTGATGCCAAGCTGTCCGATGTTTTTTGATCAAAGATGGTATTGAACGAGCTAGAGCTTGCCGTGATCGCAGAGCTATGGTTGATAGGATAACTCATGACTTGACGACCAAAAGCAGAGCGCACATCCTTCACTATGTCACGTTGTGAGTGATTACCTTTGACATAGTTTGTCACTAAAAACTGCATAAAATCCCAGCCTTCGTGCCCAAGCGCTGCCACTGTGTGATAAATCTCACCTAAACGCTTTAAATATTTATTGTTGGCATCAAAATCAACGGCTTCTGGGTGAACGGGGATTAGCATCGCAGTCGATGCCATCAATGCGTTATAAAACATAAAGTTAAGAGAAGGTGCTGTATCAATTAAGATAATATCGAATTGATCACGGACCGGATCAATCACTTTCTCAAGCAGCTTATGATAATGACGTGTTTGAGCATATTGTGAGCTTTCTTTTAATAGGGTGGCGGTTTCATGCTCAAAATAAAAGTCATCCATGCCCGATGGTAAAACACGGATATTAGGAATGTGCGTTGTTAAAAAAGCATTACTAACAACATCATCCCAGGTTTCACCTTCATCTAACTCGATACAATCACGCATTAAGTCACCGACTGTGATTGGTTCAGGCTCACTTGCTGGGAAGAAGCTCGATGATGAGCCTTGTGGATCTAAGTCTATGATCCCAATGCGGTAACGTTTGATATTCGTGGTCGCTAATGCTGCTGCTATGTTAACTAAAGAGGTTGTTTTACCACAACCTCCTTTGAGTGAATTAACAACAATCACTTGCAACTTGTCAGAATGACTGCGGTGATCAGGTGCTAATCCTAAAACGTCAGCCATATCAAAAATATTTTTTAAGGTATAAGCATAATGACCATTCGCACCGCGCTGAATATTAATGTGGTCAAAATCACCTTGATCATGACGACGTTTTAACGTGCGATTATTACAGCCAAGGAGATCAGCAGCTGCTTTTTGCGTGTAAGTACGGAGTTCTTTATCTTCTGTTTTTAGGTGGGCACGGTAATGTTGTATGCGTCCTTCTAAAGATTGTTCTGCAACAGTTGCTGTTGCTTTTAACAGTTTATAAGTGTCTAACGCACTTTTACTGATAGTCATGTTAAGCTCCCTATTATTATAGGCTTAGTATAATGTCCACTAAATTTGCTGTAAACATGTTTTTAAAGCGACATCACAAAAAATACTTGTTGATGACTTTACCTAAAGAATAAATAAGAAAGTTTAAGAATGTTTAAGTAATTAGGTAGTAAAGGTTAAGGGGTGGAAACAAGTACTTAAGTTATTGATTATAAACAATTTATGCGAAAAGAGCGGATCAGTATTTTTCTTGGTTAAGATCAGATCTTTACCAGCAAACAGATCAGTATTTTATTAACTATGAAAAAGCGAAGCAGACTTATGCACTAGATATGCACATTTTTATCCACGAACCTGTTAGTAAAGATCGGTTTTTTACTAAGTAAGACGTGATATCTATACCCAGTTTGCGTGAGAAAATCGCTTTATAGGCCAATAAAGATCGGATCCTTACTAGGTTTAGATCCGATCTCTACTAAGTCGAATTGGATTTATCCACATAGAATGGTGAAGAGAACTCAAAAACACGGCAAAACGGCCTTTTTTAAGCGAAGAACACACAACCTCTTAGTAAAATCATGATCCAAAATGCAGTCATATGACTTAACTTAGTAAAAATGTGATCTCAAACACCTAAATCGTCACATACTTAGTAAAAATCCGATCTGTAAAAATATTCTTTCGGATCACTTTTTTACTAACTTTAAGGGTTAACAAATATCGGATACTGTGTTTTTATTACATGTTGAAAATAAGAAATGCGGAAAAGAAGAAATGAGCCGGAAGGTCAACATCT
>JBGTXC010000034.1:0-15931 GCA_041937835.1 Alteromonadaceae bacterium | reverse complement strand
TTAAAGCGGCCACACTGCAATTTCACGAGGCAAAATAAAGGTTTTTTATAAGGCATTGGGCTTAAACGATACTATCGCGCTTAGTTATCCGCTGAATTATTCGTTAAAGCCCAATCATTTCTTTTGTGCTGAGCGCACAGTCGTTAAGCCGCTAGTCAAAGCACATGCCTTTTTACTTATTTCATCGCTTATTTCTTTGAGAATGAATGCATCTCACTAGCAGGTGACTTTTTCTGAAATAAGCACTTAATGACACTTTACGCTGATTTCACTTTAAATCTTGCATACCTAAAGGCCACCTTGTCAGCACTATATTAAATCAGTCTTCTAAAGCGATTTTGCGTTTAGGCCTTATCAAATCCTGCAATAAGCTCTTTGGCATTTTTGCGAGTTGCGGCACTTATCTCTTGGCCGCCCAATAAACGGGCTATTTCATCGACGCGCTCATTTCGTCCAAGCATTTGCATGCTCGTATGAGTCACAGCACCGTCAGAGTATTTCGCTACAAAAAATTGTTGATGGCCGCTTGATGCCACTTGCGGTAAGTGGGTCACACAAATGACTTGAGTGTCTTTACCTAGTTGGCGTAATAACTTGCCAACAACGGCTGCGGTTGGCCCAGAAATACCCACATCCACCTCGTCAAAAATTAAGGTAGGCGTGGTCACTTGGGTGGCCAAAATCACTTGCATGGCAAGGCTTATGCGCGATAACTCACCGCCTGATGCGACTTTTTGTAGTGCTTGCATAGGCTGCCCTGGGTTTGTGGACACCACAAAAGACACAGCGTCACTGCCGTATTCACTCGGTGCTTTTGTTTCATCATGGCTAATTTCAACGGCAAACTGACCTTGCTCCATGGCAAGTGATTGCATGCTTTGACTGATCAATTCTCCCAAGGTTTTTGCCGCTTGCGAGCGTGATTCAAATAATGCTTTTGCCGCACTTTGGTATTGGCAAAAGGCCTGTGCAATTTCGCTTTCAAGGGCCTCAAGGCGCGCATCTGAATGCTGCAAAGCGGCTAATTCATCAACTAACGCTTGCTGGTGGCTGTGGAGTGCCTCAGGCGCCACTTGGTGCTTTCTAGCTAAGTCTAACAGCTGTGCTAGGCGCACATCGCATTCAGCAAGGTGCTCTGGGTCAATATCAATATTTTGACCATAATGACTGAGCTCGCGGGCCGCTTCTTCAACTTGCACCGTGGCTTCATCTAGCAGGTTCACTATGTTTGTCAGTGCGGGATCTAATTCCACCAACTTAGCAAGGCGGTTAACGCTTTGCTTTAGCTGGCTGTGTAGCGTGTTGTCATCGCCTTCATGCAGCAAGTACGCCTCTTGTTGGCTGTGCTCAAGTAAGTATTGTGCATGGCTCAAACGTTTGTGATTTGCTTCTATGGTTTTAAATTCATCGGCTTCTGGTGCCAACTCATTAAACTCAGCGACTTGGTATTCAAGTAATTGTTTGTGGGCATTGTGCTCAGCAAGTTGAGCTTCTAATTGTTTTTGCTCACTAATGAGTGCTTTGTAAGTTTTGGCACTGTCTTTTACGTTTGCTAGCAGTGAAGGGTGGTTAGCATAGTTATCTAACAGTTGGATTTGGTGCTCTGATTTTGTCAGCAGTTGGTGTGCATGCTGACCATGAATGGCAACCAAATATTGGCCCACTTCTTTGGCTTGGCTGGTAGTCACTGCCACGCCATTAATGTAAATTTTACTCCGTCCAGAGCGCTTTAACACACGGCGAATTAAACACTCACCGTCGTGAGGAATGTCATGTTCATCTAAGTAGGCGCATGCGGCTTGGTTGTTGCGAATATCAAAACTTGCACTGACATGGGCTTGAGACTGCCCTGGTCGAATAGCGCTGGCATCAGCTCGGCTACCTAAACATAATGACAGGGCATCTATCGCGATGGATTTACCTGCACCTGTTTCACCTGTGATGGTCGTCATGCCTGAGTGCCACTCAGAATGTAATTGACTAACAATGGCGTAATTAGAGACATCAAGTGCAGTTAGCATAGCTGGTTATCCATACAGTTATTTGTTAACTGTGAATTTATACAGTATTTTTATTGTCTGCAAGTTTTTTTGCGCTATTTTTACGCAAAAACGCGCGTGGTTGCACGCGCGCTTATAAATCAGTGGTGTGACAGTTTAGGCTTCTACAGTGTCATCAAGAGGCTGCTCTGCGCTTTGCTCTTTTATTGCCAGTGGGGTACTGATGGTCTCAATAATCAGAGAGGGCAAAAACTCAGTGTAAAAGTGAGTGTTGTATTCACGCCCTGTGCTTGGCAGTGAGTGAATAAATTTGATCAGTTGTAATGCTAATGCTTCACGAAGGCTTGCCTCATTGGCGATGGCCACTTGCGCGTTAATGGCATTACATAAACGCTCTAACGTGCCTTCTAGTAGCTCTAGGTTTTCATCTGTTTTAGGCTGTACCACAAAAAAGTTACGTGAAATGGCCTCAAAATAAGTAATGTGCTTGGGGCGAATCAATTTAAGGCTGACGTAATGCTCAAGCTGGCGCTTGTAATAATCTAACGTGGCTTGATGGCGTTCTTTGTAAAGTTTGCGTTTAAATTCTTCTGCTTTTTTGCGGTTGTTTTCAATAATCAGGAAGGTAGCAAGTACTGTAATTAAAAGTACTAAGGCTAAAATTACCACCAATGTCATGTGCTTGTCGTTCCATCTCAAGTCTTATTATTTGCTTTGCCATTGTGCCAAGGCTTAGCGCCCATTTGCAAGCAAAAATGCGCCCCTAAATCTAATACAAACGACTGCCCCAATTGAGTTTTTTCCTAAGTACATCGTAGTAGGAATAACACCTTGGGTGGATGAGGCTCAGTGGGTGCACACTTTTCTTAATAATGATGTCATCACCTGGCATCACAGCCAGCACCACATGGGAATCACAGCTGATCTGAAGATTAGGATCGTTATCTTGGGATACTTTAAGGCGAATTTCATTATCTGCGCCAACCACCAAAGGGCGGCTAGATAAAGTATGCGGGAACATAGGTACCAGCGAAAAAGCATTGAGCTCAGGCGTTAAGATTGGGCCGCCACCTGAGAGCGAGTAGGCCGTGGAGCCTGTGGGCGTTGAAATGATCAAACCATCTGAGCGCTGCGAAAAAACAAAATCGTCATTAATGTGTACTTCAAATTCAATCATGTGCGCCACTTTATCTGCGTGCAGTACGGCTTCGTTCATGGCTGAATTTATGCTTTTTTGTACACCATGGCGAAATACTGCCACATCTAATAAAAAGCGGGCTTCTTTAATGTAATCACCGGCTAATACTTCCGCTAAGGGTGCTTCGAAGTCATCTGGAGAGAGGTCAGTTAAAAACCCTAAGTTGCCCCGGTTTACGCCAATAACGGCAACGTTGTAACGGGCAAGTACACGGGCCGCGCCTAACATGTTGCCATCGCCACCAACCACAATGGCTAAATCGGCTTGCTCACCAAGGCTTACAATGTCCACCACATTTAAATTTGACTGCGCCATACTAGGCGCTACGCGGTCTTCCACTAAGATGCGATAACCTTTGGCGTGCAAAAAATCATACACAGCATTGAGGGTGTCATTTGCCAAATCGTGATTGGGTTTTCCGATTAACCCTATTGTTTTAAATGCCTGTTTCATTATACCTTAAGCGCTTAAAGGGGCAGGGACGTTTAAGTGTGAGTGTAACACGCCTTTTTTAAATACTTGAAAATAATAACAATCAACCTCATAAAACCAGTATGAAACTGAGCCCGCGCGACCAACAAATTTTCCAAGCTGTGATGGCACTTTATTGTGATGGCCAAGGTCACCCTGTACCATCGAGTAAAATCACGGCCCACATCAATCTAGGTGTGTGCTCTGCCACAGTTAGAAACGCCATGGCACGCCTTGAAAAGGCAGGGCTTTTATATTCGCCGCACACCTCAGCAGGGCGAGTGCCTTCAAAAGCCGGGTTTGATTATTGGTTTAGCGAATTTTTTGAACTCAGCGCCCTTGAACAATGGCACCCGCAAAGCGATAAACTTGTTGAGCTTGCCCATGCTATTAGCCAGCATTATCGCGTTTGTTGCCTAGTGGGCTTCCCTGAGGCGGCCAAAACCACCACATTCCGTGTGGAAGTGCTGGATTTTGATGCCGAGCATTGGTTGGTGTTGTTGTTTGATAAAGCCGGACAAAGCCATAACATCCGCATTCAAAAACCCCACGAAGCCAATGAAGCCATCCGCAATGAGTTTAATGCGTGGCTCAATATGGTGTTCGGTCAACATAATTTGACTGAAGGCTTATACCGCATGCAGGCGATGGCAAAAACCGCGCCGCGCTATTGTCATGGCTCACTGGCCCAGTGGACTAAAGCACTTGCTAATCATTTAAGTGCCCAAAGCTCGATTTTAACTGGTGATGGCTATTTGTATCAGCATCATGAGGCCATGGTGAATAACGCCATTCATGCTGGGCTGTTAAACCACATTGAAGATAAACTTGCGTTTAAAGAAGGTATCTCAGTACTGCACGGCGAAGACTTAGGCGATGAAGGGTTTGCCGGCTTAGTGATTTTATCCATCCCGTATTTTAATGGCGCTGATTATCAAAGCCGATTTTGTGTGATCTGCGAACGATTTGCGCCAATTTCTGCCATCTTGGCAGAATTTTCAAATTTGACTCAAAGCAAGGCTTGAAACTTGTTTTTCAGCCCCCATAATACCGCTAGTTGTAAAGTATTGGAGAATGCGCATGTCTGATAAGACACAGCAAGAAGCTCAAGAACAAGAAGTTGAGACATCAACAGAAGAAACGCTGCAATCAGAAGCGGTAGAAGTAAGCCCTGAAGCTGAAATCGCGGCATTAAGTGCTGAACTTGAAGCAGCTAACGCAAAAGTGGAAGAGCAAAAAGACTCAGTAGTTCGTGCTGCCGCTGAAGTCGAAAACATCCGTCGCCGTGCGGCACAAGATGTTGAAAAAGCACGTAAATTTGCCCTAGAAAAGTTTGCAAATGAACTATTGCCAGTGATTGACAACCTAGAGCGAGCAATTGAATTTGCTGATACTGAAAACGATGCCATCAAACCTGTGATTGAAGGCGTTGAAATGACAGCAAAAACTTTTGTAGATGCCGTGGCTAAATTTGGTGTTGAAGTGGTTAACCCACAAGGTGAAACCTTTAACCCAGAGCTACACCAAGCTATGTCAATGCAACCAAGCGCAGACGTAGAGCCAAACACTGTGATTGCAGTGATGCAAAAAGGCTACACGCTAAATGGTCGTTTACTTCGTCCAGCAATGGTGATGGTGTCAACGGCAGGCTAATTAAAACGCTTTGCACTTAGTTTGCACCAAAATACAAAAACCCAGCTTTTGCTGGGTTTTTTAATGCTTTTAAAATGCCTTTGCGATTAATAGCCGCGTTTTATTTGGCTCATCTGGCCAATTAAAATAATTAATACAGCGCCCAGCATCATAGCTGAAAAGGGCACAGTGCTGGCAGTGTGAAACAGCGCCAAAATAGGGCCAACCAAAGCGCCAGAGCCAAAGCGCAAAGTGCCTATTACTGCGGTGGCTGTGCCCGATTTATGCTCAAAAGCAATTAAAATCAGTGCATCGGCATTCGATGCCATCACCCCGAGGCTTAACATCAATGGGGCAATGCTTGCCACCATGGCCCAAAGCGGCCCATCGATGAGACTAACACTCACCAAGGTAGCGCTACTTATAAGACCAAGTACTAAACCTAAGCTCAGCATCTTACGTGAGCCAAGACGTGGCACTAAACGAGTGTTAATAAAATTGCCTAGCATGAGCGCCAGTACATTACAGGCAAACAAAATCCCGAATAAGCGCTCACTCACACTGTAGTAGTCTAAATACACGTAAGGCACTGAGGTTAAAAAGCAGAAAAAAGCAAAGCTTGCCAACATGCTCATGGCAATGTCCCAGCGGGTGCGCGTCACTTTAAACACGGTTTTATAATTATCAAAAAATAATGCGATGCCACGTTTGTCGCTTGGAAACAGCGGAATATCAAACAGATTTAAATACACAAACACTAAAATGATGGCGCTGTAACCAGCCAATGAGATAAAAATCCATTGCCAGTGCGCAAGCGTCATGATGAGAGAACCAATGCTTGGCGCAATTAAAGGCGCGAGCATCATGATCATTGATACATAGCTCATGCCCTTAGCAGTGTTTTCTTGGTATAAGTGGCGAATGATCCCAGGCACCACCACAGTGGCAGCAGCGCCCACAAACGCTTGTAAGGCTCTGAGCATTAAAAAGCCATCTATGGTGGTCACAAAAGCCAGCAATAAACTCACTATGGTAAAGCTGGCAAGGCCAAACAAAGCTAATTTACGCCGCCCAATTTGATCCGCCAAGGGACCAAAGAACAACATACCTAATGCATAGCCTGCCAAGTAAATACTTAATGACATCTGCACCTTAGGCATGCTTGTGCCAAAGTCTTCAGCAATGACCAACATGGCAGGCAGATACAAATCAATGGCAAGGGGCGTGATGGCCACCATGCTTGCAAGCAAAGGCAACAATAACGCTAAAGGCACAGGAGAAGGCGTGGCCGGAGCCGATTTCATAGGTGGTAATCCCAAAAAAACGATATAAAAGTGGTGAAACACCGAGCAGTAAACGCCAAAGTATACACCAAGCATGGGGTGCTTCCCACGACTAACCATAGGATTACCTTATAAAAAGTTTGGCGCGCTAGGCACACTCAATTTATAGTATGGGAAAAGACAAAGTCGAAAGGATAAAAAATGACGTCAACCCGTTTGTCGACCTTACTAGTGATCACAGGTGTTTTAGTATTTGCAGGATGCAAATCTTCGCCAACAGGGCGCTCGCAAATGATGCTTTACTCTCAAGAGCAAATGGATCAAATGGGCCGAGATAGCTTTGAGCAAATGAAAGAATCTCAGCCAGTAAATCAAGATGCCCGAGTAAATCGCTATGTGCGCTGTGTGGCAGACAACATCACAGCCGTACTGCCTGAAGCTTATGCCAATCAAGCATGGGAAGTGGTGGTGTTTGACGATGCCAGCGCCAACGCCTTTGCTTTACCCGGCGGCAAAATAGGTGTCCATACTGGGCTTTTAGCAATAGCGCAAAACGAACACCAGTTAGCTGCTGTGATTGGCCACGAAGTAGGGCATGTGATTGCCGAGCACGCCAATGAGCGTGTATCGCGTTCAACCTTTGTGAATATTGGCATGCAGGCTAGCCAAGCGGTGCTTCGTGCAAACGACGTAAAATACGAAGGTGTTTTAATGCAAGCGCTGGGCTTAGGTGCACAATTTGGCGCCATTTTACCTTTTAGCCGTACCCACGAAAGTGAAGCGGACCAAATTGGTTTAAATTTGATGGCACAAGCTGGCTTTGATCCTAAAGGGGCTGTGGCGCTTTGGCAAAATATGGCTGCCAACAGTGAAGGCGCGCCACCTGAGTTTATGTCAACTCATCCATCGGCAACCACGCGCATTGAAGATTTACGTAAAGCCATGCCAGCGGCTAAAAAGTTACAAAAAACGTCGCTTGCACAAGGGACTGTGCCGCACTGTAAAGTACCGGGTGCTTAAGCCTAAACCCTAAGCGGTGAGCACTGAGTTCATTAGCTGATTATGTAAAAAAGACACCGCCTGTGCGGTGTTTTTTTCTTTTACGCAGCGCCTTTTGTCTCACCACTTTGGTTACAGGGGGACTCAAGCACACAGTACTCAAATCGGTATTGGGATGTTATCCAGCACGCGACCAGTAATTGACTCGGCGCTCTGTGGTGATAAGCCTTATGCGCGTCAGATAATGGTTTCCGTATTTTTTTGTAATCATCAACTGTTTTTTGTTGAAAAATAAAGGCTTTATAAGGGGCGTCACTTTGTAAGAGCTTATTAAAGTCATAAACTAAGCCTTTGAGCTTAGAGTCAGACATTTCTATTTCAACAGCTAGGCGCACGCCTAAAAAGTTATTTTCGGTATCAAATTCACGCAAAGTGAAATCATAAAGCCATTCTCGCCCTGTGCTTTCTCCACTTGAACGGGAAGACAAACGCCCGATGGTTGGGAGCTTTTCACCTTCAGAAGAAAACAACGCTTTGATGTCTTTATTCTTTTGTACGCTGTACCAGATGTATTTTTTGCCTAATTCGCGGTGTTTTTGTTTTTCGATATTGGCTTTATCGGCTAAGGCGTTGAGCCACGTTTGCATCAGATTTAGCATAGCTGTGATTTATTTATTGTTATTTTACTCACTAATATACATTTAAAATCAGGTGATTAGGCATAAAAAAGGCGCTCAATGAACGCCTTAATTAAAAAATGTCTGCTTGGGAGTTAAAAGGTCCACACAAGGTGTAGCTGCGGCACTGACTCATTGGTGTCTGTACCTAGCTTATTGCGCCAGTATTGCCACTCCACACCAAGCATTAAGGTATTATCACTGAATGATAAGGCATGGCCTAAATCCCATTGGATGGCAGGCTGAGCAAGTAACCAGCCGTTGACTGAGTCACCAAACTCATTGGTGCGTTTGCCTATGTATTCCACATGGCCGGTAAAATTAAACTTTTGCTCGCCAAGGGTAAATGGGTAACCCCACGCCACATCGACCATCCAGCTATTGTCTTCTTTTGGGGCGCCGCCTTTTAACACGCCTTCGCTGTCATCTATGTAGGCAGTCACTAAGGTGTTTAAAAACACAAAGCCCGGTACGTCCCAACTTAGCTTCACACCAGGCAAATATTTGGTGACATCCGCATCACCTGCAACGTTAATTCCCATCACTAAGCCAACATCCTTAATGGCGCCAAATTGCATTTTTGAATCAGCAAGGGCACTTAAACTAACCGTTGAGTACCACTCGCCGTAATAGTCGCTGTCTTGGTAGCCATCGTTAAAGTCGTCTTTAATGACATCTACGAAAAAGAAGTTATCGCCATATTGCCATGCTGAGCTGTGCTGCAAAGAAGTGATGGTGGTGTTTGCTTCTACTTGGCTAAATGGGTTTTTAAATTCCCCTTTATTAAGGTGAAGCTGAGTTTGCGACCACAGAGCCGCGTGGCTGGAAAATGAAAACGCGGCAAGGGTAGCGGCCGCACTTAAAAGGTATTTAGACATAAGATTACTTCACTTGAACGATAGAAGTCCTTAATTCTAATGGATAATTTTTATTTTGGCAGGCACTAAACGCAAAAAAGCCGCATTCTTAGTGCGGCTTTTCAATTACTCGAGTGATTTGCGCTTTTGCAGGTTACGCCGAGGCAGATTCTGGCTCAGGGCGTTTACGTAAACTCACAATCACCAAGGCGGTAACGGCTAAAATAAAGCAGTAGAAGCTGCTTGCCGACACTTGCCATGGCGAAATTTGGAATGTGGCGCCCAATAACAGCGCTTGTGCACCATAAGGCAGTGACCCTTGGGTTACACAGGCAAAAATGTCTAACAAACTGGCTGAGCGTTTGCCTTCAATCTCACCGTCGTCAGCAAGTTTTCGCGCAATCGGGCCTGCCACTATGATGGACACAGTGTTATTAGCAATACACAAGTTACTGGTGACCACAAGTAAGGCAATCCCGATTTGGTCTGCAACATAGCGGTTTAATTTGGCTAATAATCCCGTGAGTTGCTGCACTTTGTGGGCAATGTAATCTAAGCCACCATTGATACGAATGAACTCACTTAAGCCACCAATGAGCATCGACAGTAAGAAAATCTCTTGCATGTCGCTAAAGCCTTGGTAGATGTCTTTAACAAATTGCCCGCCTTGGTAATCGCCTGTCATGCCAAGTAAGCCAGCAAACACAATCCCGCTAAAGAGCACCACGAACACGTTAAAGCCCATCACGGCCATTACCAAAATAAAGGCATAAGGTAGCACTAACCACGGATCATAGGCTTCTACTTCAATGGCGCTCGGCTCTGTTTGTAAAAACACTAATAAGATGACAGTGAAAATGGCTGCCGGCACAGCAATTTTAAAGTTCTCGCGGAACTTGTCTTTCATTTCACAGCCCTGTGTACGGGTTGCGGCAATGGTGGTGTCTGAAATAATTGATAAGTTATCACCAAACATGGCGCCCGATACCACAGTACCTGCTACAAGCGCAGGATCCATCCCGGTTTTTAGCGATAAGGCATACGCAATGGGGCCAATGGCACCAATAGTACCCATGGATGTCCCCATGGCGGTGGACACAATCGCGGCGATTAAAAATAAACCCGGTAATAAAAATGCAGGAGGCACAAGATCAAGGCCTGCGTTCACCACAGCATCCACACCGCCTGTGGCACTGGCCACCGCAGAGAAGGCGCCAGCTAACAAGTAGATTAAACACATGGTCATGATGTTGTTATTGCCCGCACCGGCAATAAAGGTTTCTACGCTTTTATTGATGCTGGCGCGATTGAGCAAAAAGGCCAGTAAAATGGCAGGCAAAATTGCGACAGGTGCAGGTAGCTGATAAAACGCGTAATCCACGCCTTGTGACTGTAAATACAGGCCTGAACCTAAAAATAGCCCTACAAATACCAATAGTGGCAGTAAGGATAAGGGCGCATTTAAGCGGTGTGCGTCGCCGGGCATAGTTGACTCGTAATACAATTGGATTTCCCCATTGTTGTCAGGAAGCTTGATTAATTTCAAGTCTTCTAGGGTGGATGTGTAAATCTAGGTGTGTGAATGTATAGACGTCCAAACATCTTGTCAACCATCAGAGTCCCCTGCATCACTATTTTGCAGGCAAATTGGTGTCTTGGGTTGTCATTTTGAGTGCTTTGGGTATGCTCGGGGCACACTTTGCAGAGAAAGCGATACAGAATGACAAAAATCAGCATTTTAGGTGCCAGTGGCCGCATGGGGCGGACCTTAATTGATGCCGTAAGCCTAGACACTAAAAGCGAGTTAGCCGGTGCGTATGTGAGAGAAAGCGCACCGTTAGTAGGCAGCCCAATTAGTGCCATTAGCGGCGAATACCAAGGCACACAGACCTTACTGCCAGTGACGCAGCTTATGTCACACACCGCAGACGTGTGGATTGACTTTACCCTTCCGGAAGGGCTGCGCAGTCATTTACCACAGGCGGTAGCATCAGGCACAGCCATGGTAATTGGCACCACAGGGTTAAATGCTGATGACATGAAGGCGATTGAAAACGCAGCCAAACACATCCCGATTGTGTTTTCACGTAATTACAGTGTGGGCATCACAGTGCTTGCAAAAATGGTGGCGGACGCTGCACGTGCCTTTGAAGACGAAGACATTGAAATCTTTGAAGCTCACCATAAACATAAAGTAGATGCCCCGTCTGGCACCGCACTCATGCTAGGTGAAGCCATTGCGGATGCTAAAGGTTGGCAACATGATGAGGTGGCGCGTTTTGAACGTCATCAGCAAACTCAAGCCAAATCACAGCAAGAAATTGGTTATTCGGTCCTTCGCGGTGGCGATATAGTGGGTGAGCACACGGCCTACTTTGCAATTGATGGTGAAAGGCTTGAATTAACCCATAAAGCCTCGTCGAGGATGACCTTTGCCCGCGGAGCAGTAAGGGCTGCGAACTGGTTAGTAAATAAACCAGCAGGACTTTATAGTATGGAAGATGTGCTTTTTGGCGCGGGGAAAACTTAGAATTATAAGGGTTTGAAATGAAATGTCATCAAAAACCTTTGTTTTTCAATTTTCCATTTTTTTAATTAGATCTTTCAAGTGAACTCATCTAGAATACAGCCAATTTGCCAACACCTTTTTGGCACGTTTCTAAGCACTTTAAGCGGGTCGTAAACATCGTTCATTTACACCCGTTTTTTTACAGTTAGGAGGTTCACTTGACTACATCCGCTCTGTTAGTCCTAGAAGACGGCACGGTATTTCGTGGGACAGCAATCGGTGCAGACGGCATTGCCGTCGGTGAAGTTGTTTTTAATACTTCAATGACCGGTTACCAAGAAATACTGACAGACCCGTCCTATGCGGAACAAATTGTCACGCTCACTTATCCCCACATTGGCAATACCGGAACCAATAGTGAAGATGAAGAAGCTGGTAAAATATGGGCCAAAGGCCTAGTCATCAGAGACCTCCCACTCCTCGCCAGCAATTTCCGTAATCAACAATCCCTCGACACTTACCTCAAACTTCGCAATATCCTCGGCATCGCCAACATAGACACTCGCAAGCTTACACGTATCTTACGTGACAAAGGCGCGCAAAATGGCTGCATTATTGCCGGTGACATTGATGAGCAAGAAGCGTTAGAAGCTGCAAAAGCGTTCCCAGGACTTAAAGGCATGGACTTAGCCAAAGTTGTGAGCACAAAAGAGCAGTACACGTGGCGCGAGTCGAGCTGGACTTTAGGCGAAGGATGTAAAACCCTTTCTGAAGAGGCATTGCCTTATCATGTGGTTGCCTACGATTACGGCGTGAAACGCAATATCTTACGCATGTTAACGGACAGAGGGTGTCGTTTAACTGTGGTTCCTGCACAAACCCCGGCAGAGGACGTACTGGCACTTAACCCGGATGGCATCTTTTTATCAAATGGCCCCGGTGACCCAGCCCCTTGTGACTACGCCATTGACGCCATCAAAACCTTCTTAGAAAAAGACATTCCGATTTTTGGCATCTGCCTCGGCCATCAGTTATTGGCACTGGCCTCGGGTGCACAAACCGTGAAGATGAAGTTTGGTCACCATGGTGGTAACCACCCGGTTAAAGATTTAGACCGAGATGTGGTGATGATCACAGCGCAAAACCATGGTTTTGCCGTTGATGAAAACACTTTGCCTGAAAACTTACGTGCAACGCACGTGTCGTTATTTGATGGCACCTTACAGGGCATTCACCGCACCGATAAGCCTGCGTTTAGCTTCCAAGGCCACCCTGAGGCAAGCCCAGGCCCGCATGATGCGGCCCCTTTGTTTGACCACTTTATCGACCTGATGAAAAACGCATAATCGGAGCAACTGATGCCAAAACGTACTGACATAAAAAGCATTTTGATTTTAGGCGCTGGCCCGATTGTGATTGGTCAAGCCTGTGAATTTGACTATTCCGGCGCACAAGCCTGTAA
Organism: Alteromonadaceae bacterium; assembly: GCA_041937835.1. Lineage (GTDB taxonomy): Bacteria > Pseudomonadota > Gammaproteobacteria > Enterobacterales > Alteromonadaceae > Pseudoalteromonas. The sequence goes on along the minus strand of JBGTXC010000034.1, from coordinate 2,843 downwards.
AGCCTTAAAAGAAGAAGGCTACCGCGTGATTTTGGTGAACTCAAACCCCGCCACCATCATGACAGACCCTGAGATGGCCGATGCCACGTACATTGAACCAATTCACTGGGAAGTGGTTGAAAAAATCATCGCCAAAGAAAAGCCAGACGCCATTTTACCGACTATGGGTGGTCAAACAGCGCTGAACTGTGCCCTTGATTTAGACAAGCACGGCGTATTAACCAAACACAATGTTGAGCTTATTGGTGCCACAGCGGATGCCATTGATAAAGCTGAAAACCGCGAACGTTTTGATGCGGCGATGAAAAACATTGGCCTTGAGTGCCCACGTGCTGAAATTGCACACACTATGGATGAAGCCCGTGATGTACTAAGTCGCATTGGCTTCCCGTGCATTATTCGCCCAAGCTTTACTATGGGTGGCACAGGCGGTGGTGTGGCGTACAACATGGAAGAGTTTGACGAAATCTGCCGCCGTGGCTTGGATTTATCGCCAACCAGCGAGCTTCTCATTGATGAAAGCTTATTAGGCTGGAAAGAATACGAAATGGAAGTGGTGCGCGATAAAAACGATAACTGCATTATCGTGTGCGCCATTGAAAACTTTGACCCTATGGGTGTGCACACAGGTGACTCCATCACTGTGGCGCCAGCACAAACCCTCACTGACAAAGAATACCAAATCATGCGTAACGCCTCGATGGCGGTACTGCGTGAAATTGGCGTGGAAACGGGCGGCTCAAACGTACAGTTTGGTGTGAACCCAGACAACGGCCGCATGGTTATCATCGAGATGAACCCACGTGTATCGCGCTCATCAGCGCTCGCATCAAAAGCAACGGGCTTCCCGATTGCAAAAATTGCGGCCAAATTAGCAGTGGGTTACACCTTAGACGAATTACAAAACGACATCACAGGTGGTAAAACGCCAGCGTCTTTCGAACCTTCGATTGACTATGTGGTTACCAAAATTCCACGTTTTAACTTTGAAAAATTTGCCGGTGCCAATGACCGCTTAACGACACAGATGAAGTCTGTGGGTGAGGTGATGGCAATTGGTCGTAACCAGCAAGAATCGCTACACAAAGCACTTCGCGGCCTAGAAGTGGGCGCAAGCGGCTTAAACCCAGTGATTGAGCAAGACGACCCGCAAGCCCGTGAAAAAATCATTTATGAGCTGCGCCAACCCGGTGCTGAGCGTATTTGGTACATTGCCGATGCCATCCGTATGGGCATGAGCGTGGAAGAGCTGTTTGAGCTCACTAAAATTGACCGCTGGTACCTCATTCAAATTGAAGATCTTGTCAAAGACGAGCTGCGCATCACCAAAAAAGGCATGGCCGGGCTTGATGAAGACTTTTTACGTGGCTTAAAACGTAAAGGCTTCAGTGATACCCGTATTGCAGAACTACTGGGAGTGAGTGAAACGGAAGTACGCAAAAAGCGTGAAATGCTAGGTGTGCTACCAGTGTATAAGCGCGTTGATACCTGTGCGGCGGAATTTAGTTCTGATACAGCCTACATGTACTCAAGCTATGACGAAGAGTGCGAAGCTAACGCCTCAGATAAAGACAAAATCATGGTCATTGGTGGCGGCCCTAACCGCATTGGTCAAGGCATCGAGTTTGATTATTGCTGTGTGCACGCCGCTTTAGCCATGCGTGAAGATGGCTATGAAACCATCATGGTTAACTGTAACCCTGAAACGGTTTCAACTGATTACGACACCTCAGATCGCCTTTACTTTGAGCCAATCACCCTAGAAGACGTGCTTGAAATTGTGCGTGTTGAAAAACCAAAAGGTGTGATTGTGCAATACGGTGGTCAAACGCCACTGAAGCTGGCCCGTGAATTAGAAGCGAACGGAGTGCCAATCATTGGTACTTCGTCAGATGCCATTGACCGTGCAGAAGACCGCGAGCGTTTCCAACACTTAGTTGAGCGTTTAGACTTACTCCAACCAGAAAACGCCACTGTGACTAGCCTTGATGAAGCGCTGGCAAAATCACAAGAGATAGGTTTCCCGCTGGTGGTACGCCCATCTTACGTACTTGGTGGTCGCGCGATGGAAATCGTGTATGACGAAGAAGACTTACGTCGCTACATGACCGAAGCGGTATCAGCCTCTAATGAAGCGCCAGTCCTTCTTGACCGCTTCTTAGATGACGCCATTGAGGTGGACGTTGATGCCATTTGTGATGGCAAAGACGTGATCATCGGCGGCATCATGGAACACATTGAGCAAGCAGGGGTTCACTCAGGTGACTCTGCGTGTTCATTACCGCCTTACACGCTAAGCCAAGACATCCAAGACGTGATGCGTGACCAAGTGAAGCGCATGGCACTTGAGCTTGGCGTAGTGGGATTGATGAATACCCAGTTTGCAGTAAAAGAAGACAAAGTTTACTTAATTGAAGTAAACCCTCGTGCTGCGCGTACTGTGCCGTTTGTCTCTAAAGCCACCGGCGTTGCCCTTGCTAAAGTAGCAGCACGTTGTATGGCTGGTGTGTCTTTGGCTGAGCAGGGCATTACTAGTGAAACCATTCCACCGTATTACAGTGTTAAAGAAGTGGTACTGCCTTTTGCTAAATTCCAAGGTGTCGACCCAATTCGTGGCCCTGAAATGCGCTCAACCGGTGAGGTGATGGGGGTAGGGGAAGACTTCGCTGAAGCCTTTGCTAAAGCCCAGTTAGGAGCTGGTAACCTGATGCCAAAAGGCGGTCGCGCTTTACTTTCAGTGCGCAACAGTGATAAAAAACGCATCACTGACTTGGCACGTATCATGGTTGAGCTTGGTTTTGAGCTTGATGCCACAGGTGGCACGGCCAAAGCACTTGAAGAAG
>JBGTXC010000346.1:0-500 GCA_041937835.1 Alteromonadaceae bacterium | reverse complement strand
GAATGTTGCTCTTTTTATCTAGAGCTGCGTTTGTTTGTTGTAGAGAGCGAAGGCCAACAGCCGCGCCAGAAACAACAATTGAACAAACTAAACATACGGCAACAACAATACCTACCGTTTTGCCTAATGATTCTTTCTTAGCCGACACGTGCTACCCTCCGCTTGATATTGCTTTGTGCGACAAAATAGTCGAACAGTGGCGCCCACAAGTTAGCAAATAGAATTGCTAGCATTACACCTTCAGGGAAGGCTGGGTTAAGGACGCGGATTAGTACCGTCATAAAGCCAATGAAGATACCGTAAGCCCACTTACCTTGGTTTGTAAACGACGCAGAAACTGGGTCTGTCGCCATAAAGAACATACCAAAAGCAAGACCACCAACAACAAAGTGCCAATGAGCAGGCATTGCAAACATAGGGTTAGTATCGCTGCCGATTAGGTTTAGCAAGGTTGCGAAGAACGCCACACCAATTGCTACACCAGCAACAATGCGCCAGCT
>JBGTXC010000345.1:0-502 GCA_041937835.1 Alteromonadaceae bacterium | reverse complement strand
CTTATTGATCGAGAGTGTGCGTCGATTAGCGGCCCTCATTAAAGCGAAAAAAGCCACCGATTACCATATCGATATGTTCCGGAAGAACAAGGCCGAATTAATTAAGCTGAAGCGTGTTCATCGTGCCGAGGTGGATATCGCATATTTCACCTACGAGTATTTGAGCGACGGCCTAAATCCGGAAAACGAGGATAATGTCGTAAGGAACTCGGATGACGGGACGCCTCACGATGGCATTGAAGATATCGCAAAGATACACGAAGAGTTTTTCGAGCTTTGCGATTACGTCAACGAAGAGAAAAGGAACGCGCGGCTTGCAATCGCGGCTGCTCGGGGCCACTCGAAATCCGGTATGTTTTCGAACGCCTTGCCGTTACATCAGGCGGCTTACAGAAAACGCAAATATATTCTTGTCATATCAGAGACGGATTCGCTCTCGAAAAAGCTTATCGGATGGGCCCAAGTAGCCAAGGCTGCACCAGTTGGATAGTGCCGTTAGGCT
>JBGTXC010000344.1:0-509 GCA_041937835.1 Alteromonadaceae bacterium | reverse complement strand
GCGGGCCGTCGAAATCGGGAAAGCCCTGGGAGTCTGGGGACGGCACATGTGGCTGCGCATCCGCAGCGCGTCGCCGTATTGAATGATGGCTTTATTGATTGAAGCGCTGAAAAACGAACAAACCGTTTACTTTGACTTTGACCGCTCAAGCATCAAGCCAGAGTTCCAGCGTATTCTAGACAAGCACGCGGCCTTCTTGGTGAAAAACCCAAGTACTAAAGTGACTATTGAAGGTCACACTGACAGCCGTGGTACGCCAGAGTACAACATTGCGCTAGGTGAGCGTCGTGCACAGTCGGTTGAAACTTATCTTCTTAATGCAGGCGTTAGCAGCAGCCAAGTAAACGTTGTTTCATACGGCGAAGAAAAACCAGCAGTGATGGGTTCTACTGAGTATGCATTTGCTCAAAACCGTCGCGGAGTGGTTGTTTACCGCTAATGACTTTTCTTACGAATAAGACATTAAAAATGGGCGTCACGTTATGTGCCGCCCTTGCTGTTTCTACCGC
>JBGTXC010000343.1:0-514 GCA_041937835.1 Alteromonadaceae bacterium | reverse complement strand
CACAATAATCCCCACAATACATAAGGGTATGAGGCTGAAATTACGTTTAAGCAATTGACCTATGACTAATGCAACTGCGATTGCCATCCAAGCTGGGAATACCGCATTGGGCTGGGAGACAAAAGAGTTCGCGATAACCACGCCAAATACCGCATTAACCATTAAGAGTACTAGGAAGATCACTATCATAAATAGTGAACGAGAGCGTTTTCCGATGACGGTCTCAGACAGCGCGCCCATTGATTTGCCTTTGTGGCGTGCGCTGGCCCATAAGGCGCCCATATCGTGCACACCGGCAAATAATATCGTACCGAACACAACCCAAAGTACCGCAGGAACCCATCCCCAGTAGACAGCAATAGCTGGACCTACGATGGGTGCTGCCCCCGCCACGGAAGTGAAATGGTGCCCCCACAATACAACTTTATTGGTGGGAACATAGTCCACCCCATCTTTCATTGTATGGGCTGGTGTTACAAAACTATCATCCAACTTAAATATACGGCTCGCAATA
>JBGTXC010000342.1:0-521 GCA_041937835.1 Alteromonadaceae bacterium | reverse complement strand
TTAACCGATGACCAGTTAGCCTTTGAAGAGACCGCCCGTCAATTCGCTCAGCAAGAGCTAGCACCTAACGCCGCTATGTGGGATAGAGACCATCACTTCCCAGTAGAAGCAATAAAGAAAGCGGGTGAATTAGGCTTCTGTGGATTGTATGCGCCTGAGAGTGCAGGTGGGCTGGGTTTATCTAGGCTCGATTCCTCCATAATCTTCGAGCAGCTTTCAATGGGATGTACCACGACTACAGCTATGTTAACCATACATAACATGGCAACGTGGATGATTGCTACTTGGGGCACCAGTGAAGTTAAAGATATGTGGTGTGACCAACTGGTAACCGGTGACAAACTTGCATCATATTGCCTAACCGAGCCTGGCGCTGGTTCTGATGCAGCGTCGCTAAAAACAAAGGCGACGAAAGCTGACGGTGGGTATGTCCTTAACGGGTCTAAGGTGTTTATCTCTGGTGCTGGCAGTACGGATGTTCTTGTTGTAATGGCGCGTACAGGGGAAGATGGTCCTAAGGG
>JBGTXC010000341.1:0-523 GCA_041937835.1 Alteromonadaceae bacterium | reverse complement strand
TCCCCTACCCCAGCGGCAAGCTGCATATGGGCCATGTTCGCAACTACAGCATTGGCGATGTTATTTCGCGCTACCAGCGCATGTTGGGTAAAAATGTTCTGCAGCCAATGGGCTGGGATGCCTTCGGCCTACCGGCAGAAAACGCCGCGGTGAAAAACAACACCGCGCCGGCAAAATGGACCGTCGAAAATATCGACTATATGCGCGGCCAACTGCAGCAGCTAGGCTTCGGCTACGACTGGAAGCGCGAATTCGCCACCTGCAAATCCGACTACTACCGCTGGGAGCAGTGGTTCTTCACCCGCCTTTACGAAAAAGGCATGGTCTACAAAAAAACCTCCGCGGTGAACTGGTGCCCGAACGACGAAACCGTACTGGCCAATGAGCAGGTTATCGATGGCGGTTGCTGGCGCTGTGACACGCCGGTGGAGCGCAAAGAAATTCCTCAGTGGTTTATTAAAATCACCGAATACGCCGAGCAATTGTTGAACGACCTCGACCAGCTGGACGGCTGGCCAGAGCA
>JBGTXC010000340.1:0-528 GCA_041937835.1 Alteromonadaceae bacterium | reverse complement strand
TTACCCAAGAGCCCGTGGTATTTGCTGATACCGTGTTGGAAAACATTCGCTACGGCAGCCCACATGCAAGTGACGACGCAGTAATAAACGCGTCGAAGCAGGCATTTGCCCACGAATTTATCGATAACCTAGATGAGCGCTATAACACACAGTTAGGCGAACGAGGCGTAAAACTTTCTGGCGGTCAAAAACAACGTATTGCTATTGCTCGCGCTATTTTGGCTGACCGCCCAATTTTACTCCTTGACGAAGCAACCAGTGCGCTTGATGCGATGAGTGAGCGTATGGTTCAGCGAGCCATAGATAGGCTTATGGTGGGCAAAACCAGTATAGTCATTGCTCACCGACTTGCGACAGTGCAGCACGCCGATCGCATATTAGTTATGGATAAAGGACAGGTTGTGGGTAGCGGCGATCACGCATCGTTAATGAAAAGCGATACCTTGTACAGGGAATACGCTGAACTGCAATTGCTTAGCTGAACCGCCTGTGGTGCTATACGGTACAAATAACGGGTCGGCCAATCGA
>JBGTXC010000033.1:0-16268 GCA_041937835.1 Alteromonadaceae bacterium | reverse complement strand
CAGTGCGCTTCGCAGTTTCCACGATTTCCAACGTTGATTGGTCAATCAAACGATGGTCAAAAGCTTTTAGGCGAATACGAATGCGTTGATTTGACATTCTTAAACCTCAATATAAAGAGCATTTAAAAAGAGCATAAAAAATAGCCGAATCATCCATTTTCATGGAGTCGGTTATTTCTTATCTATCTACTATGAATCCCAAATCGGGATTCCTGTTTTTGGCTCGAAATCCGAGCTTACTTTTAACTTTCAACAAGTTAGTTAAACTAACCAAGACCCAAAGGGCGTCGAAAGTCTGCGTATTATAGTGATGTTGGTGATAAATGCAACAGCTATCTGCTTTTTCGGCACAAAAAAGCCCGCATGACGCGGGCTTAATCATTTAGCTTACTTTAGAAGTTGTATTCAACTTCAACAAAGTATTCACGACCTACTGCGTTGTACAGTGAACGTGAGTAGTGCGGCCAACCTGTTGCTGTTGGGTCAAAGTTAGGACCACGGTCGAATAGGTTTACAACACCTGCTTTTACTTCCATATTGGCATTCACTACGTAGCCACCAGTTAGGTTCCACGTTGTGTGAGAAGCCACTTCTAGGTCGCTCTCAGCAACAGTACCTGTTTGGTGTGAACGGTAGCTCATACCACGGTGACGGTCGATGTAACGTGCAAATAGTGTTGCTGTGTAGTCATTTACTTGCCACGTTAGTGAGCTGCTCATACGGAAACGTACTAAGTTCGTGTCGTCTAGGTCACGATCTAGCTCTGCATCTGGGTCAGTTTTACCTTCAGACTGAAGAAGGTAAGTACCTTTAGCGTTAAGGCTAAGCTCACCGTACTCGTTCATATCGAACGTGTAAGTACCGTTGAAGTCGATACCCGCTACTTGCTGGTATGCAAGGTTTTGCGCAACAGCATTGATGTGAGTGATAACGCCATTTGCATCACGAGTGATCATGTTCTCGTAACGGTCAAACTTCTCAGCCGCTTTTTGCGCGCCGATTTGGCTAACCATGTCGTCAAGCTTCCACTTCCAGATATCCACTGACGCATTGAACGCATCGCCACCGTATACAAAACCTAGGTTAGATGTGTAACCTGTTTCTGCATCTAGGTCTTTGTTAGAACCTGTTGTGATGTCGATGTGGTGTTCATTACATACGTTAGGGTTACGCTCGATGCCGTCACCTGGCGTACCGCCTGCAGCAGCACACGCTTTGTAGTCGATTACTTGGCTAAAGCCTAGGGAAGGATCGCCATACACACGGTGCATGTCTGGGGCACGGAATACTTTACCGATTACACCACGGATCAACCACTCATCAGTTGGACGGTATTCAGCACTTAGCTGTGGTGTGAAGTTACCACCGAAGTCGCTGTAGTCATCGTAACGAAGGGCTGCATTCACCATTAGCTCGTCAGTCACTGGGATTGCGAATTCAGTGTAGATTGCCCACATGTCGCGCTCACCCGCACCTGAAGCACCACCTGTAGATAGGATTAGGTTCTTTTTGCTTTCAGAATCAGAGTCAGACTTGTAAGTTTGCTTGCTGTACTCAACACCCGCTGCGTATGCAACAAAGCCAGAGTCAAGTTCAAACGCTTCACCACCCATGTTGAATTGGAAGTTGTTGCGTGACGACTCAGAAAGCTCAAACGGAGTGTAAGCTAGGCTTTCAACAACATCAGCAGTGAAAGGCATGAACATAGAAATGCCGTTGTCACCAGACGTTAGGTAGTCAAACATACCTGGGCCAGTTGCATAACCGTATGAGTAAGTATCTACACGTGAACGGCCATAGTTCCAAGACGCATCCCAAGTGATTGAATCACCAAACTCACCTTCAAGGCCTGCCGAGAAGAAGAAGTTACGGCTTTCAGTTGTGTCAGCACGCGGGCCAAATTCCCACGCACGACGTACGTAGTAGTAATCACCATCTTCAGCTGTTGCAAAGTCACCGCCAAATGCTGTGGCTTGATCAAATGTAGCAGAACGACCCGGCGCTTTTGTGCTAGTCATAGTCACATTGCCGTCATTCACGTTTACGTCAAACGCATCAATACCCATAGGCTCGATGTCACGGCTTGATTCTGCTTCTGAAATGTCGATACGACCAACATAACGTACTGTGTCAGACAGCTCATAATTAAGCGTCGTCGTTGAGATCACACGCTGTGACTCAGGTGACAGGTCACGCCATTTTGAACGGTCAAAACCACACACGCCATTAGGGCGGAAGAAGAAACCACCGGCTGTACACTCAGCTTCGTCTAGACCACCAAGGCCAGCGATACGTGCACCGTACGAGCTGTAAGAGCTGTAGATGCTGTGAGGTACTTTGTCTGTGTGAAGACCAAAGTTTTCACGGTCTGTCGCTTTAAGCGTTTCAGAGTCAGAAAACTCTAGGAAAGTAGACACGTTGCCTTTATCAGAGCTAGCACCAAAAGACAGTGCTACACGGCTTTGTGCGCCGCCGCCATTGGCTGTGTCACCGTGGCGTGCTTTGATTGCAACACCTTCAAAATCTTTCTTAAGGATGATGTTCACAACACCACCTACGGCATCAGCACCATAGATAGCAGAACCACCCGAATTAAGTACTTCAATACGTGCTACCGCTTCCATTGGAAGGTTAGCAGTATCAACGAAGTTGTCTGTGCCGCCAGCCGCTTTAGGGTACTGGTTTAAACGCTTACCATTGATAAGCGTCAATGTACGGTTAGCACCGGCATTACGTAGGCTGATTGAAGAAGCCGCAGGCGTATAACCATGGATAGACTGCTGGTTCATTGTGCCTGTTGTTGCAGAAAGGTTTGATAGCGCGTCTTGCACGTTATTGAAACCTTGTTTGATCATGTCATCTGCAGAAATCACAGTAACAGGCACTGCGCTTTCTAAGTCAGTGCGCTTAATACGAGAACCAGTTACTTGAATGCGCTCAACTTCTTTTGCTGAGGTTTCTTCAGCGGCATTGGCATTGAATGCAAAGCCAGCTGCTAAAGATGTACCAAGCGCTAAATGTAACGCTGAATACTTAAAATTTAACATTGTTTGTCTAATGCCTCAAGCGAAATTGAACTAAAAGCAGCACACGAGGTTAAAGTCTTGAAACACATACCCTATGTGCTCAGCGCGAAAGCCATCGCGCTCACGTTCCCTTAATGCGGCTATGTTTTGGTCTAAAAAATGATACGTACCTTGCTGCGGCGCTAAAATGCCGGCAAGTACTTTGAGTAATGTACTTTTACCAGCGCCACTTGGGCCGCTAATAAATACCTGTTCACCTTTTGTTAGGTTAAAAGAGGCAATGCTTAAGGCGGGGTGTGGCTGCGCTGGATAATGAAACGCCAGTTGCTCGATAGCAATCATAGGTGACTGAATTACTTTATATAAACAATAAACCTGTGGCGTTAGCCTACCACAAAGCTTAAGCGCTCTAACAGGGATTAAAGCGCCAGAGAGATTGTGCTTATTTTGGGGGTGGATTATGATAGCGCCTTGTTTCACCCCTATGTTCTCAAACAGTTGTGGGTTTCGTTCAAGTCTCATAACTGTGTGCCCCGATGGCTCGCCCATCTGAGAACCGACATGGAGCCAGTATGAGTACTTATAAAGTCCTCGATATTAACGACGACCTGCCCATTCGCACTAAAGGTCCCGTTCATAGCGGCAAAGTGCGCTCTGTTTATTGGTTAACAGACGCTGACAGCGCCCGCCTCATAAAAGAAAAAAACTACGATGTTCCCGCTGGCACTGAGCTTGCCATTATGGTGATTTCTGACCGAATCTCTGCGTTTGATTGCATCTGGCGTGGTGAAAACGGCTTAAATGGCGTGCCGGGCAAGGGCATGGCCCTTAACTTGGTTGCCGCACATTGGTTTAACGCCTTTGATGACGCCGGCCTTGCGGGTAACCATATAGTAGACATGCCGCACCCTTATGTGTGGATAGTGCAAAAAGCCAAAACCGTAAAAGTGGAAGCCATTGCGCGCCAATACATCACAGGTAGCATGTGGCGTGATTACCAAAAAGGGGAGCGTACTTTTTGTGGTAATCAGCTCCCTGAAGGGCTAACCGCTAACCAAAGATTAGATGAATTACTGATCACCCCATCCACTAAGGGTGTTTTGCACAATGTGCCCGGGGTACCCGCCGTAGATGACGTGAATATTAGTAAAGACAACATTCTTGCTAACCTCAGTGCTTTTCGTTTTAACTCCGCCAATGATGTAGACCGCTACGAAACCTTATTAAAAGAAGGCTTTAAGCTCATTAGTAAAACGCTTGAAGGGCTGGACCAAATCTTTGTGGATACCAAGTTTGAGTTTGGCTACGTAAAAGACAAACAAGGCAATGAGCGCCTGATTTACATCGACGAAGTGGGCACCCCTGATTCATCACGCATTTGGGATGGCGCGGCGTATCGTGATGGCAAAATAGTCGAGAATTCCAAAGAAGGCTTTAGGCAATTACTGATTGAAAACGTGCCTGATGCAGACGTACTTCTTAATAAAAACCGCATGCCTGAGCGCGAGCAACTGGCTCGTGATTACGTATTACCAGAGCAAGTTATGCTCAAGGTCAGTGATACTTACATAGGGATTGCCAGTAAAATCATAGGGCAAGAGCTGCTTATTCCAAATGATCCAAGGCAGGAGATCTTGGCTATTCTGGACGCACACTATGGTTTAATCGAATCATCTTAAAAAAGGGCTTAAAGCCCTTTTTTATTGCGCTCAGTTAATTCAAAGAGCTTTGCTTCTTTTAAAAATGCGTACATGGCATCTATGGTGGCATGCACTAAACCGCGCTTACCGGAACGCCACATGCTTTTAATAAAGTAAGCCTTAAAAAAAGTCAGTGGAAAAACAACGCTGAGTTTTAGTAAAGAAGGGCGTTTACCTTGATTGAATTTTTGCTTGGCTTTTAAAGACGAATACTGGTTTTGCTTGTGCATCAGCATCTCGGTGCTGTAATAGCCATAATGCCATGTCAGCCCTGTAATGTGACCAACGCGAGCGCCTTTGCTTAACTCAATGTTTTCGTGCACGAGCCTATTGGTAGGGTACTGTGCCACGCTCTTTTTGAATAAGCGGATGATCTTACGTTTGGCGCTATGCTTTGACATCGCACGCCCCCAAAATTCATCTTCAAAGTGGAGCCAAAATGCATCAGCCGTATCAGCCTGAGTTTGCTCAAGTATGTTGGTAACTTGCTCGTTGCTCAGCACTTCATCACTATCAATGTTCAGCACCCACTCGTTGTTGCAATAACTCATGGCAAGCGACTTTTGTTTTGCAAACCCTAGCCAATCTTGGTGAAAAACCCGAGCGCCAAACTCTTCAGCAATGGCGACTGTGTTATCTGTACTGCCAGAATCTACCAGCACCACCTCATCAAATGCAGTAAGAGGGGCTAAGACTTCTTTTAAATATTGCTCGGCATTGCACGCAATAATAAACACGCTCACTTTGTTGGAAGACATCAATGTTTGCTCAGGGGTAATCAAATTGCGTCATAGTGTAACGATTTAGCACAAAAATGGTATCAAAGCGTGTCACTTTGCCGCTTTTTAGATGCTATTTGAGTAGCCCAAGCTTATGTAGATGCGTGAGGTAAGGGGTGCTTCGGTCTTGCTTGGTTTGGTTAATTGTTTGGCGAGCTTGCAATTTGCTGGCTGTAGCTATTATCTGCTTAGCTTGCGTTGGTGTTTGTTTAGGCGGCGTAAGTGATAAAAAGTGATACACGGCGTCTAGCGTTGCGCTTGGGTTTTTTGTTAGTTCGTCAAAATGCACAATGAAAAACTGTTCAGGGTAACGCTTTGCAACATCACGTAAATATTGATTCGCCAGAGTCACTAAAGTAAGGCTATCTGCTAACGAGAAACTGTATGCATAAAATGGGTTCGTGCTATCAAATAGCTGGCGGAAATTACCTATTGCTGTGGTGATATCATCACGCATCACAATGAGTTTTTTTGCCTTGGGCAGGGCGTTTGCCAATATATCTGCATACAAAAAGTTAAATGGTAACTTATCAATTAAATAACGCTTTGGTTTAAAGCGAGTGTGAGTAGATGCTAAATAATCCTTCGCGATCACTGAAAAATCGTGCTGATAAAGCCCATCAATAAAGTCAGGCTTTAAGCCGTTAAAGGGAACCTGATGGGTTAAGGCAAGATGAAAATCGCTGAGTTCACCGGCACTGGTTATCTCGGGGTGGTTAATAAGTTGCTGCTCTAACAAGGTAGAGCCTGAGCGTGGTACACCTAGTATGAACAGCGCGGTGTCGTTCAAGTTCTGACTTTTTGTGCCCTTACCTTGAGCTAATTGCAGAGTGAGCGAGTCAAACAGCGTTTGCCAATCAGGTTGTTCTACATACCTAGATTTTTCATCAAGGAGCAAAGTTGCAGCGTGTGAAAAGTGACCTTGCGCCTCTAAATAAAACGCTAAGGCATGACATAAACGTAAGCGGTTTTGTCCTTTGGGCTCAGCCTGAAGCTGTGCTTCAAGCTGTATTTTGTTGTGGTTTATGGCCGCAACGTCGTGGTTGTGGCATAAAATTTCAGCCAGTGCATAGTGGCTTTTACCATGTGACGGAGTCGTTTTAAGCACGTTTATAAAGTGGCGTTCTGCACGCTTGAATTCGCCAGCCATTTTGGCGCTTAATCCCAGCTCATAACTAAGGGCTACAGTCAGCTCTGGGTCGTGTGAGTCGGGCGCATCATCAAGTAAGTTCAGTAATTCATGGTATGTATTAAAGTCATTTAGTTTGGCAAAAAGCACAGCTAATTGCAGGTGCGCCCGAGTACTGAGCACCGCTAAATCATTTGTTAGGGTTTGGCAAAGTACGAGTGCCTTATCAAACGCTTGGCATTGGCAATACAATGTAGCGAGCTCTAATGCGATGGCAGGCTGATAAGCAAGCGATATGCATTTATAGAGTAATTGGCAAGCTCGGGGGCGCTGCCCTGCGGCTAGATTTACTTGGGCTAGGTAATAATAGCCATCAGCATCTTCAGGGTTTAGCCCCAAATGTGCCACAAGTTGTTGCTGTGCGGTAAGTAACTCACCTTTGGTGATGAGTTGTTTTATGGTGTTGATATCAAGCATAAAAAAAGCCCACCCGCAGGTGGGCACTGGGAATTAATCGGCGTCAAATTGATAAGTAAACTTAACACCGATTGTGCGAGGTTGAATTAAAAAGTGACCATAGTTGCGTAATAACTCAACGCCATTTGGGGTATCGAATTTACCAAGCCCCATGTCTGCTTGAGTGCGGCGTGCTGAGGTGTAGGCATATTTGTCAAAGAGGTTATTCGCGTAAACTGTGATGCCGTAAGCTCCTTTACTTAATGAAAGCTGGGCGTTACTGAGTCCAAAACCGGGTAAGCTTTCACCGTCGTTATTGCCTCCCACTGTGGTTAACACGTCACTCTGTGCAGTTAAGCCATAGTTGGCATTTAATAACCATTCATGAGCGAGTTCAGTGTTGTAGTTAACACCTAAACTGACTTGCTGTTTGGCAGACCCCGGTAGACGATCACCTTTGTTGCCTGAATAGTAAGCGGCTTGCTCCTTGTCTAAGTCGGCCACAGGTTTAAATAGTCCAGGCGCGTCAGAGGTCAGCTCAGCGTCACTGTATGAATAGGTGAAGTAGGTGGTCCAGTTATCACTTAAGACATAACGGGTTGCCAATTCAACCCCTTGCGATTTAGCAGAAGCCGCATTGGTGATGATAGGTTGTTGGCCATTCACAGTTGCACCTTGAACTTGCGCGTCTTGCCAATCGACATAGAACACCGAGCCGTTAACCGTTAGGCGGTTTTTAAACCAAGTGGATTTCACACCAAGCTCGTAGTTAGTCGTGGTGTCTGGCTTAAACGTTTGTTCATCAGCCAGTGCGCACACTATTTGCTTTTCTTCGGGGTTTAAATCCGAAGGGCATGCCGCCACGCCATTTGCACCTCCTATACGGAAGCCTTCACTGATGGTGCCATACAGCATTACATCCTTGTTCAACTGGTAATCAGCACCTAGTTTAAACAAACTGCCAGAGTCATCCGCCTGTGATGGCTCAAATACCAAGTTAATCTCATCTTGGCCTGCGCCTTCAAACGTGGTGTAGTAAAGCGGTAAGTCTACTGCAGACGCGGTATCTATGCTGTACTGGTAAAAACGCGCCCCTAAGGTGAGGTTAAGTTGCTCATTTACTTGGTAACCAAGCTCACCAAAAATGGCTTTTTCTTCCGTGGTGGTGTGGTCTTTGGAAATATACTCAAGGTCATCTGGGCGTACTTGTACGCCGCCCCAATTGTCTACCACAAATTGACTAAAGCCTGGGGTGTATTCTTTACTGGTGCCTTCAGATTCAACCCTGTTGTAAAACCCACCGACAATCCAGTTAAACTCATCCAACCCCTTTGATACTAAGCGCACTTCTTGTACTAGACTATCCTGCTCAGCATCTTCACGAGTGAATGATGAAAAGCTTGGCATTTCTTCATAACCAAAATCTAACCGGATCAATAGATCAGTTTGATCGCGTTGCCCGCCCACAGTTTGGTTACTAATTCCAGTTGCTGACACTAAATCGGCAAAGCCTAAGTCTGCTTCAAGTTCAAGTGATAGTAAGTCAGTATCACGCTTTTGCGGCTCAATATAACGGTAGGCTGATTCAAACGGCTTCACGATTTCAGATAATGGATTGCTCTGCGACAACGCGCCAAAATGCACTATGCTGCGGCCACCGGTTTCTTCGGTTTGATTCACGTAATTTAGGTTGGCTGTAATTGCATCGTTTATTTGCCAAAGTAGCGCTAAACGCGCTGTGAGTGTTTGCTCAAAGTTGGCGTTTTCTTGTTGCGTTAGGTTACTGCTGATGTCGTTGTCATCTTGCCAATTAGGATCAGGCAGTGACACGCCACCTTCTTTAACAAGGTAGTTGTAATCAATAAAGCCCGGGTTATCGAAATAATTTACATTGGCACGTAGGGCAAAGTTACTAGCAAGTGGCAGGTTTACAACCACACCGGTTTCTGAGCCCATCCCCCCTTCTTTGACATTGAAGGCATCCGCACTTAGCGTGGCAGAAGCAAAATCCATATCCGGCTTATTCAAAATATAACGTACAGCACCACCTAATGAGCCTGCGCCATACAAAGTGCCTTGCGGGCCAATTAACACTTCGACGCGGTCAACGTCGTGAAGGCGTAAATCTAGGGGCACAGGAATTTCGCCCAAATAGGTTGCCACGGTACCGCCATCAGAACTTGGGCCTGATGAGTTGGTATTGAGCCCACGTACAATAATCGGAGAGCCGCCACGGGCACCTTGCTCAGTCACGGTTAAACCTGGCACCCAACGCGCCACATCGGTTAATTCCACAATATGTTGTTGTTTTAAAACATCGCCATCGAGTGCAGCAATATTCATGGGCGTTTCTTGAATTGAGCCTGCTCGTCGAGTTGCCGTTACTTCAATCACTTCAAGCTGTTTTGCTTCATCAGCAAATACAGGTTGGCTGAAAGGGGTTTGTGACAGTAACGCACCAATGGTTAAGGCTAACTTGGTGGGAGAACTCAACGATTTTTCCATGGGGTAATTATGCTCCAAAAGTGAATAAATATATATCTTGGTTGTGATTTTATTCAGCTAAATCAAAAAAGCAATAATTATTTCAAGTTAAACAAAAAAGGAGCCTAATCGGCTCCTTTTTTAAAGTGGGTAATTATTCAAATTATACTTGGTGGTATTCTAAGCAGGCTTCCACTTCGTTTTTTGATCCTAAAATCACAGCAACGCGCTGGTGGATGTCGGTTGGTTTGATATCTAAAATCCGCTCGTAACCGGTTGAGGCTACGCCACCTGCATGCTCAACTAGCATCGCCATTGGGTTGGCTTCATACAGTAGTCTTAACTTGTAAGGCTTTTCTGGGTTTTTGGTGTCGGCAGGGTAGGTAAATATACCGCCGCGCGAAAGCACTCGGTGCACATCACCCACCATGGCTGCAATCCAACGCATGTTAAAGTTTTTTGCGCGTGGCCCAGTTTTACCAAGCAGCAAGTCATTGATGTAGTCTTTCATTGGGGTTTCCCAATGACGCTGATTCGACATGTTAATGGCAAACTCTGTGGTATCCGCTGGAATGCTAACGGACTCTTGGGTTAATAAAAAGCTGCCGTGGGTTTTATCTAAGGTGTAGATGCGCGTGGCTTTACCTGTGGTCAATGCCAACATAGTTGAAGGGCCATACAACACGTATCCTGCCGCCACTTGTTGGTGGCCTGCTTGTAAAAACAGGTTTGGATCATTGGCATCGGCGTCAGTTGGCACTTCCATGATTGAGAAAATGGTCCCCACCAAGGAGTTGATATCTATGTTCGAAGAGCCATCAAGTGGGTCAAAAGCGACTATGTATTTCGCGTCTGGATTGCCCGCGACTGTGGTGTCTTCTTCTTCGGAGGCAATGGCTTTGACATAGCTAGATTCTAATAGGATGTCTTTGAGTAGTTGGTTAGACACCACATCGAGCTTTTTCTGAGTCTCGCCTTGGATGTTTTCATCTAATGTGGAACCGAGAACGCCAGAAAGTGCGCCTTGTCCAACACGAAAAGAGATTTCTTTACAGCCTGCAAGCAGCGTGCGAATTAAGGAAATTAAATCCCGAGGGCATCCGTCTTCCAATAATACGGGGGGGAGTCTACGCATTGTTTTATCCTGTTATTACAATCGATTGGCCGGCGAAGGTGAGAGGTGCCAGCGGCGTAAGTGTATCCTTTTTAGCCATGCCCGTCATCCTAAGGGCAGCTAAAAAGCGCTCGAGAATAAGCGCTCAAATGATGACAGTTGTATGTCAGCTGGTTATAGTGAAGGGACTGAAAAACAATAAGATTATTTGCCATGGTTCGCCTACTTTTACCCCTAATGGTGCTTGCCTTGAGTGTGGTGCCTAATGCATACGCCAAACTCACAGACATTCGCACATTCACTGAATCTTTTACCAAATACCCAGGCTTTGTGCCGTTTTACTACGACAACGAAAGTGGCAAATTGTATTTAGAAGTGCGGTTAGACTCACAACCTATGATCCTCCAGCACAGCTTAGCCCGAGGTTTAGGCTCTAATGATGTGGGGTTAGACCGAGGCCAGCTTGGTAAAACGCATTTAGTCCGTTTTGAGCGTCATGGTGGCAAAATGCTGCTAAAAGCGCTTAACACCCGCTATCGTGCTGAAAGTAAAAACCCGTTAGAGCGCCAAAGTATTGAAGAGGCTTTTGCCAGCTCTGTGTTGGCAGGGTTTGCTATTAAAGCGCAGTCAGACAACCGCGCTTTGATTGATTACACCCCGTATTTATTGTCAGACGTGCATGGCGTGAGCACGCGGTTAAAAGCAACTAAGCAAGGGGCGTTTTCGCTAGATAAACAGCGCAGCGCCGTTTATATGCCGCGCTCAAAAGCCTTTATTAAAAATACTGAGCTTGAGGCCATGCTCACTTTCACGGGTAACAATGCCGGCCAATTTGTGAGAGCCACTGCTGCTGATAGCAACGCCGTGACGTTGCATTTGCATCACTCTTATGTGGCCCTGCCGGATGAGGGGTATCAAACGCGCGCTTTCCACCCGCAATCGGGCTTTTGGTCTATCAGTCACTATGATTATGCAGCTCCACTAACGGGCGATATGAAAAAGCAGGTTATTCCGCGCCACAGATTGAAGAAAAAAGACCCAAGTAAAGCGGTGTCTGAGCCTGTTAAGCCTATCATTTATTATTTAGATCCGGGTGTGCCAGAGCCTGTTCGCACCGCTCTTTTAGAGGGCGCACGCTGGTGGGATGATGCCTTTGCTGCAGCCGGTTACGAAAACGCCTTTGTGGTTAAGATGTTGCCACCGGGGGCCGATCCCATGGACATTCGTTTTAACGTCATTCAATGGGTGCACAGAGCCACACGTGGCTGGAGCTATGGTGCTTCTGTGATTGACCCGCGTACCGGTGAAATCATTAAAGGCCATGTAACGCTAGGCTCGCTTAGAGTGCGCCAAGACTTATTAATTGCCACAGCATTGTCGGCGCCATTTGCAAAAAATGATGACACCCCAGAGGCCTTAACTGAGATGGCGCTGAACCGTATTCGCCAGCTCAGCGCCCATGAAATTGGTCACACCCTAGGGATTGCTCATAACTTCTTCAGTTCCTCGCAAGGGCGTGTGTCTGTGATGGACTATCCTCACCCTAAAATCACGTTAGAAAACGGCGAGGTGTCTTTTAAAGATGCTTATGATTTAGGAATTGGCAAATGGGACAAACAAGTGATCAAGTATGGCTACGGCGATTACTCAGATGAAGCCACTGCACTTAAAGCCGTGCTTGCTGAAAATCATAGTAAAGGCTTAGGGTTTATCTCAGACAGGGATGCCAGAGCCAAAGGTGGCGCTGAGCCACACTCCCACTTGTGGGACAACGGCAGCGATTTAATTGCCGAGTTTAAAAACCTCCAACAAGTGCGCCAACATGCGTTAGCCCAGTTTGGCCCGAATAACCTTAAAAATGGCCAGCCCCTTTCTGATTTACAAACTCAGCTTGTGCCTGTGTACTTATTACCGCGTTATCAAGCGGAGGCTGTGGTTAAGCTAATTGGTGGTCGTCATTATTATTATGCGGTGAAAAACGCCCAGATGGCACCGCTTAAAGCGGTACCAGCCGCCAAGCAAAACGCGGCTATGTCGGCACTGATGGCAAGCTTACATGCTGATACATTGCGCTTACCTGAGTCTGCCGCTCAGTGGCTACTGCCGCTTGCTTATGGTGAACAGGCAAATCGCGAGCATCAAGCAGGGCGTACAGGCTTAATGTTTGATAACACGGCTTTAGCAGAAAGTTATGCTAATCATGTGTTGTCTCTTGTGCTTAACCCCGCTCGTTTAAACCGTTTAATGGCGCAATCTGAATTTACCTTGAGCACTTTATTTGAGCAGATGACAGACGCTGTGTATGGCAGTGATGTAGCAAAAGAAAGTGAGCAAATTCAAGCACGTATTCAGTATTTAACGGCATATAAGCTAGTCGCACTTTTAAATGAGCCGGCTTTAACGCCTGAGGCAAAAGCGCAAGTGAAAGCTCATTTAGAGTACCTACAGCACACAGTATTAAAAGACGGCTTTACCACACGCATCGGCCTCACTGATGCGCCATTTAAGCGTTATTTGCGCGCTTTACTGGGTAAAGCCTTAGCGACCCACACTTGGCCTGAATCCTTTACACCTTTGGCAATGCCGCCGGGTTCGCCGATTTAATTTAACATGCTAAGCGCGGCCTTTTTTGGCATGATGCGCATCATTCAAAATGCGGCCTGTGCCGCATTTTTAGTAAAAGGTTTAGGACATGCATCTTCATATTTTAGGAATTTGTGGCACTTTTATGGGCGGCATAGCAGCGATTGCCAAAGCCATGGGCCACAAAGTAACCGGCTCAGATCAAGGCGTTTACCCCCCCATGAGCACGCAACTCGAAGCGCTTGGGATTGAGCTTACCCAAGGCTACGACCCAGCCCAACTTGATCCTGAGCCAGATGTGGTGATCATAGGCAATGCCATGAGCCGTGGTAATCCGTGTGTAGAAGCAGTGCTCGAACGCGGCATGAATTACACTTCTGGCCCGCAGTGGCTCAAAGAAAATGTGTTAAAAGACAAATGGGTATTAGCGGTTGCAGGCACCCATGGTAAAACCACCACAGCCAGCATGTTAGCGTGGATATTAGACTATGCCGGTTTAAACCCGGGCTTTTTAATTGGTGGTGTGGTGCCGCAATTTGACGCCTCAGCCCGCTTAACTGAATCACCGTTCTTTGTAATCGAAGCCGATGAATACGACACAGCGTTTTTCGATAAACGCAGTAAATTTGTGCACTATTTACCCCGTACTTTTGTGCTCAATAACTTAGAGTTTGATCACGCTGACATCTTTGCTGATTTAGCAGCAATTCAAACCCAGTTTCATCATGTTATTCGCACCATCCCACAAACCGGTAAAGTGATTTACCCACGCGGTGTGACCGCCGTGGAAGACACGTTAGCCAAAGGCCTTTGGTCTGACAGTGAAAGCTTAGGTGGGCATTGGCAAGTGGCTGCCAAACGTGCGGATGCCAGCGTGTTTGAAGTCAGTGTGGATGGCGAAGTGCAAGGGCAAGTCGCGTGGCAGTTGATTGGCGAGCACAATATGCATAATGGTGTCATGGCCATTGCCGCAGCACGTCATGCAGGTGTGCCAACCGCTCATGCCATTGCTGCACTGAATGCCTTCCAAGCGCCAAAACGTCGGCTTGAAAAAGTCGCAGAAGTCAATGGCGTCACTGTGTATGATGATTTTGCTCATCATCCTACGGCCATTACCACCACTTTAAAAGGCATGAAAGCCGCGGTGGATGGTGGGGTTTTGGCGGTGTTTGAACCGCGCTCAAACACCATGAAAATGGGTGTACACCAAGACACGTTAATTGACGCGCTTGATCATGCGGATGCCTGCTTTATTTACCAAGACCCAGCGTTAAAATGGGATTTGCACGCGCAAGCAGAGGCAAAAGGCATGGTCTGTGAAAGCGACATCGATGCCCTTGTCAAACGTGTGGTTGAAATGGCACCACCAAGGAGCCATATCGTGGTGATGAGTAATGGTGGCTTTTTTGGCATTCACCAACGTATTGCCACGGCACTGAACGCAAAAGGCTAAGCAGCAGCGGTGCTTTCAAATTATAATCATAGGCTTAGCGGCACTATCTAATCGTTAAAGAGGCAAAAGGGTGGCGAAAAAACCAATTACATTGGCATTCAGTGGTGCATCAGGTGCGCCATATGGCTTGCGCTTATTAAGTGTGCTTACTGAGCTGGGTTATCCCGTGTATGTATTGATATCGAGTGCAGCACGCGTGGTATTAGACACAGAATCAGGTGTTAAATTATCTGCCAATGAAGAAAAGGCCACCCAACAACTCAGTGAACTTGTTGGCGCCAATAATGGGCAAATCAAAGTGTTTGGGAAAGACAACTGGTTTAGCCCTGTGGCTTCTGGCAGCGGTGCACCTAAGCAAATGGTGGTGTGCCCATGCAGCGCCGGTACGGTTTCTGCGATTGCCACAGGCGCCTCAGATAACCTCCTTGAGCGTGCGGCTGATGTGGTTATCAAAGAGCGCGGCCAGCTCATTTTAGTGCCAAGAGAAACCCCGTTTAGTGAAATCCACTTAGAAAATATGACCAAATTAGCGCGCATGGGAGTGACCATCATGCCTGCTGCGCCTGGGTTTTATCATCAACCGCAAACCATCTCTGATTTGGTGGATTTTATGGTTGCACGCATTTTAGATCACCTTGGGGTTGCCCATGAGTTGGCAAACCGATGGGGATACGGAGAGAGCAAAGCATGACCACAGCATTAGCAATATCAGGTTTACGAAAGACCTACAGTAACGGCGTGGAAGCTGTTAAGGGTATAGACCTAAAAGTCGAAGAAGGTGATTTTTATGCCTTACTTGGCCCTAATGGAGCAGGAAAGTCCACCACCATTGGCATTATTGCCTCATTGGTTAACAAAAGTGCCGGCAAAGTGAGTGTGTTTGGGCAAGACATAGACACAGATCTTGAAGCTGCAAAAAGCCATTTAGGTTTAGTGCCACAAGAGTTTAACTTCAGCCAGTTTGAAACCTTAAACCAAATTTTAGTGAATCAAGCCGGCTACTATGGCGTGCCGCGTGACGAGGCGCATAAGCGCGCGGAAAAATACCTCGCTCAGCTTGGCTTGCTAGACAAAAAAGACAAACAAGCCCGTTCTTTATCAGGTGGTATGAAGCGCCGTTTGATGATTGCACGTGCTCTGATGCATGAGCCAAAGCTATTAATTTTAGATGAGCCAACCGCAGGCGTTGATATTGAACTAAGACGCTCAATGTGGGATTTCTTAAGAGAAATCAACAAACAAGGTGTGACCATTATTTTAACCACTCACTACCTTGAAGAAGCAGAGCTACTGTGTCGCAACATCGGCATTATTGATAAAGGCGTGATTGTCGAAAACACCACAATTAAGGCGCTGCTTGCCAAGTTGGATAAAGAAACTTTTATCTTAGATTTAAAACAGCCAGTTCAGCCATTTAACTTAGCCAACTACCAATACACCTTAGTGGATGACCACACCTTAGAAGTGGAAGTAGCTAAAGCACAGGGCTTAAATGGGGTGTTTAGCCAACTCACGGAAAGCGGCAATACGGTGCTGAGCATGCG
>JBGTXC010000339.1:0-534 GCA_041937835.1 Alteromonadaceae bacterium | reverse complement strand
CTCTCCGTTAATGAGTGTTTATAACGATAATAATTAAATTCAACTAAAAAACACACACTTAAATTTTGTTATTTTTAACTTTAGTCCTAGTTTCCTCCTACAAAATCCTAGAATATTGAGATAAGATTCTATTATGAAAAAACTTTTAGGGATCGTGGTTCTGGGTTATCTTCGTAACAGTTTGAGAGCCTAGGCAAGCTAAGAATAGCGTGTTTTTTAAAATCTAAGATTTAAATAAATAAGCAATGTCCTTAAAAGTATGTATCTCGACCTAAAGTGCATACTCAATCCTTGGGCTTTCAAGACCGGTGCTTTCAACCGCTCAGCCATCTCTCCGTTAGTGAGTGTTTATAACCATAATAATTAAATTCAACTAAAAACATACAATTAAATTTTGTTATTTTTGCATTTGGTTCCAGTTTGGTTCCAGTTTCATCCTACAAAATCCTAGAATATTGAGATAAGATTCTATTGTGAAAAAACTATCTCATAAAGCAAGTTGTCTCTGTGGAGGAGTGCAATTAAAAACTAAAG
>JBGTXC010000338.1:0-531 GCA_041937835.1 Alteromonadaceae bacterium | reverse complement strand
AAAATTGTCCATTTATATTGTGCGCCTTGAAAGGAGATTAAGAAGTCGATTTTCAAATTGGAACTTATCCCTAAATTCATACAAATTAGTTAAAAGATAAAATGGTGATGCAAGGCATCAGCAATGAAATGGCCATGCTACCCACCATTCGGCGGATGACTTATCTTCTACTATTTTAAAATAACTGGAAAACGAATGGATGGCGAATTATTTCACAAACAAATTACCCCACCAAAGTGCGGCCTTAGTTATATTTTTCTTTTCTTTTCATAGATGCGCGTTTGGTCTGATCCAATTCCATTTTTCTTAGCCTAATATTATCGGGTGTCACTTCTACCAGTTCATCTTCGGCAATGAATTCAATGCATTGATCAAGAGACAGCTGTTTAGGGGGGCGCAGAGTTATTGTATTATCGGATCCTGCAGCACGCATGTTAGTAAGTTTTTTCTCTCTTGTTATATTGATATTCAGATCACCATCTCTATTTCGTTCGCCAATGATCATACCATTATACACTTCTGTACCTACAT
>JBGTXC010000337.1:295-532 GCA_041937835.1 Alteromonadaceae bacterium | reverse complement strand
TTGGTCTGGGTCGAACACTTTAAATGCAAGACCTAGTACTGTCGCAATGGGTGCAAGCGTAATGTATCGCTTGTCCCAGCTAACGCGAAGGCCAAGTACTTCTTCGCCGTTAAATTCGCCTTTAGTTACAATAGCTGCGTCTGGAATAGCACCTGCGTCTGAACCCGCTTCTGGGCTGGTTAACGCGAAACAAGGGATATCGCGACCGTCTGCAAGGCGAGGTAGCCAATAGTCTTG
>JBGTXC010000337.1:0-285 GCA_041937835.1 Alteromonadaceae bacterium | reverse complement strand
AGGTACCATAACGGTAACCGCGATTGCACCACTTTTCGCTGCAATGGTTGCAACGATTGTAGAGTTTGCGTAAGGGCTAAACTCAAGACCACCAAATTTCTTTGGAATGATCATCGAGAAGAAACGGTTTTTGCCCAAGAAATCTAAAATTTCTTGTGGAATATGCTTGCCGTTACCTAATTCAAAATCATCGACCATGTTCAGTAACTCAGTTACTCGACCGTCCATGAATGCTTGCTCTTCAGCGCTCAATTTCGCCTGAGGGATATCTCGAAGCGCCTGCAT
>JBGTXC010000336.1:0-536 GCA_041937835.1 Alteromonadaceae bacterium | reverse complement strand
CCCTTTTTCAAAGGCCTTCTCACGAATCACATCAGGGTTGATGCCTTTGCCATCGTCGTGAATCTCGATCATGACCCGGTCAGCTTCTTGAGAGGCCCTGATAGTGAGTGTCCCTGTCGTTGATTTACCTTGAGCCTGACGGACCTCTGGTGACTCGATACCATGATCCAAGCTGTTGCGGACAATATGTATCAGCGGCTCAGCCAGCGATTCGATAATATTCTTATCGGCTTCGGTATCTTCACCTTCAATGATTAACTGGACGTCCTTCTCAAGGCGTCGGGAAATATCACGCACCAAACGTGGGAAGCGCATCGAAATAAATGAAAACGGCATCATGCGAATCTGCATGATGGAGTCCTGCATTTCTTCAGCGATTCTGTTCACTACCGCATATTGTTCTTTAATCTCCCGAGCCAGATCCCTGAGACCATGTTGTTCTTCAGCGCGTTTTGCCAGGAAGGGCAGAGCATTCTTGGCAACCGTCATTTCACCGATCAGATTCATCAAGCGGTCAATCTTTTCCTGATCCACTT
>JBGTXC010000335.1:0-541 GCA_041937835.1 Alteromonadaceae bacterium | reverse complement strand
AGCAGTAACAAGTTTGTTAAGATGATAACTGCAACACCCATACTCGCAGTAATAGCAAGCTCGCGAATAATGCCGATATCGATAACCAGTAGCGTCATAAAACCTACGGTATCAGAAAGTAGTGCAATACCGCCCGGTACAAGCAAGTTTCTGAATGCAGCCATGGAAGCTCGCTTGGCACCTATGCCTGTCACCGCTTGTTTTTCAACGGCATTGATCATCTGTACGCCGTGGCTCACACCAATAGCAAATACCAAAAATGGTACTAAGATAGACATAGGGTCCATGCCAAAGCCAATAGACGTAAGCAGGCCTAACTGCCAGATAACCGCAATGATTGAGCACAGAAGCGGTAGCAAGGTAAGCATGATGCTACGCGAGAAGAAGTACACCATTACTGCAGTAATTGCGATAGCAATGGCAAAGAACACCAATACGTCTTTTGCACCGTCAGCCACATCACCAATCATTTTTGCGAAACCAATTATGTGAATAGACGTTTGGTCGTTTTCGTATTGGCCGCGCAACTGCTCTTCAAGCT
>JBGTXC010000334.1:0-549 GCA_041937835.1 Alteromonadaceae bacterium | reverse complement strand
AGCAGGCTTTGTGCTGAACACCTCAGGCGGCGAAATTAAAGGTGGGCCAGACGTATTTTTAGCACAATCATCAACTATGGCTGACCGTGCTGACGTAGCGTTTAGCGACGAAACTGTGGCAATTCCAAGCTGCTTTTACGAGTTTGCACAACGCTATGAAATGCCTGATGGCAAGCTTTACAAAGGCTTTGTTGCCGCATCGGCAGATAAAATCTTTGAAAGCACCAATGCTAAGTAACGAGCTTGCTTAGTCATTAAAAAAAGCCCGTTAGGGCTTTTTTTGTTTAAGCTTAACAGAAGACATCACCGATTAGGCCCAGTAGTATGCCTTGCCAAGAACTGATCGTAAGGCATTGGTTTATCGAAGTAAAACCCCTGCATTAGCTGAATATCGGCCTGCTCCATGAAAGGCAAATAAGACTCCAACTCTACGCCTTCAGCCACCACATCTATTTGCAAACTCTTTAACATGGCTATCAAACCATTAAATAGCGCATTGGCTTTGCTATCTTGGTGAATACCCTGAATTAAGCTTTTATCCACCTTAAC
>JBGTXC010000333.1:0-556 GCA_041937835.1 Alteromonadaceae bacterium | reverse complement strand
GGTTGACCTAATTCACAGCAACGAAAGTTCTGCGGACAAAGAATTCAACAAAGTATTACGCAAAACTGTAGGTTTCAGCGTGAAGAATGCATTCCGTAGCTTCGGAAAGTCATACCTTCCATTCCTACGTGGTAGCGAGTCTGCACTTCCAGAGGTACGTAAGTATGAGAAGCGTGTAAACAGCATCTCTGCAAAACTAGCACCTCTTGCTGACTTGTCACTAGCGGTACTTGGTGGCGACTTGAAGAAGGCTGAGCTTCTATCTGCACGTTTAGGTGACGTAATGAGCTACCTTTACGGCGCAATGGCTGCAATTCGTTTCTACGAGCAGCGCATTGAAGACAGAAAGCTTGCACTACCGTACTTCGAGTACGCAATGCAGTGGTCTTTACAACAAGCTGATCAGGCAATTGTTAACTTCATCAACAATTTCCCGAATACAGCTACGCGTGGCCTAATGCGTGTGCTAACCAACACTTACACTAACAGTGTTGCAGGTATCAGCGATGATCTAGTACGTGAGTTGTCGCTTGCATCAATGCAAGACAACAGTGTT
>JBGTXC010000332.1:0-562 GCA_041937835.1 Alteromonadaceae bacterium | reverse complement strand
GCAGAATCCCTATTGGCAGGCATAAGCTATCTCTAAGCGAATTCCGCTATCCAGAGGAACTGTGGCGGTGTCGCTGCACCCTCCTGCTTGGCAGGGCTAGGCGCGGCAATCTCTGGCATCAAATCGCACGAACAGTGTAGGTTTGCTTGTGTCAGAACTGCATGGTTCATACTTTGGTGACTTAATGAGCACCGTAGAACATGTATTAAAGAAAAACGGTAAGCATGTGATTATTACCGCGGGTCACGTAGATGAAAAGCGTGAACACGAAGCCATCGAGTTTTTAAAAAGCCGCCGTTGTGACGCGCTTATCCTTCACGCTGAGGCGGTATCTGATGACTATTTAAAGAAACTGGTCGACAGCAAAGTTCCGGTGGTAGTAATAAACCGAAAAGTAGATGAACTTGAGCAAAACTGCTTCGTTGTCGACAATGTAAAAGGCGGCTACTTAGCAACAAAAGCAGCTATTGACGCTGGCCACAAAAAAATTGCTTACATTAGTGGCCCTTTATTCAAAAAAGATGCTAGCGACCGTCTTGCAGGTCACAAAAAAGCTCTTGAA
>JBGTXC010000331.1:0-570 GCA_041937835.1 Alteromonadaceae bacterium | reverse complement strand
AAGCGGGAAATCCATAACCGATGGTAGAGCGCTATCGTAATCATCGTGGCGGTGGCTACCCGCCTGCCAATATGCCGTGATTGCGGGGTTAACTGACCACTCTTCCCCTACTATATTGAAATTCGGGTACTCGTCCATTATGCGGTTTGTCCATTGGCTCAAAAACGCCTTATCAGGATAGGAGTACGTATCCACACGTATTCCACTTAGCCCAGCGCTTTCAACCCACCAAATCGCGTTTTGAATAAGGTAGTTCGCTAAATGCGGATTGCGCTGATTTAAGTCCGGCATGGTTGGCACAAACCAACCATCGCTAAACCCTTTTATATCGCTTGCTATGGCGTGAGGGTCGTGAAGAGCTTCACGCTTGTGGGTTGTCCCTACAAATTTACCGTTGTTATTGATCCAGTCGTGTGACGGCGTATCTTTCATCCATAAATGATTACTGCCTATATGGTTAAGTACCATATCCATTATAATGCCAAGACCCTTTGATTTAGCTTCAGTACTTAACGCAATAAAATCGTCATTGGAACCAAATCTAGGGTCTATTTTGTAGTAATCCGTGGT
>JBGTXC010000330.1:0-576 GCA_041937835.1 Alteromonadaceae bacterium | reverse complement strand
AAGGTCAGCCCATTATGATTGTAAAGAATCATCATCCTCAACGACTATCAAACGGTGAGGTTGGTGTAATCTGGCCTGACAGCAAAGGAAAGCTCTATGCGTGGTTTTACCAGGACAGCCAAGCTTCAGGTCAAAACGGTTCAAGTCAGAATGCTTCGGCAAATGCGGGAGACAGTGCTGACAAGACGCTAGCGCAAAAACAAGCGTTGCGCAGCATATCGCTATCAAGAGTACCGCAGTTTGAAACTGTGTATGCCATGACCATACATAAATCTCAAGGCTCTGAGTTTAACCATGTCGTACTTATTTTACCTAAGCCTGATAGCGAGAAAGCCGCCAATTTATTTCATCGAGGCCTAGTGTACACAGGGTTAACCCGTGCTAAAGACGGCTGCTTAATCATCTCTGACAACGCAACATTTAGCCACATGGTTCAACGGGTGGATAAGCGTTATTCCGGGCTGTCTGAAGCGATTAGCCTGCACCTAGAGAGCACATCAAACGCCACCCCAGAGACTGAATAGAAATAAATGTACTCTGACCCTGAGGGATCCCCACGAATTTAATTCCATGTGC
>JBGTXC010000032.1:0-16571 GCA_041937835.1 Alteromonadaceae bacterium | reverse complement strand
ATCCCAACGATGGTGCTTATCTCGGAAAGAGTAAACACGCTCTTTAGCACGTGATTTTTCCTCATCGCGGCGAGCGCCACCAAAGGCTGCATCAAAACCATATTGGTCTAAGGCTTGTTTTAAACCTTGGGTTTTCATGATGTCAGTGTGTTTAGCTGAGCCATGCTCAAACGGCGAGATGTTCATCGCTAGGCCTTCTGGGTTTTTGTGCACCAAAAGGTCAAAGCCGTATTCTTTCGCAAGGCGATCACGAAACTCTATCATTTCGCGAAACTTCCACGTGGTGTCCACGTGCAGTAATGGGAATGGAATTTTGCCCGGGTAAAAGGCTTTACGAGCCAAATGCAAAAGAACAGAAGAGTCTTTACCAATTGAGTACAGCATCACTGGGTTATCAAACTCAGCGGCGACTTCGCGGATAATCTTTATGCTTTCAGCTTCAAGTTGCTGCAAATGGGTTAATGCCATTGGATTAATTGTCCGTGTTTAAAGGTGTATGTAATTCAGTAATAGGTTGCGCAAAGCTCGGCGTAACATTGGCTTTGTTAAACCACGCAAGTGACTCACCTAGTGCGGCCACTTCGCCAATAATTAACAACGCAGGCGACACAATATGGTGCTCTGCAATCGTGTCAGCAAGGGTATCAAGTTGGCAGTGCACCACCCTTTGCTCTGGTCGAGTGCCGTTTTCAATGATGGCAACCGGCGTGCTTGCTGCGCGACCATGGTGTATCAGCTGGCTTTGAATGTGCGGGCTTTTTATCACGCCCATATAAATTGCCAGCGTTTGGTTAGCTTTGGCTAATGATGCCCAGTCCAGCTCTTGGCCATCTTTTTTGCAGTGGCCTGTTACAAACTGGATGGCTTGGGCGTGATCGCGATGGGTCAGCGGAATCCCCGCATAGGCGCTGCAACCTGCCGCCGCTGTAATGCCCGGAATAATCCGATAAGCAATGTTGGCATCGCGCAAAGTTTCAACTTCTTCGCCACCACGGCCATAAATAAACGGGTCGCCGCCTTTAATGCGGCACACTTTTTTACCAAGCTTGGCTTCGCGCACTAAAATGGCGTTAATTTGCTCTTGCGGCACACTGTGGAACCCTTGCTTTTTGCCAACGCAGATGAGCTCAGCATCGCGACGTGCCAGCTCCATGATTGGCTCAGACACTAAGTAGTCATACACAATCACATCGGCTTGTTGCATGGCTTGCAGTGCTTTGATGGTGAGTAATTCTGGATCACCCGGCCCTGCGCCGACAATGGCAACTTCACCAGTCATTGGTGCGTCTGACTCTAATAAAGTCGTTAAGGTGTTTTCCGCTTCTTCCACTTGGCCATTGGCCACTTGGCTGACCACAGCTGAATCAAACACGCGCTCGTAAAAATCGCGGCGGGCATCAAAATGTGAAAACTTGGCTTTTACCTTGTCACGAACTTTGCCCACCAATTGGGCAAGAGGGCCGATGTGCTGTGGAATGAGTGTTTCAAGTTTTTCGCGAATACGGCGCGCAAGCACAGGGGCTTTCCCGGCACTGCTAATGGCAATGGTAATCGGGTTTCGGTCTACAATTGCGGGAAAGATAAACGAGCATTTTGGCTGGTCATCCACCACGTTAGCAAAAATGCAGCGCTCGTTGGCAAGATCAAACACAGTTTGATTCACCGCTTCAACATCCGTTGCAGCAATCACGAGGTACACTTGGCTCAAGTGACTGGGCTGAAAATAGTCTTCAATCAGGGTAACAGGCTGTGTGTTGGCTAGCTCTTTTAAGGCTGGCTGAAACTCAGGTGCTACCACAGTCACGTGTGCGCCCGCTTTTAACACGGCTTGGCATTTGCGCAGCGCCACTTCCCCGCCTCCTACAATGAGTACAGGTTTGTCTGTTAGCTTGGCAAAAAGAGGTAAGTAGTCCACACGCAGTCACAAGATTGAAAAATTATAGGGTGGCAGGATAACCATCCTTGGCATAGCAAAAAAATAACGAATGGGGCTCATATATAACCAAAGGTTATAGATTTTTTGTTTTTAATCACCATGTGTTGTTTAGGGTATAAAAATCAATGGTTTATTAAGCTTAAACTGATCCAGATTAAGGCAGTGATAAACAGGATGCGATAAGCTAATAAAATAACAATGTAGGAATGATTATGGTCTTTGCGGATAACCACACTGAAACAGCCCAATTAGTGCTGTCATTACTTGATTTAACAAGCCTGAACCAAGATGACACAGATGCCACCATTAGCTCACTGGCTGAGCAAGGGGTCACAGAATATGGTCAAGTGGCGGCTTTGTGTATTTACCCTCAATTTATTGCTTTAGCGAAAGGGCAAAGCACACCTCAAACGCAGGCGTTTAATATTGCCACTGTGACTAACTTTCCTGAGGGCGGGGATGACATCCAACATGCTGTCTCACAAACCCAAGAGGCAATTGCACAGGGTGCCGATGAAATTGACTTGGTCATGCCTTATCGCGCTTTGATGAAAGGGGATGCCAATACAGCCTATGAGTGTGTGGAAAAGTGCAAGTCTGTTTGCCCTGAGGGCGTGTTACTTAAAGTGATTTTAGAAACTGGGGAGCTCAAAACCCCTGAGCTGATTGAGCAAGCGTCGCGCATTGCCATTGATGCAGGTGCTGATTTTATTAAAACCTCCACAGGCAAAGTGGCGGTTAATGCTACCTTACAAGCAGCACAAGTCATGCTAAACGCGATTAAAGCCAGTGGCAAACCTGTTGGGTTTAAGGCCGCTGGTGGCATTCGTACCATGGCCGATGCGGTGGATTACCTCCAGCTCACCCATGATATTTTAGGGCCCGATTGGTTATGCCCAAGTCGATTACGTTTTGGCGCATCAGCACTGCTTGGGGATGTGCTAAGAGTACTATCTGGCTCGAAGCGTCAAGAGCAAGCCACTGGGTATTGATCGGCACAAGCATCTTTGGCGTTAACTTGAGTTCAAACATGCTTTGACTAAGCTCAAAGAGCACAAAAATGAGGAGCAACACAATGCGGGTATTAATGGTTCTTACGTCCCATGATGAACTAGGTAACACAGGTAACAAAACCGGGTTTTGGCTAGAAGAATTTGCCGCCCCTTATTATGTGTTTAAAGATGCTGGCTGCGAGGTCACTTTGGCATCGCCTAAAGGCGGCCAACCTCCGCTTGACCCAAAAAGTGATGAACCTGATGCGCAAACGGATGCGACTAAACGTTTTAAAGACGACCCTGAAGCGCAACAAGCGTTGGCAAATACATTGTTATTAGCAGACATGCGTGCGGCGGATTTTGATGCGGTCTTTTACCCAGGTGGCCATGGCCCACTTTGGGACTTAACCAATGATGATGCCTCCAAAGCGTTAATCGCAGAATTTGCCAGTTTAAATAAACCACACGGTTTTGTTTGCCACGCCCCTGCGGTGTTAAAGCACGTGGATATGAACGGCGAGCCACTGGTTAAAGGTAAGCGTGTTACCGCCTTTACAAACTCAGAAGAAGTGGCGGTGGATTTAACCCGCGTGGTGCCCTTTTTAGTGGAAGACATGCTCAAAGAGCGTGGCGCTAAGTTTGAGCGTACCGACGATTGGGGGGCTTTTGCCTTAACGGATGGCCTTTTAGTCACAGGGCAAAATCCAGCGTCGTCCGTGATGGCCGCAGAGCAACTACTGGCATTAATGTAACCCTTGATTGCGTCGAGAAAACCCTGTTTGATAACAGGGTTTTTTATTTTTAAAGAGTGACTTATGGCAAGCATATCCAGCGTGGCGCAGTACTTAGATAAACACCCTGAGGGCAAAGAAACTCTCTCTCAGTTAGCTGAACTGGCTGAATCGTTAGGCTTAACGCCTAGTATCAAATGGAATGCCCCTGTGTACACCTTTGAGGGTAAAAACATCCTTGGGCTTGGTGCCTTTAAAGCGCATGTGGCGGTGTGGTTTTTTAACGGCGTTGCCATGACGGAATACAGCCAGTACCTGCATAATGCCCAAGCTGGCAAAACCCATGGCATGCGGCAGTGGCGCTTATCACTCACTGAGCCAGTCGATTTAGCATTGGCGCAGCGCCTATTTTTAGCCGCCATAGACGTGCGCGACATCAAAACAGAAAAACCAGCCTCCGCACCAAAAATAAACCTAGAAAGTGCCCTTTTAATGGATACTTTAGCACACGATGATGCGCTTAAAAGCGCATTTGCTCAGCTTGCACCATATAAACAAAAGGAATACCACCAACACATCAGTGGTGCAAAACGCGAAGCCACTCAAGCGAAGCGTTTAGCCGCATCATTGCCATTAATCGCCAAAGGCATGGGCCTAAACGACAAATACCGAAAGTGACTTAATTTTGCCATTAACCGGTCACCATTAAGCAATAAAAGCTTTATTAAACAGACATATAAGCTGGTTACCTTGGTCGCGCTTTAAAACAACATAAAACGCGACACAGGAACTACTATGAAACCCACATTGCTCTTAGAGCCACGGCTAGCCGCAGCACGGCTCACCACCACATTACTTGCCGCATCTATGCTGGCAGCAACGAGCTCAGCCAGTGCGGATGTTTTACCCGATATCCAGCATCAAAACCCTTGGTACACCGAAGCGCAAAGCCGCCTTAATCAAAAGCAGCAAACAGCGCTGGCGCAAAAACTCACTCGTGCAAAAAACGTCATTCTGTTTGTGGGTGACGGCATGGGCATTTCAACGTTGACCGCAGCACGGATTCTACAAGGGCAAAATAACAATCAGTCTGGTGAAGAGGGCTATTTAAGCTTTGAAACCTTCCCGTATTCCGCACAAGTTAAAACCTACAACGTGGATGCACAAACGCCAGATTCAGCAGGCACCATGACGGCCATGATGTCAGGCGTTAAAACCGATGCCGGTGTGCTTGGGGTTGCGGAGCAAGTTCAGCGTGGAGATTGTGCTTCAGTGGCGGGCAACGAGCTTGTAACTGCTTTGGAGCTGGCTGAAATCAAAGGGCTGGCCACAGGCATAGTCACTACCGCAAGGGTGACTCATGCAACGCCTGCCGCGGCCTATGCAAAATCAGCGGATCGCAATTGGGAAGATGTCTCAGACATGCCAGAAGCGGCAATCAACGCAGGCTGTGAAGACATCGCTTCGCAATTAGTGAACTTTGAAAAAAACCTAGAAGCACGCTTTTTAGGTGTGGATGTGGATGGCATTGAGGTGGTGATGGGCGGTGGCCGTCGTCACTTTTTGCCAAAAACAGCCAGTGCCAACTCAAGCGATGCGCAAAGCAGTGTTGAGGGCGATAGAACCGACGAGCGTAATCTCGTCACTGAGTGGCAGTCTCAATACCCCAACGGCACTTATGTGATGGATCAAACCGGCTTTGACGCCATTGATGCTGCCAATACCAAGCGCGTTTTAGCGCTCTTTAATGAATCTCACATGCAATATGAAGCCGACCGCAGTAACGACATTGCGGGGGAGCCTTCTTTGGCTATGATGACGCAAAAAGCCATTGAGCTTCTGCAAAACAATGAGCAAGGCTTCTTTTTGACTGTGGAGTCAGGTCGGATTGACCATGGTCACCACGCCGGCAACGCCTATAACGCCTTGAACGACACCATTGAATTTGCCAATGCCGTGGCTGCGGCAAACGCATTAACCTCAAGTGAAGACACCTTAATCCTTGTCACGGCGGATCACAGCCATGTCTTTACCATTGCCGGTTACCCAAAACGGGGTAATCCCATTTTAGGTAAAGTCGTGGCGGTGGGCGAAAGCGCGCCAACGCTTGCCGACGATGGCATGCCATACACCACGTTAGGCTACACCAATGGCCGCGGTTATCGTGACTTGACCACAGAGACCGACGCCGATGCCGTTTATGGCAGCGACCCAATCGCAGGGCGTGTGGACATCAGCGCGATTGATACCCTCACCCCTGGTTTTCACCAAGAAACCACAGTGCCGCTTAGCTCTGAAACTCACGCAGGCGAAGACATCAGCCTACATGCCCAGGGCCCAAGTGCTCATTTAGTACAGGGTGTCATCGAACAAAGTATGGTCTTTCATTTTATTAATCAAGCGCTTGGTCTAATCGAAAACAATTAAGGTGAACACAATGAAAACTTATAAATTACTCACCCTGAGTGTGGCGATGGCGTTTGCAGGGTGCTCATTAGATGGTGAAGACGGTCAAAATGGCCAGACTGGGGCAGCAGGGGACAATGGACTTGCCAGCCTGATTAAACAAACAGCGCTGAGCGCAGGTGATGACAACTGTAAAAACGGCGGTGTTAGGCTAGATTCGGGGTTAGATGCCAACAGCGATGGCACCCTAGGGGATGCTGAAATCACTCAAACGCAATATGTCTGCGCGCCCAGTAAAACGGCACTAAGCGCCTCTGATGTTGCAGCAACCGTTAATAACCCGTGGTTTACTAAAGCCCAAAATCAATTAGTGGCGCATCAAACAAACGTGGATAACCTTGCAGAGCTTCGCGGTCGGGCAAAAAATGTCATCCTTTTTGTGGGGGATGGTATGGGCGTGAGCACCATTACCGCCGCCCGGATTTTAGAGGGGCAAATGCGCGGCAAACTCGGTGAAGAACATCAGCTAAGTTTTGAAAAACTGCCATTCTCAGGGTTTGCAAAAACTTATAACGTGGATGCCCAAACACCGGACTCCGCAGGCACTATGACGGCCATGGTTGCGGGCGTAAAAACCGATGCCGGTGTGATTGGTGTGGCGGAAAACGTCAGCCGTGGTGATTGCAGCTCCGTGGCAGGCAATGAGCTGGTCACCGCATTAGAGCTTGCCGAAATCGCGGGCAAAGCCACAGGTATAGTGACCACAGCGCGCCTAACCCATGCAACACCTGCAGCCACCTATGCCAAATCAGCAGAGCGCAACTGGGAAGATAACTCAGATATGCCAGCAGAGGCCGCAGGATGTGAAGACATCGCCTCACAATTGGTAAATTTTGAAGCTAATTTAGAAGCGCGCTTTAACGGCCTAGATGTGGATGGTATTGAGGTCGCCATGGGCGGCGGTCGTCGTCATTTCTTGCCTCGTGATGCGGCATTTAATACCCCAGATGCCGTCAGTGGCATTGAAGGGGACCGTACTGATGGCCGAAATCTGATTACTGAGTGGCAAGCGCAGTACCCACAAGGCACTTATGTGATGGATCAAACCGGTTTTAACGCTATTAATCCTGCCACCACAAATAAAGTGTTTGGGTTATTTAATGAGTCGCACATGCAGTATGAAGCAGACCGAGACAATGACCTTGCCGGTGAGCCATCGCTCAGTGAGATGACAGAAAAAGCCATTTCGGTATTGGCAAACAATGACAAAGGCTTTTTCTTAACTGTGGAGTCTGGCCGCATTGACCATGGTCACCATGCTGGCAATGCATACAACGCGCTAAATGACACCATAGCCTTTGCCAAAGCCGTTGAAACTGCCATGCAAATGACCAACCGAGAAGACACCTTGATTATTGTGACTGCTGACCACAGCCACGTGTTTACCATTGCGGGTTACCCAAAACGCGGCAACCCAATTTTGGGTAAAGTGGTTGGTATTGGCAGTGACACGCCAAGCCTTGCAGCTGATGGCATGCCATACACTACCTTGGGCTACACCAATGGTCGTGGCTTTAAGGACTTAGGTGCAGAAACCGATGCGGATGCCGGTTATGGCTATCCCGTTGTTACAGGGCGTGTGGACTTAAGCCAAGTGGATACAAAAGCGCCTGGTTTTCACCAAGAAGCCCTAGTGCCTAAATCGTCAGAAACCCATGCAGGTGAAGACGTGAGCGTGCATGCCAGCGGCCCAGGTGCGCATTTGGTCACAGGCACGCAAGAGCAAAGCATGATCTTCCATGTGATGGACTTTGCCGCAGATTTAGTCAGCCAAGCTGAGGCGGCAATGCAGTAATAGGTACGCGTATTACCCCAACCACAAGCCCAAGTATTCAGTCGTCTTGGGCTTTTTTACATCTGCTTGAAAGCTGCGTATTATGGCGTTTTTCATGGAGGCTGGTGTGATAAAACTGGTTGTTGGGTCACAAAACCCAGTTAAAATTGCAGCGGCGAAAGTCGCGTTAGAAGCCACGCTTAAAAAAACTGTGGTGGCACAAGGGGTTGATGCCCCGTCGCACGTGGCGGATCAGCCATTTGGTGATGACGAAACACGACTTGGTGCGCTTAATCGCGTTGCTTATTGCCAAGCACATCACAGTGCGGATTATTATGCTGCGATGGAAGGCGGCGCAGCCATGACGCAAGATGGCCCGGTCACCTTTGCGTATGTGGTGATAGCAAATCACACCACACAGAGTGTTGGGCGTAGCGCACAATTGCCTTTGCCACAGCGTTTTTATGACACCTTACTTGCTGGCGATGAGCTCGGCAATGTGATGGATGCAGCGTTTAACACCCACAACGTCAAGCAACAAGGTGGCGCGATTGGGCTACTAACCAACCATGCGACAACCCGTGGAAACACCTACACCCAAGCTTTGATCCTAGCGATGGCAAAGCTACTTCACAGCGATTTATACTGAGGATGCTATGCCTTACCAATGGCTTATATTTGATGCCGATGAAACCCTTTTTCACTTTGACGCTGAGCGCGGTTTAAAACGTTTATTTAGTCAGTATCAGGTCGATTTTACCCGTGCTGATTACGATGCCTTTCAAGCGTATAACCAACCATTGTGGCGCCAGTATCAAGCCGGTGAAATCGATGCTAAAACCTTGCAAGTGACGCGCTTTCAGCGCTGGGCAGAGCGTTTAGAGGTGCGCCCTGAAACACTGCAAGCTGGCTTTATGGCAGCCATGGCTGAAATCTGCACGCCGATGCCAGGCGTAGTCGAGATGCTGAGCGATCTTAAAGCGCATTGCCGCTTTGGTATCATCACCAATGGCTTTACGGCACTACAAGAAGCCAGACTGACTAAAACAGGTCTAAAAGACCTATTTGAATTTGTAGTGATTTCCGAGCAAGTAGGCGCTGCAAAACCAGCAGCAAAAATCTTTGATGCTGCTTATCAATTAATGGCAGAGCCGGCTAAAGCCAATGTCTTGATGGTAGGAGATAACCCCATAGCGGACGTACAAGGCGGCCATGAATTTGGTTTTGATACCTGCTGGCTGAACTACCATAACGACAGCGCACCGGTCACACCGACCATTCAAGTTGCGAATATGGCAGAGCTTCATGCCCAACTTAAGCTAAAAATGCTTGGCTAAATAAAAACGCCATCGGCTCGTCACACAATCGTCATCTCGGCTTCGTATGCTCCTTGGCTTATTAAGGAGGATTTATGAAGCCGTTATTCGTTTTAGGGTTAATTAGCCTTGTGCTCAGCCCACTTGCCAATGCCGCCCAAAATACCCAGCAAACACATTGCCCTGTGGCGCTCAGCGCAGAGTATCAAGTCACTGATGAGCAAGGCGCGCAAGATACTTTCACCTTATACCGCACCGAAAAAGACGTGCTGCTCCATTGGCCTAACCGCCAGCAAGCGCAGCATTGGTATTTACTGCCAAATGGCCAAATGAAACGCACAGATTACTTTTTGGCATACCAGCGTGGCATTGAATACGCGATGACGACCCACACAACCGCTGAAGCAAAGGCAAAGTGGCAGCAAAAGTTTGCTTTAATGCCAGCAATCACAGTGAAAACGCACGCCACTTCAGCGGATTGTCAAAATCTGGTCACACAGACGATTGCGAATGGTGAATTGGTGGCCTACCCACATTTAAACTTGCTGCACAGTGTAAAACAGCCGCAGCGCACTATGTCGCTTGCAAAGCTCAGCTTTGGTAAGCAGGCATTTGAAGCTATGCAGGCACAGCTGACACATTACCCTTTGACTGACTTTGCCGATGTAGGTGATAACGAAGCGGATCCATTTTTAGCAAAAATGATTAACCAAGGTTTTGTAGCCCATGGGGCATCTGGCTTTTATGACGCCAATGGCACACCGCTTTCGGGCGGGCACACTCATCAGCATGGCCATAGCCATTAAACAAAAACGCCGCTCAATTGAGCGGCGTAGGGTTATTTTTCATTAAGCCAAATGGCGACTTGTTTCGCAAAGTAAGTCAAAATGCCATCGGCACCGGCACGTTTAAAGGCCAGTAAGGATTCCATGATGGTGGGCTTTTCAGCAAGCCAGCCATTTTGAATCGCAGCCATGTGCATGGCGTATTCACCACTGACTTGGTAAGCAAAAGTCGGAGCGCCGAACTCGTCTTTTACGCGGCGTACGACATCTAAATACGGCATGCCGGGTTTTACCATTACCATGTCAGCCCCTTCTTGTAAGTCAAGAGCGACCTCACGAATGGCTTCGTTGGTGTTTGCAGGGTCCATTTGGTACGTCTTTTTATCTGCCCCTTTTAAATTGCCGGCACTGCCGACGGCATCGCGAAATGGCCCGTAGTAATGAGACGCGTATTTGGCTGAGTACGCCATGATGCGCGTATTAATGTGGCCTTGGGCTTCTAATGCTTCGCGAATAGCACCAATGCGGCCATCCATCATGTCAGACGGTGCCACCACATCTGCACCTGCTTCAGCATGAGATAGTGCCTGTTTGATTAGGATTTCAGTGGTCACGTCATTAAGTACATAGCCTGAATCATCAATAATGCCGTCTTGCCCGTGTACAGTGAAAGGGTCAAGTGCCACATCTGTGATCACTCCCATGCTAGGAGCGGCTTCTTTGATAGCACGTACGGCTCTTTGTGCTAACCCTTCTGGGTTGTAAGCTTCTTCCGCCATTAAAGACTTTTTATCACTTGGCGTGACTGGGAAAATCGCCATGGCTGGTACGCCTAAATCAGCAAGTAACACGGCTTCTTTTACCAGTAAGTCGATTGAGACGCGCTCAATCCCCGGCATGCTAGGGATGGTTTCTTTGCGGTTTTCGCCATCAAGCACAAACACAGGATAAATGAGATCATTAACAGTAAGGGTATGCTCTTGCATAAGGCGACGAGAAAAGTCGTCATGGCGCATGCGGCGCATACGCGTGTAAGGGAACAGGTCTAATCCTGATTGCGGCATAACTTAGCTCCTAAATTGCAGTGTTAGCAAGGCGCCGTGGCGTCGCTTGCAGCCACAGTATGTGCTGTATCGGCTGCGTAACATTGTACTTGGTTTCGGCCGTTATTTTTAGCCTGATATAAGGCTTGGTCGGCACATTCAGTGACGTATTCTGGGATGTGCGCTTGCTCGGCGATTGCGGCATACACACCGGCACTCAAGGTGCAGTGCAGCTCGGTTTTATCTGTTACGATTGGGGTCTTGGCGACTAAAGCACGGATTTGCTCTGCCACTTTTTGTGCCCCTGCAAGTGGGGTGTTTGGCAATAGTAGGGCAAACTCTTCACCACCGTAACGGCACACTTCGTCACTTGGGCGTTTTAAGGTGGCTTTAATGAGCTCTGCAACCTTAATTAAGGCGCGATCCCCTGCGAGGTGGCCATGTTCATCGTTTATTTGTTTAAAGTGGTCTATGTCTATCATAACCACGGCTAATGGCAGTTGTTCACGGCGTGAGCGGCGCACTTCCATTGCGATTTTTTTATCAAAAAAGCGGCGGTTACGTACTTTTGTAAGCGCATCTTCAAGGTTGCGGGTTTCAAGCTCGCGGTTTTTCTCCTCAAGCTCTTGCATGGCAATGTGTAGCTCTAGGGTGCGTTCATCAATTTTTGCTTCTAGCGCTCTTTGGGCTTCTTCTTGAATGCGAATTTTCTCTTCAAGAAGGTCATCCCAAGCGCGGGTTTGGGCAACGAGGCGCTGTTGTTCAGCCACCTTGGCTTCACGCTCTGCCACTAAAATCGCAATCAATTGATAAGACAAAGACACCGCAGCACTGACAAGGCCTACCACCAGAATAAAGTGGTCATGATAAAACAGAATCGGGGCCCCAAACGATGAGGTGGCCATGTAGCTGGTGGTCATTAATAGGCTGATATTAAAAATACACATGCCGGTTTTACGGTGCAGCTTTAAATACGCCAAGGCAAGGATCAGCGCCGAACTATACAAAAAGCTCACCACACTGATGCAAATCGCCAGCACTAAACCTAATTGATACGGCAAAAACAGCACGGCAAGGGCAGTGGTAAAACACACGCCCAGCAAAGCGCGATGAATGCGTTTTGGCCAAGTGGGTGCTTTTTGCAGTACTTGCGTGTCCACCAAAACATTGGCAAGACAGGTCATTACCAACACGCTCAAGGGCACGCCAAAGTACTGCATGATGGGCCACTCTGGGTGTAAATAATGATTCGTAAACCCGTACAGATAACCTAGTAAAATCACTAAGGTAAACATTAACGCACTGGCGAGTAAAAAATGACCTTTGCCGGCAACCCCAAACATGGTGAGGTTAGAAATCACTAAGGCAAATAAAAACCCAGTAATGAGCCCATACACTAAGTTATAAGTGCCTTTTTGCTCTAAATAGGCGGTGGGTTGCCATACGCTTAGGGCGGTTTTTAATACCCCTTGGGTTTGTGCTTTAAGGTAGAAATAATGACTTTGCTCTGCTGGCAAAGTCACTTCAAATAGAATGTTTTCATCTTGCACGGCACGTTCTGACAATGGGCGGGCATCACCGCTGTGTAGCACGGCATACGTCATCCCTGCGTGCCTCTGGTATAAAGTAACTTTGTC
Source organism: Alteromonadaceae bacterium (assembly GCA_041937835.1). GTDB lineage: Bacteria > Pseudomonadota > Gammaproteobacteria > Enterobacterales > Alteromonadaceae > Pseudoalteromonas. Next base: position 3,888 of record JBGTXC010000032.1, on the reverse strand, counting down.
TAGCAGTGGGTAATCTTGGCTGATGTATAAGGTGCGTGCTTGTTTGCTCTTGTTAGTTAAGGCAAAGCGTAGCCAAATGGTATCGGCATTCAGACCAAAGTTAATAAAATGGCGTTCGCTTTTTTGCCACTGACTTTGGCTGTAATCGAGGACATGGCTTAAACCATTTTCACTGAATGTGTATTCAAACTCTATGGCTTGGCTTTTATTAAAATCATCAGTAATCAGGTGCTTTAAATTAGAGTGATCGCTTACTAACTCAGGGTGCGAGTTTAAGCTGATGACAAGTGTTAGTAACAACAAGGTAATAACACTTATCAGCCACTTCATTGGTTAGTTACCTGATGGCCAAAGAGGGTTTGGGCGTTTTCTGTGGTGCGCACAGCCAGCTCTTGGCTTGTGATGTTGAGCCTAGCTGCCACAAACTCACAAATATGCGGTAAATATTGCGGTTCATTCACGCGCGACTTAGGTTTAGGCTTTAAGGTGCGTGGTAATAAATATGGGGCGTCAGTTTCGAGTAATAAACGGTCCAGTGGAATATGCGGTACCAGCTCGGCTAATTCCTTCCCGCGGCGCTCATCACACACCCAACCTGTGATGCCTATGTATAAGCCTAAATCTAGGTAGGCAAACAGAGCTTGCTTGTTGCCAGTAAAACAGTGCGCCACACCTTGAATGTCCTGACCTTTTAAATGCGCTAATTGATCCGCAAAGGCGTCACGTTCGTGCAGGTATAAAGGGAGATTGGTTTCTTTGGCGCTGGCAATATGGCAGGCAAACACCTCGTTTTGGGTTGGCCGTGGTGAAAAGTCGCGGTTGTAATCAAGCCCACACTCACCGAGTGCCACGACATGTTGGTGTTTACTTTGTGCGAGAAGCCAATCGTACAGTGCGTGGGTGTCAGTCACGGATTTGGCGTTGTGCGGATGCACGCCCGCGGTACACACTTGTTGGTGCTGTTGTGCTAACTGCTGGAGTGCAGCAAATTCAGCTTGCTCAGAACAAATCAGCAAATGTTGCATCACACCCGCGTCACGGGCGCGTTGCAACACATCGGCTTCTTGGTTAGCAAATTGACTTGAAGTCAGGTTTAAGCCAGCATCAAATAACACCTTATTGCACTCGCTTAACGCGAATCGAGCGGTTTGAGTCCACTTTTTTCAATAAGAATGAATTCCAAAAGCCGCGCTCAATCACGACTTTGTCACCGGCGCTGACACGAAAGCGATCTGTGCCAATTTGACGCCATACTTGTTCAGAGTCCAAAGTTAGGATTTTTTCACCGCGTGGCGCTTCTTTCACGGCAACCACTTTAGCTGTAACGGCATCACCGTTTTTATTGGTAGCTTGTTTGTGCTCAAGACCAAAGTCATTCTCAGCTTTCGGTGCCGGAGTTTTTACAGGAGCTGCCGCTTGAGTCGGGGCCTCTGCTTTTTCAGGCGCTGGTGTGAAAGCCAGCTCTTTAGTTGGCTCAGTGGGCGGCTCGGCGGCTTTTGGTGTGTCGTTTAATAGCGGTTTACCTGCCATCACTTTGTCATAACAGGCAAGGCGTTTAACGTCGTTTTCGACCATGGCGCACGCGCCTAAGGCTTGAACATTCACACCTTGTGCTGATGCCCCAAACCCTGCCAATAAAGCGGTAATGAATATACTTGTGCGTAACATAATATGCGCCTCTTGGTTGTTATTCTTGCTCGTGAGAGGTCTGTTTTTGTGTATAAAAACCCGCCAGCAGTATACCAAACTCATAGAGCGCCAGCATAGGGATTGCGAGTAAAGTTTGCGACAGCACATCCGGCGGCGTTAAAAACATCGCCAGTACAAAAGCGCCCACCACTATGTAAGGGCGTTTTTGTTTTAAAGAGTCTGTGGTGGTGATGCCACTAAAACATAACAGCATGATGGCAACCGGAATTTCAAAGGCAAAGCCAAATGCAAAAAAGAGCTTAAGCGCAAAGCTGAGGTAACTGTTAATGTCGGGCGCTAAGGTCATTTCGGCCGGCCCCATGGCAGTAAAAAAGCCAAGCACAATCGGCAATACAAGGTAGTAACAAAACGCCATGCCGCTGTAAAACAGCACCACACTGGCAAATAAAACTGGGGTTAGCAGGCGTTTTTCATGTTGGTATAAACCAGGGGCAATAAAGCCCCAAATTTGATGCAAAATCATTGGAATAGATAAAAACAATGCAACAAATAAGGTGAGCTTAAAAGGCGCGAAAAATGGCGCGGTCACATCTGTGGCGATCATTGATGTGCCCGGTGGTAACTTAGCTATCAGCGGTGTGGCAACAAAGCTGTAAATGTCATTGGCAAAATAAACCAGCCCAACAAAAATCACTAACACGCTCAGTAGCGCACGCATCACTCGGGTACGCAGCTCAATTAAGTGGCTGATAAAACTACTTGGTTGCATTGTTGTCATGATTTTCAGGGTTGGCAGGAGGCGTTGGCTGCGCTGTCTCTTGAGTTTGCTCGGTACGATACGTGCCTTGGACGGACTCAGCCGCGCGGCTTAACTCTGCAATGGAGCGCTTAATGTCGTCAGGTAGGTTTTCCATCCCCAGCTCTTCGGCTTTTTTAAGGTGGCTGTGCAGCTCATGAACGCGTAATTCTTCGTTAACCTCAGCTTTTACTGAGTGCGCCATACCTTTGATGGATTTTACCCAACCGGAAACCGTGCGTATGGCCGTTGGCATTCGCTCAGGGCCAAGCACAATCAAGCCAATTACTAAAACAACAACCAGTTCCCAAAAGCCCACAGGTTAAACCTTATCAGATTGCTTTTGAGTCTGTTCTTGCGTGTCTTGTTCTTTATTTTGTGTGATTGACGGCGTGTCGTCTGTTTTTGGCTCGTCTTTCATGGCTTTTTTAAAGCCTTTCACTGCAGAGCCCAAATCACCGCCTAAACTACGCAGTTTTTTTGTGCCAAATAATAAGACGATGATGGCAAAAATGATAAGTAATTGCCAAATGCTGATTCCACCTAAACCCATAGCATAGTCCTCATAAAAGCTGGGGTGATCTTTGTCATTATACGCGACCCTTTGGGGCAATAACCAGTGCTAGCTTTTTCGCCATGCTAAAAGCGCAAAGACACCCGCCATAGCGCCCACACACCAAGCGGCGGTATTCAACGCTTGGCTTGCTAATAAGGTGGCGCAAATAAACCCAGTTGCCGCAAAAATGGCGAAGATAATGGGTTTTTGTGATGGCGCTGGGGCCGAGACGGGGGCGACGCCAGTGCGCTGGCGCTTTTGATGCTCTTTTAACGCAAAGTACACTAAATCTGGAATTTCAGGCATTTTTTCAGCCCAAAATGGCAAGTTGTCTTTAACTTGTTTAAGCACAGCCATCGGCCCTACTTGCTCTTTTACCCAAGACTCTAAAAAGGGTTTTGCGGTTTTCCATAAATCCAACTGCGGATAAAGCTGGCGCCCTAGACCTTCTACGTAGAGTAAGGTTTTTTGTAATAGCACCAACTGAGGCTGCACTTGCATGTTAAAGCGTCTGGCGGTGTTAAACAGGTTAACAAGCACATGGCCAAACGAGATCTCTGCAAGGGGCTTATTAAAAATGGGCTCGCACACAGTACGAATGGCAAATTCAAACTCTTCAATGTGCGTAAAGCGAGCGAATTAGAAACGAAAAGGAGACGATGTGAATGGCGGACAAACGCGAATCAACAAGAAATTCAGTAATGGCGGGGGTAGCTACAAACAAAACAGGCTACTCCTTATCAGACGGATATCAAGCTCCAAAATTCAGCCTGGAATCTCAAACCGGAAATATCTACGCAACGGGCGACATTAACGTAAAAGTAGCCGTAGAGGTATCCAAAGCTATAACCGGCCTCAAAGCGCTACAGCGCGAAGCAAAGGCGGC
>JBGTXC010000329.1:0-580 GCA_041937835.1 Alteromonadaceae bacterium | reverse complement strand
GAGGTGAAGCGGGATTGATGCTTTTTAACGAGCTTTGGTTCAAAGGAGCCGTCACGGTCGCGAGGCGTATCAAGTTCGAACTCACCATCTTCGGTTTTTACGCGTTTACTGCTCTTACCGTTGCGACTGTTTGATGACGTAGACTTTTGATTTCTTTCGTAGCCAAGATGCTCATCCATTTCTGCGTTCAAAGCCGCTTCAACGGTGATTTTCTTCAACATCTGACTAAATTCGTTTAAGTCTTCAGGTGTTTTAATGCCTTTGGCCGCTTCCTTTGCGAAAGCTTCAAGCTCTTTCTTATTCATGTTCATCTGCCTATCCTTAACTCTCTATAGAGTAAATTGAGATAGGCAGTTACACAAAATTAGTTACAGTCTCATTGTCTCTTAAAGCAATGGCCTCTCTTTTTTTCTTGTGAGCGTGCTGAAGTGGGTAAACCATCATTATGGAATACCCACTTTTAGTTTACTCACTGCATAAAAAAGTTCTTGTATTGTTCTCTTAGCTCTACTTTGCGAATTTTCCCTGTACTTGTCATAGGTAGTGCGTCGCAAATAAATATATGTTTGGGTACTTCAAA
>JBGTXC010000328.1:0-587 GCA_041937835.1 Alteromonadaceae bacterium | reverse complement strand
AACTCGCGCATGCCCACGCCAGTGACAATCCGTCATAGGTACTGGTACCTCGGCCTATTTCATCCATTAATACCAGAGAGTTTTCTGTGGCATTGTTGAGAATGTTCGCCGTTTCTGTCATCTCAACCATAAAGGTAGAACGACCTGAGGCTAAGTCATCTGATGCGCCTATACGGGTAAAGATGCGATCAAGCTTTCCTATGTGGGCGTTTTCAGCAGGTACAAAGCTACCAATACAGGCTAGTAACGCAATCAGCGCTGTTTGGCGCATGTAAGTTGATTTACCGCCCATGTTCGGGCCAGTAATAATTAGCATGCGGCGCTCGGTATCTAGCTGTAGCGGGTTGGCAATGAAGGGGTCTTTCATTACATTCTCAACCACAGGGTGGCGGCCGGCATCATAAGTAAGCGCACATTCTTGACTCAAATGAGGTCGATACCAATCAAGTGACACGGCACGTTCAGCAAAACAGCACAGTACATCAAGCTTAGCAAGCGCAGAGGCTGTTTCAATTAACTTGTTAAGGTACGGAGCAAAATTGTCGAACAGTGCTTCATAAAGCTGCTTTTCAAGAGCAAGCGCAGCG
>JBGTXC010000327.1:0-589 GCA_041937835.1 Alteromonadaceae bacterium | reverse complement strand
CTCGTACACTTCTTCAACCGACATACCCAGACGGAAAGCATCACCCACGTACCAGATACGCTCAGACGCTGGCGTACGCAGTTCAGAAATAACCTTGTCGCGGGACATTGGGTCTTTCAGATCCACCATTGGGTCGAAACCAACAGAGCCCACTTCCAGACCACGCAGGGCTTTCTGCAGAGACTCCTGCTGAGTACGGCCGATCGCCATCACCTCACCCACAGACTTCATCTGAGTCGTCAGACGACCATCCGCCTGAGGGAATTTTTCGAAGGTGAAGCGAGGAATTTTAGTTACGACATAGTCAATCGATGGCTCAAAAGACGCCGGCGTCGCTCCGCCCGTAATGTCGTTCTGCAGCTCGTCGAGCGTATAACCGACAGCCAGCTTGGCAGCCACTTTAGCAATCGGGAAACCGGTCGCTTTCGATGCCAATGCCGAAGAACGGGACACACGTGGGTTCATCTCGATCACGACCATACGGCCGTCTTTCGGGTTGATACCGAACTGAACGTTAGAACCACCGGTTTCTACACCGATCTCACGCAGTACTGCCAGAGAGGCGTCACGCATGATCTGGTATTCTTTA
>JBGTXC010000326.1:0-590 GCA_041937835.1 Alteromonadaceae bacterium | reverse complement strand
TCTACAGGAAACATTCTTAAAGCGGCGAACACGGTTATCGACAACAATACGGGCCGTTTAGGGAAAGAACTTTGGACGGAAGACGCGCAAGGCGAGCTGATTTCTGTATATGCGGGTTTCAACGAGCTAGATGAAGCGCGCTTTATTGTTTCGAAAATCAAAGATTGGCTTAATCAAGGCAACGCCCTCACTGATACCGCTATTCTTTACCGAAACAACGCCCAGTCTCGAGTACTGGAAGAAGCCTTGCTACACGAAGGGCTGGCATATCGCATATACGGCGGTCTGCGCTTCTTCGAACGCCAAGAAATTAAAGACGCCCTTGGCTATATGCGCATGGTGAGCCACCCGCACGACGATGCAGCTTTCGAGCGTGTAGTAAACACCCCAAGTCGCGGTATTGGTGAGAAAACCTTATCGCAAGTGCGCGACACCGCGCGAATGCACAACTGTTCAATGTGGCAGGCGTGTCAGTTGCTCATTAATGAAGGTGGCTTTAAAGGCCGCGCGCTAAACGCTATGCAAAGCTTTGTGTTGCTAATTACTGAGCTAGAGCAATCCACGTTAGATGAGCCCCTTGACCAACAAGC
>JBGTXC010000325.1:0-594 GCA_041937835.1 Alteromonadaceae bacterium | reverse complement strand
GGCTGTCATCGACGTCAATTAAATTAATATCTAAACCAAGCAATTTAGCGCGCTGTTTTAACAGCGCGCCATCAGCAATCACCACCAGTTGGGCATCCCACTGGTGCTGCGCTAACTTGATAAGTAAATCAGGGCCAATACCGGCTGGCTCACCTGGGGTAATTGCAATTCTAATGGTCATAATTTTTATTCTGTTGGGAAAATATCAACGTGCGCTTGTTCACGCATTTCTTGCTGCCAGTTGAAACTTTCTTCTTTAAATTTACGATTAAACAGTAGTTGGTGAGCGCGGTTACGTTTAGCTTGCTCTGTTTTATCTGCTACACGCTTATCAAGTAGCTGTACAATGTGCCAACCAAACTGAGTTCTGAATGGCTCACTGATTTCATTTTTATCTAGAGAAAGCAGGGTATTTTTAAACTCTGGTACATAGGTGCTTGGGTCAGTCCAGTCGTACTCACCACCTTTTAGTGCTGAACCCGGGTCTTCAGAGTACTCTTTAGCAAGTTCTGCAAAGTCAGCTTTACCATCACGAAGATCTTTTGCAAAGCCTTTAAGCATGTCACGCGCTTTTTCTTCGCTTAAAATAATTGA
>JBGTXC010000324.1:0-600 GCA_041937835.1 Alteromonadaceae bacterium | reverse complement strand
TTTAAATGCTTATCAAGCTGATCTAAATTCCACTCTTCGCTTTCAATAATAACGCCCGTCATTTTGCGTAACTTATCGGTTACAGCTTCAAGCAGCGGCACTGGACGGTTGTTTTTATCCGTTTCACTGATATCAGCAAGACATGCTTCAGCAAAGTTTGGCGCAGGCACAAAATTACGACGCAAGCGTTTAGGCAAGGTTTTAATTAAACCCACAATGAGGTCGTGCCTTAGCCCCGGCACCAGCCAATCAAAACCTACGTTATCAACTTGATTAAGCACAGGCAGCGGGATGACAACAGTTACGCCATCGTCTTCAGCGTTAGGTTCGAAGTTATAGCGAAGCGGCAGCGTAATATTGCCTTGGCGCCATACATCAGGAAATGCGTTTGCTACCGATTGCCCAGGCTGCTGACGATATACGTCTTCTTCTTTAAACGTTAAACTGTCGTTGCTTCCGTGTTGCTTAAACCATTTCTTAAACGCCGCATCATTATTGGCTTCAACCGGAATGCGCTTCGCGTAAAAGCTTACCAGTTCTTCATCATCGACTATCAAATCGCGACGACGGGTCTTTTGTTCAAACTCGTCAGCCTGCTCA
>JBGTXC010000323.1:0-604 GCA_041937835.1 Alteromonadaceae bacterium | reverse complement strand
TGTATTCAGAGTACCTTGCGTGGGAAATGGGCTTTCAATACAAGCCGCTTGATAACCTTGGTCGATTACAAGCCGAGCTATTCAGAGCAGTACGCCTAGTGGTAGATACAGGCATTCATGATAAGCGCTGGACCCGCGAAGAAGCCATTGAATATATGGTGAACAATACAGGTATGGCACTTAGCGACGTAACGGCAGAAATTGAGCGTTACATTGTAATGCCGGGACAAGCTACGTCTTATAAAGTGGGTATGATTAAGATTTTGGAAATTCGCGAGAAAGCCAAACAGGCATTAGGCGACAAGTTCGACTTACGCGATTTCCACGACGTTGTACTTAAAAACGGCGCTGTACCGCTTGCCATACTTGAAGAATTGGTAGACGACTACATTGCTGAGAAATCAGCCGAATAGCGCGTTAACAATCAGACACAATCATGTGAGGAAGAGCCACTAAACTAGTGCTTTTCCATAACAAAAAAGGCGCTACTCATCGAGTAGCGCCTTTCTTTTAAGCGTTAAGCTTGGGGGGTGATTACATCATGCCGAGCGAACTATCACGCAGACCCTATTCCTATTGACTTTCAATTAGTTATGAAAACAAT
>JBGTXC010000322.1:0-612 GCA_041937835.1 Alteromonadaceae bacterium | reverse complement strand
CCCGCGTTGCGGATCTCTTCGAGATACACGGCGTCGGCCTTGCGAAGAATGTCGCAGCGCTCTTTCGACACTTCGCCCGGAATGCGGATGGCGAGGCCGGGGCCGGGGAAGGGGTGGCGGCCGACGAAGATGTCGGGAAGGCCAAGCTCCTTGCCGAGCAGGCGCACCTCGTCCTTGAACAGCTCGCGCAAGGGTTCGACGAGTTTCATGTTCATCCGTTCGGGCAGGCCGCCGACATTGTGGTGGCTCTTGATCGTCACGCTCGGCCCGCCGGTGAACGAAACCGATTCGATCACGTCGGGATAGAGCGTGCCTTGCGCGAGGAAGTCGGCGCCGCCGATCTTCTTCGCTTCCTCTTCGAAGACGTTGATGAATTCGGCGCCGATGAACTTGCGCTTCGCTTCGGGGTCGGTGACGCCCGCGAGGCCCGCCATGAAGCGTTCCTCGGCGTCCACCACCACCAGCGGGATGTTGTAATGGCCGCGGAACAGCTCCTCGACCTGTTGGCGCTCATTCATGCGGAGCAGGCCGTGGTCGACGAAGACGCAGGTGAGCTGCTCGCCGATCGCTTCGTGGATCAGCACCGCGGCGACCGCGCTGTCGACCCCGCCC
>JBGTXC010000321.1:0-613 GCA_041937835.1 Alteromonadaceae bacterium | reverse complement strand
GTTTATCAAATTCTATATTGTTCACAAAATAACCATTGGTAAGGGTTTTAAATTGGTCAGAGTTGACAACTCGATATTGGGGCATAGACTAAGCCAGCAATAATAATTAGTAAAGGACAGTCAATGACGCTGGCTAGTGCGCCTTCTGCGCAAACGACAACTATTCGAAACGATTGGACCAAAGCCGAAGTTGAGGCTTTGTTTGCGATGCCATTTAACGATTTACTGTTTAATGCCCAAGTAGTGCATAGACAGCATTTTAATCCGAATGAAGTGCAGGTCAGCACGCTTTTGTCGATTAAAACCGGTGCTTGCCCTGAAGACTGTAAGTACTGCCCGCAAAGTGCTCGGTATGATACGGGCCTTGAAAAAGAGCGCCTGCTAGAAATCGAAAAGGTCATCCAGCGTGCGAAAGAAGCAAAGCAAGTAGGCTCAACCCGTTTTTGTATGGGGGCTGCTTGGCGAAATCCACGCGACAGAGACATGCCTTACATTTTAAAAATGGTTGAAGAGGTGAAAAGCTTAGGCTTAGAAACCTGCATGACGCTGGGTATGTTAACCCGCGATCAAGCTGTGGCCTTAAAGCAAGCGGGTCTTGATTATTATAATCACA
>JBGTXC010000320.1:0-616 GCA_041937835.1 Alteromonadaceae bacterium | reverse complement strand
AAACTGACGCCGACTTTGAAGCTACCATGGATTTAATTCAGGCCGTAGATTACGACCTTAGCTTCAGCTTCATTTATAGTGCGCGTCCAGGTACACCTGCAGCCGATGCCGTAGATGATGTAAGCGAAGAAACCAAGAAGCAACGCCTTCACCTTCTTCAACAGCGTATTACTCAGCAAGCACTGCGTATTGCACGCCATATGGTGGGTACAGAGCAGCGTATTTTGGTTGAAGGCCCGTCTAAGAAAAACCCGATGGAGCTTTCAGGCCGTACTGAAAACAACCGCGTGGTTAACTTTGAAGGCACGCCAGACATGATTGGTGAGTTTGTTGATGTGAACATTACCGATGTTTTCACCAACTCATTGCGTGGTGAAGTTGTGCGTAGAGAAAGCGAAATGGGCTTGCGTGTTGCCGTTTCGCCCCAATCTATCATGGCAAAGCATCAGGCAGATTTGCCGGATGAACTTGGCGTGGGTCAATTTAACCCAGCCTAACAATACGTTTTACTTTTTATAAAAGCGAGGAATAAAGTAGCTTGAGTACATTGGTTAGTAATGAATTTGATTTAGAACCGGCAGATACCAAACGTTTGTCCAGTTTATGTGGCCCTTTT
>JBGTXC010000031.1:0-16841 GCA_041937835.1 Alteromonadaceae bacterium | reverse complement strand
ATGTTGTTTAAGGGCACTTAATGCCGCTTTTAAGGCATCGGGTGTGTGCGCATAATCCACCACACAAGTGGCTTGGTTACGCCCTTTAAATGCTTGCATGCGCCCTGCTACTGGCTGCAATGTGGCACATGCCTCAGGCAATTTACGCACTGGCATACCAAGGGCAACCACAGTGGCTACCGCTGCGGCTAAGTTATATAAGTTAAATTCGCCGTATAAAGGGGTGTTAATAGCAAAGCTGGAGTCATTCACATGCAGCGTGGCATTTAACCCTTCTGGCAAATACGCTAAGTCACTAAAGCCGACAAAAAAATCGGCTAAGTGTGCCAGTTCAACCGAGTAATGACCATAGGCGTAAGTGGTAATTTCAGTGCCTTTTAACCGCGTTAACCATTGTGCCCCAAGTGGGTCATCGGCATTGATTATCGCGATTTTGGGTGTATGGTCACTGAATAACAACCACTTAGCTTCACCGTAGGCTTCCATAGTGCCGTGATAATCTAAATGGTCGCGGCTTAAATTAGTAAACACACCCACGTCAAATTGGCAGCCAGCCACGCGTTTTTGCACTAAACCATGAGACGAGACTTCCATCGCCACACAGGCTCTTCCTAAATTGGCTTGGGCTTTTAAAATGCGCTGAATTTCCACACTACTGGGCGTGGTGTTAGCAAGGGGCGTGAGGTCGTCAGCTTTACCGACGCCAAGCGTACCAATCACAGCGGCGTCGCCTTGAGTGTCTTCTTTTAAAGCATCCCAAAGGGCTGCAACCATGGCCGTGGTGGTGGATTTACCATTAGTGCCAGTCACACCCACTAAATGCAGGGTTTCTGATGGTTGGTGATAAAAGCGCGCTGCTAATTGAGCAAGCCCTTCTTTTAATTTATCAACACGGATAATAGGCGCAGACATTTCGATAAAGGCGCATTGGCTATCCACCAGCACTACTTCCGCACCTTTGACTAAGGCGCTGGGTACAAATTTAGCGCCATCAGTTTGTTCGCCTTTAATGGCAATAAAAGCGGTGTTTTTTGTTACTTTGCGGCTATCTAACTCTAAATGGGCCACGTTCAACGGGCGCTCAGCAAAGCTTGCTTTGTAACTAAAGCCGCACTCATCCAGCACGTTAAAAATATCAGGCATCTACGCCTCCTTGTGCTCTGGCTTGCTTAGCGGTGGCATCTTGGCGGCGCGATTGCTGCACTGTGACTTTATCCGGTGCCACATTTAAAATACGCAGCGCCCCTGACATGATCTCAGCCCATGCTGGGCCTGAGATGTCACCACCGTAATACACATCCCCACCTGGCTCATTAATCAGTACCACCACAGCTAAACGCGGATCAGTCACTGGCGCGACACCGGCAAAATACCCGACGTATTCATCACCATAACCACCTGGAATGGCCTTTTTAGATGTGCCTGTTTTACCAGCAATGCGATAACCATCCACTTTAATGTTGGGAGCTGTGCCGCCTTTTTCAAACACACTTTCCATCATTTCAACAACGGCTTTGGTGTGCTCTGCTTGGAAAATACGCTCGCTCGGCATCGGCGCGTCTTGCTTTAGAATGGTTAATGGGCGCGACTCACCAAACGCCCCTATGGTGGCGTAAAGCCTTGCAAGCTGTGCGGTACTGACCGCTACGGCATAGCCATACGCTAAAGTGGCGACTTCAAAATCTGACCAACGGCGGTGCGGAGCAAATAACCCTGAGCTTTCACCCACCATGCCAGTGCCTGTGTCACTGCCAAAGCCCACTTGAGTGTATTTACCTACAAAGTAGTCTTTCGGGATATCCTGAGCGATTTTAGTCACCCCCATGTTGGAGGACTTTTTCAAAATCTCACGCAAGGTCATTTTACCGTGGTTACGTGGATCCGTTACCACGCGGCCGCCAATGCGCATATAGCCTGGGTAAGTATCGATTACGGCATCGGCTGTGATGTTGCCGTATTCAAGGCCATTTAAAATCGCTAAGGGTTTTACTGTTGAGCCCGGCTCAAATAAGTCCGTGATTGCGCGGTTACGCCACTTATGGGGGGCGGCGTCTTTCATGTTGTTAGGGTTAAACGACGGACTATTGACCATAGCTAAAATTTCGCCGGTTTTAACATCCACCACCATGGCAGCCCCTGAGGTCGCTTTGTAGCTTAGCACCGCAGATTTTAACGCTTTGTAGGCAATGGCTTGAATGCGCTGGTCAATCGAAAGGGCAATGTCTTGTGGCTCAACCCGCTCGCGCTCATCGAGCACTTCGACTTCGCGACCTTGGGCATCTTTACGCACAGTGCGGCGCCCCGCGGCGCCTGTTAAGGCATCATCAAAGAGCTTTTCTATGCCCTCGATACCTTCACCATCTATGTTAGTAAAGCCAAGTACGTGAGCAGTTACTTCGCCTGCAGGGTAGTAGCGCTTTGATTCGTCTAATAAATGGATACCCGGTAAACGTAGCTTGGCGATGTACCTTGCCGCAGCAGGCGTGATCTGGCGCTTTAAATAGACAAAACGTCGCGATGGTTTATCTAATAATCGCGACGTGGTTTTACTGTGTTTGCTGCGCAGTACATCTGAAAGCTCTTTCCAGCGGGTATCCTGCTGATACAGCAGCCGCTTATATTGATGGAGTTTGTCAGGGGCATCTTGAACGGCGGCAGGATCTTCCCCTTGCTTTTTAGCATATTTGAGCGCTTTTTTAGTAAGCGCTTTATCAATGGCTTTTGGGTCTGCATACACGCTGACCACAGGCACACTGATGGCAAGCTCTTTGCCGTTTCTGTCGGTGATCATCCCGCGCTGCACGTGGAGCTCTTTAACCCTAACAGTCCGGTTATCTGATTCTATTCGGGCGTGCTCAGGCTCAATAATTTGTAAGTACGCAGCGCGCGCCATTAAGGTGGCAAAAACCAATACCACCACAGCACACACTAGGGCAAAGCGCCAAGTGATGAGTGTGGGTTCGGTTTTTTTACGTCGTGCGTTCATTCTAAAATAATGGCCTGTTCTTCTTTACTGGTGGGGCGTTTCATCCCCAACTCAGATTTTGCGATGTCTTCTATGCGGGCGTGTTGGGAATAGAACTCTTCTTCCACCACCAAGTAACGCCACTGTAAATCCAATTCGTCGCGCTGTTGTAACAGCGCATCTTGTTTAATCAACTCTTGACGCGAGGCATGCGTCACCTGCACCACAGCCAAAGCTGTGACTAATAATAAAAACAGCAGCAACAGCGTTAGGGTATGACCCGCAATACCGGATACTATCTCGGCAAATAGGTTTGGTTGGCGTTGTTTTTCTTTTTGGCTCATCCCAAACGCTTTGCGACCCTAAGCACTGAGCTGCGCGCACGGCTGTTGTGGGCAAGTTCGTCTTGCCCTGGTTTAATGGCTTTACCCACTGCCTTTAACGTGAGGTTTTGTTTTAATTGCGCATCCGTTAATGGCAGACCTCTGGGTATTGCCTCTCCCTTCGATTGTTTTTTAATAAATTGTTTTACGATTCTGTCTTCCAAAGAATGGAAGGAAATCACAGCTAAACGCCCGCCCGGTTTAAGCACATCCAATGCGGCTTTTAAGGCGGTTTCAATTTCTTCAAGCTCGCTGTTGATATAAATGCGAATGGCTTGAAAACTGCGTGTGGCTGGGTGTTTAAATTTGTCTTTCACAGGCACGGCTTCGTCAATTAAGGCGGCCAACTGTGAGGTCGTAGTGATTTCTGTGTGTTCGCGCACTTCGCAAATTTTGGTGGCAATGCGGCGGGCAAACTTTTCTTCACCGAACTTTTTAATCACAAACGTGATGTCTTCTAGGTCGGCTTCAGCAAGCCACTGTGCGGCACTGCGCCCTGCGGTTGGGTTCATGCGCATATCAAGCGGGCCGTCTTTCATAAAGCTAAAGCCACGCTCGGCGTCATCTAATTGCGGGGATGACACACCAATGTCTAATAAAATGCCGTCGACTTGGCCTTTAATACCAGCGTTTTCGGCGACTTCTGCCAATTGAGAAAAACGAGTGTGGGCAATGCTAAAGCGGGCATCGTCTTTAAAACGCTCTGCCGCTTTAATGGCTTGAGGGTCTTGATCTATGGCGTACAAACGGCCGTTATCACCTAAGGCGTTTAAAATTTCGCTGGAGTGGCCACCACGGCCAAAAGTGCCATCCATGTAGATGCCGTCTGGCTTGATGGCCAGTGCCTCAATGGATTCGTTAAGTAGCACTGAAATATGTTTAAATTCGCCCATGTTGCTCGCTATCCGATTTAGAAAGAAAAGTCCTGCAGTCGCTCAGTTAATTCAAAATCGCGCGCTTGCTCTTCGGCGATGTCTTGCTGCATTTGTGATTGCCATGTGGCTTCGTCCCAAATTTCAAACTTATTAAGTTGCCCCACCAGCATTATTTTTTTATTCAATTTGGCATGCTGGCGTAAGGGCGAAGGCATTAGCACACGGCCATTCTTATCAAGTTGGCAATCACACGCGTTGCCCAACAACACACGTTGTACACGGCGTTCGTTTGGGTTCATGTTGGAGAGCTTTAGTAATTTTTCTTCCACGCTTTGCCATTGGGACAGTGGGTAGAGCAGCAAGCAAGGTTGTTGTAAATCCACAGTGCAGACCATTTCACCAAGATCGTCCGCCATAAGCTCGTCACGATACTTTGTTGGTATCGCAAAACGACCTTTGTCATCAAGGCTGACTGAATTGGCGCCACGGAACATGTTTGATCCCACTTGTTATTAGAAAAGTGATACGACTGACTTCACTTTCCCATTTTGATCCACAAATAACCACATTTACCCACGAAACTACAGTCTAGGTCTTGACAAGGCGCTTTGTCAAGAAAAGTAAACATTTAAAACCCCGCGCTAGCCCTTAAAAAATAAGGCTTTACGCGGTGTGGTTGCTAAGTGGGAGAAAAGCCCTTGATATTAGTAGGGAAAAACAAAGGCGCTCACAAAGTGAGCGCCTTTCGCTGGATTATTAACTCGCCCTATTGAGGGATCTTTCTGTTTTACACAGGTGTTAGATTACTTGCTGCAACACACACTTCACTATGGCTTGTTGGCGGTTTTTACTGCCCGTTTTAGTGATGCAGTTGGCCAAATGAAAGTTCACCGTACGTTCGGAAATATTCAATATTTGAGCGATTTCCCACGAGGTTTTACCTTCTGATGCCCATTGCAGACATTGTTTTTCTCTTTGCGTGATCTTTACACTGCCTTTGTTGTGAATTTTTAAATGGCGAGGGTAAAGGGCCATGGCAAGGGCATTAAGCAATAAATACTGCTCAAGGTCATCATGGCATTCACATGGGGAGTAGATCACACCAGCACGAATGTGCTGCCAATGAGGTAAAGCCGCTATAAATGGGCTGAGTTGGTTGTTATAAAGTGGTTGTGCATGAACCAATTGTTGGGGTTGGAGTTGATTACAAAACGCAAAGGTGTGTTTGCATGCCAGCGCTTCGTGATGGGCGTTTAAGTCACCGTATAAATAGGTTTGGTGCTTTAACGCAGAACACTTCTCATAAACCACGATACCGTGCAGTTGGTGTTGCTTTGCCAATGCGCTGTGATTGATAAGCGCATGGATATCTTCCTGATTTGTACATTGATTTAATTGCTCAATGAAAGCATAAAACGCATTATACATCTGTCCCACTTCCCGACTTAGGGTACAGACTTTATAGTATCCTTCTTCTGTGACACTTCAACATCTGATTAACAAATATCCAGTCTAAAAAGTAAACACATGTAAAAAGCCCCTTGCGGGGCTTTGACTTTAGGAGGTTAGCGTAAAATTACACCGCTACAGTTTGATAAATATTTAGTGCTGGTTTTATAAGGGCCCCAGCCAAGGTCGTTACCGGCGCGCACTTTCACGTCAACGCGGCCTGTACTGAACCAAATTTTAGCCAGTGACTTATTTGGACCTTCGTACACTTTCGAGTTGTTAAAATACACTTGGTATTTGTGTGCACCCGGAGAGTTATAAGTAAAGTCTATTAAGTTTCTATCACCGATACACTCCGCATTAATGTATGAAATAGTTGGTGCACCCGGTAAGGTTGTTGACGACGTCACAGTGACCGTACGTTTAGTTGATGCAGAGTTTTTATGCTTCACTTCAACTTGGTAGCTACCAGGTGTTGCATAAGCATGTGATAGCGTACGCGTGCCTGATAAGTTAGAGATACTGTTTGACGTACCGTCACCCCAGTAAACTGTGTAATCCATGTAGTTTTTGTCTGCGGTTTTAGCACAATCACGTACTGATACAGGCAAGCTTACAGTCATATCACTTACTGCAGGGCGGATGATAGGCGACATCACTGTACTTGGGTTAAGTAAGTCACGGAAGTACAAGTCTGTGCGGTATACCTGCCAGCTGCGCTCAGAGAACACGTTTGAGTCAGCTGTGATATCAATTGCAAAATCAACATCTAGCAAGCCACCTTTTACGGTTTCGTTACCACCTAGGCCATCACCATTGCCACACATGTTGCCGTAATAACCCGTTAAGGCAATTGGCAGTGACGGTTTCACACCTACTTTAGCCCAAATGATGTAGTAAACTTTTGCTTTAAAGGCCACTTCCACCCATGGCGTTAACTTAACCGACGCCAACGCTTGATAACCAATGTTATCCATTGAAAGCGCTGAGCTTAAATTGCTCTGTGAACCGCTTTTCTTAGTACACGCTGATTTATCACAGTGGTATTCATAACTACCGCTGATATCAATCGGCTTATTTAAACCAAAGTTACCTTCTGCTTTGATTTCAATGTTACCTGTACCAATGTGGATAGGCAGCGTGCCTTTTACGTGAACCGGTACTGGACCTGCCATAAACCACTGGCTAAACAGGGTTGGCTCTGTGATTTTCCATGTTTTACCGTTGATAGTTCCTTTCGCATAACCTTCAACGTCAAAGTCACCTTTTACGCTGTAGCTAGCTTTTGCTTTAAGTGTTTTAACTCGTAGCTTGTAAGGAATACAAAAACGGCGCTTATATTTGTAATCAACGTCTAGGTTGGCATTGGCATTGGCACTTAAGTTAGCATCAATGTCAACGTAGGCATTGCTAGAGCCAAGTACACGCTCTTTTTTATCAATGTTTTTAGCAACGTTTTTAGCAAATTTTTTGGTTCTGTGTTTCCAGCCGTTACAACCACTGCCAAAAATTTCTGGGTTGTAGCCTAAATCAAGTTCACCTTCGTAGCGGCTCATTAAAATTGGGTCGCCAATACCACCACCATCAAGCATTTCTTCATTCACAATGGCCTGTAAGCCATTTGCTTGAATGTAAGCATCTGCTTGTGCTTGGGTAGTCAGGTTAGAAATATCTTTGTGGATCACGTACGAGTCAAAGCTGTCAAAGGCTTCGCCTGGATCAAGACTATCAATTGGCATGGCCTGAGCTTGCGCCTGCATTTGAAAGTCTTGTGCAATTTGGCTTGCTTCCGCTTGTGGTAAGCCTGCTTTAGCCGCAGCTTCCATCGCACCTTGTGCACTATGAATGAAGAACAAGTCCGCAGAGTGAGTACCACCTGACACCTTGCTATAAGAGACACGCTTAAGCTCATAGCCATTACCTGAACTTAAGATTACTTCGTTAACACCAGCTACCGGTGCTAAACCGTCTTGTGCGGCAGCATTTACGGCTGCGCTGCTCATACCTGCTGACACAATCGCCCCTGCAAGTAAGCCCTTTTTAAGTAACTTCATTACTTATTTCCTTGGTTGTTATTGTTGCAAACGCAATATAGGGGATTACCCGCAGGGGCATAACTGGCAAACTTGGCAGCTGATAGGTTTGTCAGCTGTCAGCATTTTCAGCTGTAAAAACTCTCAGCTGTTAGCAATAACAGCTGCTATAAATATCAGGGTAAAAGCATGTTACTCTTCACATTTACCGAAATTTAAAACATCATCAACAAGGCAATTATCCCGAGGTAGTTATTGGCATATGTTTAAACAATTAAGGGGGTTAATTGGGGTTATAGGCGGGGTATATTGCTTATTTGTAAGCACTCCAACTAATGCTACCCCACAAAAAATCGAATGCGTGACGACGCATTTCCCGCCCTACGCCATTTATGATGATGCGAGCCAAACCTTCAGCGGTATGGATGTGGACATAGTGAATCACCTTGCCAGTACGCTAAATTGGCAGCTAAAAATTCGTTATTTACCTTGGGCGAGAATAAAGAAAGGCATTGATAATCAAGAATTCGAGTGTGTTTTCTCACTTGCTAAAACGCCACTTAGGGAGCAGCAGCTCACGTTTACCCAACTGCCTATGCACACCACAGAATACGCGGTTTTTACCAAGGCACCTTGGCAAGTGAAGCACTTACAAGAGCTAAACGGCAAACTACTTGGGGTAAAACGCGGCATAACCCCAGCGCGTGAAGTGCAAGATAAAATTGATGCAGGCGATGTACATGCCATTTATGCAAATGACGATGAAGCGCTTTTTACTATGCTCGAAAAAGGGCGCATTGATGCCATAGTGACAAACCGACTCGTTGGCCGCTATGTGGCAAAACAGCTTGGCGTTAAAAGGCTTAAAAGCTACACCTTAGAAACCGTTTGGCTGCCCACTTTTTTAGCGTTTAAACCTGGGGTTGTTAAAATTAAGGAGATAAACAATGCCATGCTTGCCTTGATGTATAGCCCTCATTACCAAACGATATTAGATAGCTACGAATAAACAAAAAGCCACTTAAAAGTGGCTTTTTTACGTGATTACGTTAACGCAAAGTGCTTAGTTAAAATGACGGACTCTGTTATAAGTGCGCAACCAAGAATATTGGTTAGTGCGCTCAAAGCCACCTTCTGCCGATTCGTGAATAACACGGTCGCGGTTAATCACATATTTACCATCATGCACACCAATCACACTCAATGTGATGGTTTCACGAGATTCATAGTTATCGTAATGAACGCCATTGATGGTGACAGACTGATAGCTACGAGTGCGTTCATAGCTGATACTGCCATCAGGATGCACGCGACGCTCATACAAGTATTCGTTATTGTTCTCTAGGTAAAGTCCATACAGGAAGTCGGTGCCATAGTATGTCATTCCAAGTTCACTGGAGAGTATGTAAGAGCCATAGAAGGTCTCTTCGCCCCAACGACCAAGGTGTGGCACAAACAAACCGTTCCAATCCGCGGCGGTCATCAATGTGCTAGCCTCTGCAGCTTGGTAAAAAGCTGAAGTAAATGACTGCTCACCGCTGCTAGTTACAAAAACACGTGGAATACCATCGTTAGTTGGCGCTTTGCTTAACTCATACACGTCATCTTCAAAGGTCAGTGTAATGCGACCATTATTACTTTCCCAGGTACCATTAATACTGGTTAAGCTGTTTGTGCTGTAGTCCATGTATTTTGCAAGTACTACCCCACCATCCTTAAACTCAAGACGGCTTAGCTCAAATGTCACTTCCTCTTGCTGCCCAGGTAAATGGATTGACTGATCAATAAAATATTCCACATCTAGGCTTACTTCTAAATCACCAATCGGCGTTGTAGGTAATAAGTGCATGCTGTAAGCGCGCTTATTTATTTCCGTTGTCCACTGGTTTAAGAATGGCTCTATCTGAGCAGACGCATTTTCAAATTCATAGCGATATTCAGGCTGAATATACACGCCGCCATCACTACTGCGGGTCACTAAAATGCGATCCACATACACAGTGAAATACAACAAGCCAGAGAAGTCATACTGGGTGCTGCGGAAAAAAGTCATGTCACCTGTGGTCACCACGTCTGAATTTGCTGGCACATAAACACGCTGGCCATTTTCCATGCCGGCAAACTCACCCTGCCACTTAGGATAGGTGTCTTCAAAGTTATAATAGGCGGTGATCCTATCGTTGATGATGTCGCCGGCATTACGGCGAATACGCTCTTTATATTCGCGATCTACCATTGCAGCTAGCGCATAACCATCAATAGTCAGCGCTGTATCATCCAAGCTTCCCTCCACCACACGATTACCCGATAACTGTAATAGTGCGCCTTGAGTCAAGTTATGCCCTTGGTTGGCCTCATATTCGGCGTTGAACTGTGCTGTGAAAACGTCTTCTGAATCAGCTAAGCGGCCAAAACGAATACGTGTTTGTGCTTCATCACTTTGGTGTTTTAAAACGTTAAACCAGATTGAATCGCGTGTGCATGATTCCGTGCTATCCACAAACATCACACACTGACTATCTATGGGTGTAATTTGTACGTCTTCACTATCAAAGCGGTACGTAAAAGTCGTTTGCGTGCCATCGAGGTTATGAATTACGCCGCGCTTATCCGCAGTAAAATCGAGCGCCGCGTATGGGGCACTAGCACCTAGTTGCCAGCTTCCTATCACATCTTTTGGTGCTAACTCTTTATATTCGTATTTTTCTGGGTTATCCGTTACGGCAACATCAATACTAAATTGTGTGCTGTCTGTGCCATCAGTCACACTGAGTGTCACTTGAGTTTCATCGCCCACTTCAAATAACGTGGGGGTAACTGCTAATGTCAGTGTGTTACCCGAGATGCTATGGCTCACATACGCTGGGCTGGTCACCACAGAAAGTGTGACTGCATCACCGTCTTCGTCATCCGCTGTGTAAGTGGCAGTGAATGATTCTTCTGCCTTAGCTGTAATGGCCAGATCACCTGTGATCACCGGTGCGTTGTTTACTTCTTCAATCACTTTAGGTGGCGCATCAGACCCTGAACCACCACAACCTGCAAGCAACGCCGCAAGGCTACTTACTAAAAATACGTTTTTTATTGTCATTGCTTTTGTCCCTCAAATAAAGCAATGTCACTATACCCAAAAACCATACAAAACAGTACAAAAAACAGCTTTGGCAACCCGCCAAAACCTAACTTAATCAGTAGGTTGAAATTGCTTTAGCATAAAGTAACTTGCTTGGGCTAGAGTGCCTAATTGATGGCTGCTTTAAGCCTTATTTAATGGCAACTCAAACAACATTGATTAAAAAACAGCTAGACAAGCCCAACATAAAAGCGCACACTGCGCCGCGTTCGAAGCTAAATTATGTGTTGTTGTTCGTTATAACTGCGTTTTATCCTCCTTGTAAAAACCAATTTATACCTCCTTTCAATGTGTGTTTACTTCCACTTTTCATTTTTAATTTCTAAAGGTTTTTATATGTCTACAGTTAACGGCACAGTTAAATGGTTTAACGAAGCAAAAGGTTTTGGTTTTATTTCACAAGACGATGGTGGTGCAGATGTGTTTGTACATTTTCGTGCTATTGAATCAGACGGCTTCCGTTCACTAGCGGAAGGCCAAAAAGTGACTATGACGGTTTCTCAAGGTGCAAAAGGCCCACAAGCGGACAGCGTAAAGGTAGCCTAACCTGAGACTCCACGAGCCTTGCCCACGCAGGGCTCTTATTCCCCCTTTTTAAAGAGACTACATGCAATTAACCATTACCGAGCCTAGCCTCGCGTTTAAGCTACCCATTGCTCAAATGAGCATTAACAAACACACCCTATTTATTACCGACCAAAGCACACGTCATACCTTGGCATTTAGTAACGCAAAACACGCCCGCCTGTTTTTACGCACCTTTTACCAAGCGCTTGCAAGCCACGCTTAGGCAGTAACAATGGCATAAAAAAAGCGCCTTTCAGCGCTTTAAATATATGTGTTAAACAACAAGGCTATTTTGGCTGTTTATAGCCATGCGGGTTTTGGCTTTGCCAACGCCAAGAGTCGGTCATCATCTCATTAAGGCCGCGCTCTGCTTGCCAACCAAGCAGCGTTTTCGCTTTACTTGGGTCAGCATATACACTGCCTTCGTCCCCTTTGCGGCGAGGTGCTAACACATAGGGCACAGGGTGTTTGCTGGCTTTTTCGAAGGCATTCACCATTTCAAGTACTGAGTACCCTTGCCCAGTGCCAAGGTTAAAGACTTCAGCACCTTTAAGGGCGCTCATATAATCTAGCGCTTTTACGTGGCCTTTGGCTAAATCTACGACATGGATGAAGTCACGCACGCCAGTGCCATCCGGGGTGTTGTAATCACTCCCGTAGACATTGAGCTTAGGTAGCTGGCCTGCCGCCACTTTACTGATGTACGGCAATAAATTGTTGGGTATGTCGTCTGGGTCTTCGCCTATCAACCCGGATTCATGAGCACCCACAGGGTTAAAGTAACGCAGCATCACCATTTTCCAGCGCTCATCACTTTTTGCCACGTCTTCTAAAATGGTCTCCACCATAAGCTTAGATTTGCCATAAGGGTTTGAAATACCACCCACTTCGGCTTGCTCATCTATCGGTAAATACTTGGGGCTACCGTAGACCGCAGCGGTAGAGCTAAACACAAACTGGAATACCCCTGCTTTTTGCATGGCCTCTAGCAAACACAAAGTGCCCGCCACATTATTTTGGTAATAACTCAGCGGTTGTTCTATGGATTCATTTAAGGATTTAAACGCGGCAAAGTGCACTACAGCATCAATATTATGTTTAGTAAAAATGGTGGTTAATAAATCAGTATCACGAATATCACCTTGGTAAAACTGCACATTTTTACCTGTAAGCTTTTTGACCCGCAGCAAAGACTCTAAAGAGGAATTTGATAGATTATCTACAACTACCACATCTCGATTTTGCTCAAGGAGCTCTAACACAGTGTGTGAACCAATATAACCAGCTCCACCTGTCACCAAAATACTCATTTAATTTTCCTTTAGAAGATCTTCAACTGCTTGCTTAAATTTTTCACCAAGCTTTTTATTCTTTAAGCCATACTCTACAAAAGCACTCATATAGCCCAGCTTATCGCCACAATCATGGGAGCGGCCGCTCATTCTAAAGGCATCAACTTGCTCTTGTTCAATCAGCATATCAATGGCATCCGTAAGTTGGATTTCCCCGCCCGCACCCACTGGTGTTTTAGCAAGTAAAGGCCAAATATTTTGCGAAAGCACATAACGGCCAACCACAGCAAGGTTAGATGGCGCATCTTCGACACTTGGCTTTTCAACCATTTTATTAATTTTAGCGGACTCACCTGCCTCAATTTTGGTGCCATTAATATCCGCAATACCATACTTGTTTACGTCTGACTCTGGCACCGCTTCTAATAAAATTTGGCTCGCGGCTGTTTGCTCAAAGCGCTTGATCATCGCGGCTAGATTTTCAGTACGCTGGTTGGCAGTGTACTCATCTAAAATCACATCGGGCAGTACCACAACAAAAGGTGCATCGCCAATAATAGGTTGAGCGCAAAGCACAGCATGCCCTAGCCCTTTTGCTTCTCCTTGGCGCACATGCATTATGGTCACGTCTGCCGGGCAAATACTACGCACCTCATCAAGCAATTGGCGTTTTACACGCGACTCTAGTGTTGCCTCCAACTCAAAGCTCGTATCAAAATGGTTTTCAATCGCGTTTTTAGAAGAGTGCGTCACTAGCACAATTTCCTTAATGCCCGCCGCTACACATTCATTCACTATGTATTGAATCAGCGGCTTATCAACCAAAGGGAGCATTTCTTTTGGGATGGCCTTGGTAGCAGGCAACATCCGAGTTCCAAGTCCTGCTACAGGGATTACTGCTTTCATTTATTTATCCTTAATCTTTCCCAAATAAATCTCGTGTATAAACTTTATCAGTTACATCGAGTAATTCATCAAACATTCTATTGGCGACAATGACATCTGCATCAACTTTGAACAAGGCTAAGTCTGTATAAACTTTTGAGTTGAAAAAGTCTTCTGAATCTAGTGCAGGTTCATAAACAATCACTTCTATCCCTTTGGCCTTAATGCGCTTCATTACACCTTGTATTGCAGAGGCTCTAAAGTTATCAGAGCCAGATTTCATTACCAACCTGAAGATACCTACTTTTTTTGGGTTCTTAGAAATGATTGAATTAGCGATAAAGTCTTTTCTAGTCCTGTTAGCATCAACGATAGCGCTAATCATGTTATTTGGAACGTCTTGGTAATTAGCAAGAAGCTGCTTGGTATCTTTTGGCAAACAATAACCACCATAACCAAAAGACGGATTGTTATAGTGCGTACCAATACGAGGGTCTAACCCAACACCTTCGATAATTTGTTTGGTATCCAGCTGATGCGTTTGAGCATAGGTATCTAGCTCATTAAAATAAGCTACTCGCATTGCCAAATACGTATTTGCAAATAACTTTATAGCCTCAGCTTCCGTTGGGTCAGTTAAAAGCACCGGAATGTCGCTTTTCGCTGCACCATCAAGCAATAAATTGGCAATCATTTGCCCGCGCTCTGACTTTTCACCAACCACAATTCGGGATGGGTACAAGTTATCATAGAGCGCTTGCCCTTCTCGCAAAAATTCAGGTGAAAATATAATATTATCGGTTTCAAAACGCGTTCGCATACTCTCGATAAACCCAACAGGAATCGTCGATTTAACGACCATTAACGCAGCAGGGTTAATTTCAATAACATTAGAGATAATGCTTTCCACAGAAGACGTATCAAAGAAATTGGTCACTGGATCATAATCAGTCGGCGTGGCAATAATGATCACTTCAGCATCTTTGATTGCTTTACTCATATCTAAAGACGCTGAAAAGTTTAAATCTTCACGCAAAAGAAATTCTTCTATCTCTTTATCCGCAATAGGAGAACGCTTTGAATTGAGTAAATCAACTTTTTCTTTGACTATATCAATTGCTACAACTTCATTGTGTTGTGCGAGAAGTAAGGCATTGGAGAGACCCACGTACCCTGTGCCAAAAACAGTTATATTCATTTATTTTATTACCTTAGCTGGGAGGCCGGCCAAAACTTTTGCATTGTCAAACCCTGAAGAAACACAGGCACCCGCAGCAACAACACACCCCTCGGGGATAACACTCCCAGCTAGGACAGTAACATTAGCGGCTACCCAGGCACCTTTTCTAATTGCAATTGGATGGCTAATTGATTCTCCAAATCTATACGAATTTCCAATTTTTGAATGATTGCCACTAACCAGTACACTAGAGAAACCCAGCATCACTTCACTTTCTAGCGAAATTTGAGCAATGCAATTTAATATACAATTCGGAGCTATATATACGTCATCACCAACTTTTAACTTAGTTAATCCCTTAATGATAACATTTGCGGATACTTGGAAATTCCTACCTGCATCAATCATCATAAAGCTATATAACCACCCGCGAAATCGCATAATCACTGGTTGATCTGGCAACCATATAAGCAGTAGTCGAACCAACCATGTATATAAAAGTGATAATTTGTGTTTCATAAATTATACCGCTTTGAAATGAAGAGTGACTATTTGTTTAATTTTATCTAGCCAATACGATTGCAATGAACAAGGAACCATTTCTGTCACCCCTTTTTGTATTCTACTGAAATTGCCCGGCTCTGACATATACTCGAAGGCTGATGACAGTGAGCTTACTGAACCAGGTTTAATTACAAAAGCATTATATTCATGTTTTACAAAAGCAGAGATACCACCAACTTGACTTACGATTAGTGGAGTCTGGTGCACCCATGACTCCATAATCACACGCGGAAAACCTTCATTAGTTTTGGATGCAATTACAACACAATCATGTGATTCAAAGTAACTAGGAAGACTTTCGAATGGCACTTGCCCCTCAAATCTTACTCTGTTTTTTAGGGAGCTATTCTTTTTCACATATGACTTTACAGCCATAAGGTCTGGCCCCTCACCAACGATTGTTAATTGAAGATGTAAGTGTTCTTCCAGAGCTGACAGTATTTCAAATATACCTTTATCTTTAACAACCCTACCGACGAATAACAAATTCTTTAATGAAGTGTTTTTTTCAACATTGGTAGGAGTACGCTTTGTCATCATATCCACAAATTGATATGTACGTGTTGGAGCATGTGCTTTTGCCCAAGATTCCAACTCCGATCCAGAAGTTAAATTGACAACATTTTTATAACGACAAATAGAATTTATTTGCAGTCTAACGACAAAAGAAAAAGCTAGTGCAAGAAGCTTATTAACACCTTTATATTTATCATCTTTCCATGTGTGCCGTGCATCCCCACAAATATGATGTAATAGAGGTTTGCCAGCGCGCATCACTCGCATGGCAAAAATGATACTACCTGGAGATGGAGTTCTTGCCCAAAAAATTGCATCCGGGTTATCTTTGATGACTTCATCACAGAAGTTGATAAAGTTTCTTAAAAAGCCCCTTTTAAACAATGCTTTTTTGTATAAGTCTTTCGTTGAACAGTTAGGAGGTAGTGGAGGCTCATAAAAATAATCGGCTTTAACTTTGGTGCTAGCCTTACCGAGCACATCCTCATCTGAATGTTTGTAATTGACAGGCGAACACACTTTAACATTATCTTCACCAAAACAATCCTGCAAAAAAGCAGCAGATGTTGGTGTGGTATAATAGAGCTCGTTTTTCTTGGTGAATGTTTCACCTACAAAGGCAACAACCTTAGACATGCATTCCCCTCTTATTAAGGTGCATCGCTACCACCATAGCATTGGCTAAAAAAATTGTTTCTAGAAATGGGTGTAAATATGAAATACCTACCACGAACATTGCTATAAATACATATGCCGAGTGGAACTTAGAAACAATCATGTAATAAACAAAAAAGGCAAAGTAGAGAACGAGTCCCACTAGACCAAATTGACCTAAAATCATTGGTATCAAAACATGTGAATATTTGCCTTCTTCGTACGAGTAAACATAGTTGCCTTCATTAATTCCAAAGCCAAAAACAATCCCCTTAAAAGAAAGGTTCTCCATAATAATTGGCACATTTGCTAAAACACCTAACTTAGTACCTCCACTGCCATCAC
>JBGTXC010000319.1:0-624 GCA_041937835.1 Alteromonadaceae bacterium | reverse complement strand
CAGTTTGCGTGTTTGCCACATAAGCAATGCCCACAAGGCCAGTTGCCACGGCACCTATGATAGACACTATCATCCAACTCATGCCGATGCGTCTTGCCATAGGCACGTCTTTGACATCACGAATCGCCATAAAGCGCACTATGATGTGCGGCTGGCCAAAATAGCCTAAACCCCATGCCATAGCAGAGATAATGCCGATAAGCGTGGTGCCTTTAAATAGCGCCAGTAAATCAGGGTTAATGGCGGTGATGGTGTTTGTCACCTCACCAATGCCACCAAGCTGCATAACAGCCACAATAGGCACTAACACCAGTGCTAAAAACATGATGCAGCCTTGCACAAAGTCCGTCATGCTGACCGCTAAAAAGCCACCAAATAAGGTGTAAAGCACCACCACACCGGCCGTCACATAAAGGCCTAATTCGTAATTCATGCCAAACGAGCTTTCAAACAGCTTACCGCCTGCCACGACTCCGGATGAGGTATAAAGGGTGAAGAACACAATGATCACTATCGATGAAATGACTCTGAGTACGCGTGTGTTATCAGCAAAACGATTTTCGAAAAAATCAGGTAAGGTGATGGAGTCATTGGCAAATTCGGTGTAGCTACGTAGGCGCGGCG
>JBGTXC010000318.1:0-665 GCA_041937835.1 Alteromonadaceae bacterium | reverse complement strand
ACCGATGAACATGGGCGCCTGGTACAGCAGCCAGCACCATATGCGCAAAGTCGCGCATGACCTGAATCCAAAATGGCATCTTGAGTACGCAGGGCGTGATCACTCTGCGTCTCCAGCTGCTGGTTATATGGCGCTCCATCTGGAGCAACAGGAAAAATTAATCCGTGACGCTCTGGATCTCCAGGGCTGACGTATCGCAGGAACTCTAAGGAAAATCGAATGAGCATCGAAATTAAGGCACCCACCTTTCCTGAATCTGTCGCTGACGGCACTGTGGCGACCTGGCACAAAAAACCGGGTGAACCCATCCAGCGCGACGAGCTTCTGGTGGATATTGAAACGGATAAAGTCGTACTCGAAGTTGTCGCTCCTGCGGACGGTTCATTAAAAACCGTTCATAAAGAAGAGGGCGATGTTGTTCTGAGTGACGAAGTGCTGGCAATCTTTGAAGAGGGCGCGGTGGATGCTGCGTCTTCTTCAGCGCCTGCTGAAACCGCGTCGGCGCCTGCTGAAACTGCAGAAGCATCTGATGATGGTGACATCATCATGAGCCCGGCTGCGCGTAAGCTGGTTGAAGAAAATGGCATTGCACCGTCATCCATTAAGGCGACTGGCAAAGACGGTCGTGTTACCAAAGAAGATGTCGTTAATCATCTGAAGGGTGG
>JBGTXC010000317.1:0-668 GCA_041937835.1 Alteromonadaceae bacterium | reverse complement strand
TAGCATGAACTAGGTTACACTTCGTTGGTTGTAAGTTGTTAGCGACAGATAACTGCATCTCACTAAAGTTAATTAGGGCGTGCTGACCTTTGGTTTGCATCAAAGGTCAATACGTCTTAGTGATCACACTCTCACTACGGGCAAATCATGAAAGCGTTGGACATTAAAGGGTTAACCAAAACCTACAAAGGTGGCGTACAGGCACTAAAAGGCGTCGACCTTACAGTACAAGAAGGAGACTTCTTTGCATTACTTGGCCCAAATGGGGCGGGTAAATCTACCACTATTGGTATTATCAGTTCACTTGTAAACCAAACCAATGGCAGTGTGTCGGTGTTTGGTTATGACCTCACAACGCAAAAAGAGCAAGCCAAAGCCTGCATTGGTCTGGTGCCACAAGAGTTCAATTTCAACCAGTTTGAAACTGTACTGCAAATTGTATTGAATCAGGCAGGTTACTACGGCGTGCCGCGCAGTATTGCGAAAGAGCGCGCTAAAAAATACCTTGCTCAGCTTGATCTGTGGGAAAAACGCGATGCCCGCGCGCGGGAGTTATCCGGCGGTATGAAGCGAAGGCTGATGATTGCTCGGGCACTCATGCATGAGCCGAAATTACTTATTTTAGATGAGCCAACCGCGGGCGTAGATATTGAGATTCGCCGCTCAAT
>JBGTXC010000316.1:0-670 GCA_041937835.1 Alteromonadaceae bacterium | reverse complement strand
TCTATATTTAGACCAATAGAGATTGTCATGAAAACTCAAACTGTATCTTACATGAAGGAACATGCGAATATCTGGAATTGGATAATCCCATTTTGGTCACGCAAAATGGCAAGCCAAAGTATGTTATTCAGGATGCGAATGACTACGAAGAACAGCAACAAACTATAGCATTATTAAAACTCATAAATTTGTCAGAGGCAGGGCTGATTGAACTGGGTGATGCATTTGGCGACGATTGAATACAGTCTCATGGATGATACATCCGCGTTTGAATAGAAAATAAGACATAAAAAACCGACTCAAAGGTCGGTTTCAGTATCTTCTTCTAAAAGAAGAATATGGTACCAGTGGGCGGACTTGAACCGCCACGCTATCGCTAGCAACGGATTTTGAAATAAATGCGCATACATTACTTTATTGAAATCATGGGTATATGTTTACATTGAGAAGCTTTGCAAATTCTTTGCAAAGTCAGGCCTCATTCCTACGAACAATGTCAAGAAATCTCTTCCGCTTACTTATCAGGTTGTAATAGTAAAAATCATCAAATGTAATAGTCTTCCGGAACACCTCATCCTGCCAACGGAAGCACGTCACCAACAGAATATGACAGGCAGTATTTTAAGGACATAGAAAGTGTCTAGGAAAGTCAGGCCTTGCCAAATGATCC
>JBGTXC010000315.1:0-680 GCA_041937835.1 Alteromonadaceae bacterium | reverse complement strand
AAGTTAAGCAAGAGCGCGACGCCATTTACAGCAAGGCTGAAATGAGCGAAGAAGATGGCATGCGCGTAGCGGACTTGGAAACCCAATTCGCCGAGATGGATGGTTACACCGCCGAAGCACGCGCTGGCGATATCTTAAACTCTGCTGGCATCGACGAAAGCTATCATTTTGGTTTAATGAAAGAAGTCGCACCTGGTAAAAAAGTACGTGTGCTTTTGGCGCAGGCATTATTTGCCGAGCCTGACATTCTGCTTCTAGACGAACCAACCAACAACTTGGATATCTACACCATCAGTTGGCTAGCTGAAGAGCTGAACAAACGTAAATCGACCATGCTTATTATTTCGCACGACAGACACTTTCTAAACTCTGTATGCACGCACATGGCCGATATCGACTACGGTGAACTGCGCGTTTATCCGGGTAACTACGACGACTACATTCAAGCTGCCATGCTGGTTCAAGAACAGCTTCATGCAGAGAATGCTAAGAAGTCAGCGGAAATTGAAGAGCTACAGAGCTTCGTAGCGCGATTCTCTGCCAACGCATCGAAAGCGAAACAAGCCACCTCGCGTGCCCGCCGTCTTGAGAAAATTGAATTGGCTGAAGTAAAAGCCTCTAGCCGTCGCAAACCTTATATTGTGTTTAAGCAGCATAAGAAACTTCACCGCCTTGCCATC
>JBGTXC010000314.1:0-702 GCA_041937835.1 Alteromonadaceae bacterium | reverse complement strand
TTTAGGGAATGCCATCACATCACGAATAGACGTCGCGCCAGTCATAAGCATTACCAGACGGTCTAGACCAAACGCAAGACCTGCATGCGGCGGCGCACCAAAGCGCAGCGCGTCAAGCAAGAAGCCAAATTTGTTCTTCGCTTCTTCATCGTCAATACCAAGAATGTTGAATACGGTAGACTGCATGTCTTCGTTGTGAATACGTACAGAACCACCACCTAACTCAACACCGTTCAGTACCATGTCGTAAGCGTCAGATAAGGCTTCAGCTGGGTTAGCTTTAAGTTCTTCTGGCGTTAGACCGCGTGGCGCGGTGAACGGGTGGTGAATAGCGTGAAGCTGTCCGTCAAACTCTTCGAACATTGGGAAGTCAACAACCCAAAGTGGTTTCCACTCGCCTTCAAGCAGTTCAAAGTCTTCACCAAGCTTAAGACGAAGTGCGCCCATCGCTTCGGTAACCACAGTGTAGCTGTCTGCACCGAACAATAGAATATCGCCACTTTGTGCGCCAGTGCGC
This sequence comes from Alteromonadaceae bacterium, assembly GCA_041937835.1. Lineage (GTDB taxonomy): Bacteria > Pseudomonadota > Gammaproteobacteria > Enterobacterales > Alteromonadaceae > Pseudoalteromonas. Next base: position 185 of record JBGTXC010000314.1, on the reverse strand, counting down.
TCTAGCATGGCGTTAGTGATGTCTTCAGTTAGGAATTTAAGGATTGGCGACTGTAGACCTTCAAGACCTGCACCCGCATCGTTAACTTTAATCCAAGCCAGGCCTTTCGCGCCGTAAATACCTACAAATTTGGTGTATTCGTCAATTTGCTTGCGCGAAAGCGACGCCCCACCGGGTACGCGAAT
>JBGTXC010000313.1:0-728 GCA_041937835.1 Alteromonadaceae bacterium | reverse complement strand
CCATGAACTTCCTTGTGTGCTAATAATTCCAATAACTCTTTTTGAGCTGGACTAACTTTAATTGATTCCATCAAAAACTTTCTTCTCATAAACGATCCGTTCAAATCTAGTAAAATATTTTCAAATAACTACTAATTAGTAGTTATAAATTAATAGCTGACTTGATTTCTTTACTGTATGGATAAATCAACAGAAATAAACAAGTTAGCAAATAGAATAAAATCGTTAAGAATTCAAAAAGGTTATAGTAGTTATGAAACCTTTGCCTTTGAAAACGGAATTCACAGAGCTCAATATGGCAGATATGAAATTGGAACTGATATGCAGTATACAAGCCTATTGAAAGTTGCAAAAGCTTTTGACATGAGTCTCGAAGAATTCTTTAGCGAGGGTTTTGATTGAACAAACGCTACCACCAATACTTTGTGTAAAATCAGTACGGCTTTAGAAGTTTCTCTCTCTGAAATTTGTGATTTGAACTATAGTTGATAGGGTTTCTACACGACTTCAGTTAGGAAAGAGACAAGTTTCTACTATTTTCTATTGAAAATTGAACCTCTTCTATTCGATGAATAGAGATTATGGATATATATATCGAGTTATCTCTCTTAATATAAATGACTTTAAATTTATAAATCGAGTAATTTAAATCTCAATTTCTTTTCAAAATATAACTGGTCAAAATAACTTTGTAATGTTGGATCTGTGAGAATTACGAATTCGGCTTC
>JBGTXC010000312.1:0-738 GCA_041937835.1 Alteromonadaceae bacterium | reverse complement strand
GTGGCGTCGGTAAAACAAATATTACGCTAAATACCGCAATCGCTATGGCGAAACAAGGTAAGCGCGTAATGGTACTTGATGCAGACTTGGGTCTTGCAAATGTCGACGTCATGCTTGGTTTACGTGTAGAGAAAAATCTCTCACACGTTTTATCGGGCGAATGTACTCTCGACGAGGTTTTGGTGACAGGGCCGCATGGCATCAAAATTGCCCCTGCAACGTCCGGCACGCAATCCATGGCTGAACTATCTCCAACGCAGCATGCGGGGCTTATTAGAGCCTTCAGTGAGCTGCGTTCGCAAATTGACGTCCTTATCGTTGATACTGCGGCAGGTATTTCAGACATGGTGCTTAGCTTCTCTAAAGCATCGCAGGACATAATGGTTGTTGTGTGTGACGAACCGACATCCCTTACTGATGCTTACGCACTGATTAAAATTTTGAATCGAGAGCACGGTGTGTTTCGTTTCAAAGTCGTTGCCAATATGGTTCGCGATATAAGAGAAGGGCAAGAGCTGTTTAGTAAGTTAAGCAAAGTGACGGGGCGTTTTCTCGATGTTGCGCTAGAATTAGTAGCAACAGTGCCATTTGATGAAAATATTCGCAAGGCCGTTAGGAAACAAACGGCCATTGTTGACGCTTATCCCGGGTCTCCTGCTGCAGTCGCTAGCACACAGTTGGCGACGTCGCGGTACACGAACAACACAATGTCCGCATCCTGCTCGATCGATCCGCTGT
>JBGTXC010000311.1:0-770 GCA_041937835.1 Alteromonadaceae bacterium | reverse complement strand
TGGGTGTATTAGGTGCTGATATAAAGTTATCAAAAAATGATGGTACTTCATCTTATGGTGAAATTATTTCCATTTCTGAATCACCTTTATGGCATCGGGTTATATGGGTTGGCACAGATGACGGCAATATCCAAGTCTCAAGGGATGGTGGTGAAAGATGGGAAGAAGTAAGCGGAAATATCACAGGTATTCCTGCAGGTTCTTACGTGAGTCGTGTACTTTCGTCAATAAGAGACCGCGGCTCTGCTTATGTCACGTTCGACCGTCACCGTGAAGGTGATTGGAGACCTTATGTTTATCGAACAGAAGATTACGGTAAAACATGGGTACCTCTAACCAGGGGGCTTCCATCCGGTTCGGTAAATGTGATAGCTGAACACCCTGATAATCCGGATGTATTATTTCTGGGTACGGAACATGCGGTGTATCTTTCGGTAAATGCCGGATCGGATTGGACAAAATTCAAATCCAATCTGCCAACCACACTGTATGATGATTTGTTGATTCATCCGCGAGAGAAAGATTTAGTTTTAGGAACTCATGGAAGAAGTTTTTGGGTTTTGGATGATACATCTCCACTGGCAGAATGGTCTACAGTTTATAATAAAGCCGTCCATGTTTTTTCCGTAAGGTCCGCAACCCTGTTTCACTATTGGAAAGACACATCCTATCGTGCCCAGGAAGAGTGGGCGGGGGAAAATCCTCCTTATGGTGCAATTATCAGTTATCTTGTTAATTCAGATGTGGATTCGGTCACCATTACAGTAAAG
>JBGTXC010000310.1:0-918 GCA_041937835.1 Alteromonadaceae bacterium | reverse complement strand
GGACGACGTCAAGTCATCATGGCCCTTACGTGTAGGGCTACACACGTGCTACAATGGCATTTACAGAGGGAAGCGAGACAGTGATGTGGAGCGGACCCCTTAAAGAATGTCGTAGTCCGGATTGGAGTCTGCAACTCGACTCCATGAAGTCGGAATCGCTAGTAATCGCAGGTCAGAATACTGCGGTGAATACGTTCCCGGGCCTTGTACACACCGCCCGTCACACCATGGGAGTGGGATGCAAAAGAAGTAGTTAGTCTAACCTTCGGGAGGACGATTACCACTTTGTGTTTCATGACTGGGGTGAAGTCGTAACAAGGTAACCCTAGGGGAACCTGGGGTTGGATCACCTCCTTACCATTACGTCGATAGACGCCTTGATGCAGTGCCTACACAGATAGTCTTGTTTAAAATGAAGAACGACACAAGTTTATGGGGCTATAGCTCAGCTGGGAGAGCGCCTGATTTGCATTCAGGAGGTCAGCAGTTCGATCCTGCTTAGCTCCACCATCTACTTGACACTGAGCTTGCATAAGCGAAGTACTGAAGGCTTGTAGCTCAGCTGGTTAGAGCGCACCCCTGATAAGGGTGAGGTCGGCAGTTCAAGTCTGCCCAAGCCTACCATTTCCTTGCTTTAAGAAAGGAAGGTAACAAAGGTAGAAAACGTGTCACGTTGGACCCGAAATCCTAATGAATATTTACTGTTTCAGTAAGGATTGATTAGGGTTTTTTACTCTAAAGTGAAATGACTCGTCATTTTACGAATGTTCTTTAACAATTTGGAAAGCTGATATTAGTAATCAATCAAAATTGAGTAACTGAGAATATCGAAAGATGTTCTTTCAAAAGCTACTCTACTTGACATGCGGCGCTGTGAAAACAGCAACGTTAAATTGATTAGACAGTCATGCATACAAC
>JBGTXC010000030.1:0-17213 GCA_041937835.1 Alteromonadaceae bacterium | reverse complement strand
GATGCGTTTATCGCGTGGTCAGATAAAACCTTTGGAGAGCGCTTAGCAATAGTGAAGCGCTTTGCCGAGTTATTAAAAGAAAATTCAGAGCACCTAGCGCAAACCATCGCGAAAGAGACGGGTAAGCCACTTTGGGAAACCCGCACTGAAGCAGGCGCCATGGTCGGTAAAATTGCCATCTCAGAAAAAGCGTATCATGAGCGTACTGGTGAAGTGGAAAACGCAATGCCAGTGGGTAAAGCGGTTATTCGTCACCGTGCCCATGGTGTGGTTGCGGTATTTGGCCCTTATAACTTCCCAGGTCACTTACCCAATGGTCACATAGTGCCAGCACTGCTTGCAGGTAACACGGTTATCTTCAAGCCTTCTGAACTAACGCCATTAGTGGCAGAAGAAACCCTTAAGTTATGGCAGCAAGCTGGTTTACCAGCGGGCGTGATTAACTTAGTGCAAGGTGAAGTAGAAACAGGTAAAGCGCTTGCCTCTCACCCAGGTATCGATGGCTTATTCTTTACTGGTTCATCACGCACTGGTCACATCTTGCATGAGCAATTTGCTGGTCAACCGGGCAAAATCTTAGCGCTTGAAATGGGTGGTAATAACCCGCTTATCGTTAAAGATGTGTCTGATGTGAAAGCCGTTGTGCATGACATCATTCAGTCAGCCTTTATTTCAAGTGGCCAGCGTTGTACCTGTGCTCGTAAATTAATGCTGCCTCACGGCGAGCAAGGCGATGCGATTTTAGCCGCATTGATTACCGCGACTAAAAACATCAAAGTGGGCGCGTGGGATGACGAAGATCAACCATTTATGGGCTCAATGATCTCAGAAGCCGCGGCAAAAGGCATGGTTGCAGCAGAGCAATCACTCGTTGCCTTAGGTGGTGAGTCACTTGTGGCACTTGAGCACACGCCAAACACGGGCTTTGTGACACCAGGCATCATTGAATGCTCTGCCATCACTGACTTCCCAGATGAAGAGCACTTTGGTCCATTACTTAAAGTGTTCCGTTACACAGATTTTGATGACGCCATCAAAATTGGTAACAACACAGCCTATGGTTTATCGGCCGGTTTATTAAGTGATAACCAAGCGGATTATGAATACTTCTTACGTCGTATTCGTGCTGGTATTGTAAACTGGAACCGCCCAATCACAGGTGCTTCAAGCGCTGCTCCATTTGGTGGCATTGGCGCATCCGGTAACCACAGAGCCAGCGCCTACTATGCGGCTGACTATTGTGCATACCCAGTGGCATCTGTTGAGCTTGATAAGGTCACCTTACCAAGTAGTTTAAGCCCAGGCTTAAACCTATAATTTAAAAAGCAGCTTCGGCTGCTTTTGTCGTTTTTAGAGGGGCTGTTTTACAGCCCCTTTTATGCTTAAATTGAGCCATATAGAAAGTAAAAAGGAAGTCACATGGTCATTGATAAACAAGGGTATGACGATCTCATTCTCTATCTAACGGACAACTTGTCCTTATTTGAACGCCAAGGCGAGGTGACTAAAGACGCACCGACAGTCATGGCACTCATTGAAGACAGCATCTCTGACCATGTTATGCGATTTTTTCAGCAGCATCCTGAGCTTAATACCGATGACAGAGGCCTTATCGTGCGTGAGGTAGACGGCATCGTCTATGACTTACAAGAAGTGCTCTCAAGTGTTGCTAATCGTCCTGTTACGGTTGAGCAAAAAGAGTTTATTGATGACTTCACCGGATTGGTGAAAAACTTATTTGATGCCGCAGTCGCTGATTTCCGTTAACGCATTGGAGTAACTATGCAAGCAAAAGTAAAGTGGGTTGAAGGCGATACCTTCGTGGGTTTATCTGATTCTGGCCATAATGTGGTGTTTGATTCATCAGGCCCAGATGGCGGCGCACCAAGCCCAATGGAAATGGTACTCATGTCAGCAGGGTGCTGCGCTTCTGTGGATGTGGTCAGCATTCTTAAAAAAGCCAAACAAGACTTTGATTCAGTGCATGTGGAGCTTCAAGGTGAACGCGCTGAGAGCGCACCACGCGTTTTCACTAAAATGAATCTACACTTTGTGGTTAGCGGTCGTGAGGTGTCTGAAAAGCACTTAGCCCGAGCAGTTAACTTATCGGCTGAAAAGTATTGCTCAGTGGCGCTTATGCTTAATCAAACTGTGGCAATCACACACAGTTATGAAGTGCGAGAAAGCGCGTAAAAAAGCGCTTTGTACGCTGCATTTTTTCGTATAGAATCCGCTCTCTTTGTTGCCGTGAGCATTGGCTTACGGTGGTGTCTGGTTCATAAATAGGATGCTTACAGTGGGCAAGCCTTTTGAAAAACTAAAACTGCATGGCTTTAATAACTTAACTAAAAGCCTAAGCTTTAGTATTTATGATATTTGCTACGCAAAAACCGATCAGCAGCGTAAAGAATATCTTGAGTATATCGACGAGCAATACAGTGCCGATCGTCTAACAGATATTCTCGGTGAAGTCGTAGACATTATAGGTGCCAACATTTTGAATGTGGCCCGCCAAGATTACGATCCCCAAGGTGCCAGTGTGACCATTTTGGTGTCAGAAGAGCCGGTACTACAAGAAGTGGATCAAGAAGAAACACCGGGTCCATTGCCTGACTCTGTGGTTGCCCATTTAGATAAGAGCCACATTTGTGTGCACACTTACCCTGAAGCGCACCCTCACGATGGTATTTGTACTTTCCGTGCTGATATTGAAGTATCCACCTGTGGTGTTATTTCACCACTTAAAGCGTTGAACTTCTTAATCCATCAGTTGGAATCAGACATAGTGACTATCGATTACCGTGTGCGTGGTTTTACCCGTGATGTAAATGGTAAAAAGCACTATATCGACCACGCGATTAATTCGATTCAGAACTTCATGACAGACGACACCAAAGAAGCGTATCAAATGGTGGACGTAAACGTGTATCAGGAAAACCTGTTCCACACCAAGATGATGCTAAAAGAAACGGATTTAAATACCTACTTGTTTGGTATCACTAAAGAAGAGCTCAGTGCAGAAGAAGAAGCGGATATTCGCGCTAAGCTTTACCGCGAAATGCAAGAAATCTTCTACGCGCGCAACTTACCAGATGCAGATTAAAAAAAGCCCCAGAGGGGCTTTTTTTTATACCGGTAAGCCATCAGGCGTAAGGGATAACGCCCCTTTTTTACGGGCAATTAAGTCTTTAATTAAAGGAGTTAGCACCAACTCCATGGCCAATCCCATTTTGCCGCCCGGCACCACTAAGGTGTTTACCCGCGACATAAAACTGCCTTCGATCATTTGTAAAAAGTAAGGGAAATTCACGTCTGGAATATCGCGAAAGCGGATCACCACAAAGCTTTCATCTAGCGTGGGGATGTCTTTTGCGCTAAATGGGTTGGATGTGTCTACCGTTGGCACCCGCTGAAAATTAATGTGAGTGCGCGAAAACTGCGGGGTAATATGATGAATGTAATCATCCATACTGCGAATGATGGACGCTTTGACCGCGTCACGGTTTTTACCCCGTTCGTTTTCATCGCGCACTAACTTTTGGATCCACTCCAAGTTAATAATGGGCACCATGCCAATCAGTAAATCCACGTGCTTAGCTACGTCGATGTCATCAGTCACAACGCCGCCATGTAAGCCCTCATAAAAGAGTACGTCAGTCTCATCTGGTAGGGGTTGCCATGGGGTAAAGGTGCCTGGTAATTGGTTGTAAGGCACGGCATCGTCAAAGGTGTGCAAATAACGGCGGCTTTGCCCAGTGCCTGATTCACCATATTGTTTAAATAAGGCTTCTAGCGCTTCTAGATCGTTGGCTTTTTCACCAAAGTAACTGATGTGTTTGCCTTTTTGTTCTGCATCGCGAATTTTCTTTTCCATTTCAGGGCGGGTATAGCGGTGAAAGCTGTCGCCCTCCACTGTGGCTGCCGAAATTTTAAGGCTGCGAAAAATGTGAACTATGGCGTCTGTGGTGGTGGTTGTGCCTGCACCGGATGAGCCGGTAATCGCAATAATGGGATGCGCTGCTGACATAAAGGTCCTGATTTAAAAGCCATTTTTAATCAAAGTAACAGGGTATGACTATAAAATCACCTGTTAATATGTTACAACTATCACGTTTTTAACTTCACTTACTGATGTAAAAAATGCACGAAACAACACTAAGGATGGTCGCAACCTGTGCCGGTTTTTTATTCTTTGCCAGCACCATCATGCCGTTATTGGCAAACGCCGCAAATGATAATACGGTGCCTCAAGCAAGTAGCTTACCCGGTACTGATATCTATCTTGCAGAAGTTGAAAATGGTGCCCTCATCAATGTGCGTAACATCAGTCATCGCCCAGGTTATGACAACCAACCTCATATTACATCTAAGGGCATTTACTACACCTCAGAACGTATTTTAGATGGCGTACGCCAAACCGACATCGCATTTTATGACTTTCAAAGCCAAGCAACACAGTGGTTTACTGCATCATTAGAAAGCGAGTATTCACCCATTGCCTTTGCCGATGGTGTGACGTCAGTGGTGGTAGAGCAAGACGGCGACCAAGTATTAAAGCTGCTTAATCAAACCAAAGCACCTGCCATTTTATTAGACGCCAAAGCGGCCATTGGTTATCACAGTTGGGGAGAGGAGCAAGAGCTACTCACCTTTATGCTCGGTGAAAACGGCCAAGCAAATTATTTAGAGCTGAGAAAATCCCCACGTGCAGGGGGTAAAGTGATTGCCAAAAGCGTAGGGCGGAGTTTGTCATTTAACCCCACTTTAAGGCGCTTTGTGTTTACGCTTCAAGGTGATGCTGAGCAGTGGCTAGCCAGTTATAACGCCATCACCGGCGAGGTAGAAAAACACCTTAAATTGCCGCTTGGTGTGCAAGACGTTACATGGCGTGACGACAACACGCTTATTTACGCACTCAATAACATCATTTATGAACGCCCGATGGCGATTCATCGTTTACCACGCATGTGGTTAGATGCCCGCTCTTTATGCCAGACGCAAATCACACGTTTAAGCTACTTAAAGGCGGATAAAAAGCTCGCCTTTGTTTGCCATGAGCCAACTACATTAGCAGAATCAACACCTTAAAAAACCTAAGCCAAGCACTTGGTTTGACGGCAACACCAACCCTGCCTTCTTGGTGCTTGCCAACTATACTTTAAGGGAGTTCTTGCAGTTTCTTGCCCCTAACTGTCAGTTAGTGACCGGAATGGATTCAGCGATTTGTGATTGTCCACAAAGGAGGCAGAACATGACACCGCAAAAAAAACGCATCGTCATTTGTTGCGATGGCACTTGGAACACCCCAGACACCCCAACCAATGTGACTAAATTTAGCCGCGCTATCTTGCCCTATTCGGAGCAAGGGATCCCTCAGGTGGTGTTTTATGATCAAGGTGTTGGCACCCATAATACCCTAGATAAATGGCTTGGCGGCGCGTTTGGTAAAGGGGTAGAGCAAAACGTACTGGATGCGTATCGCTTTATTGCCCACAACTACCAAGCGGGCGATGAGTTATTTATGTTTGGCTTTAGCCGCGGCGCTTACACCGCCAGAGCATTGACCGGCATGCTCCACACTATAGGCATTTTAGCTAAAAGTGAATTACATCAGCTGCAACAAGCTTACCGTTATTACCGCACCAAACCGAGCCGTCGTCGCTCTGAGCAATACAGTTTAAACCCACGCCCTGAAATTCAATTTTTGGGCGTGTGGGACACAGTGGGCGCACTTGGCGCACCCACGCCCATTTTGCAAAAATTAACGCGCTCTTGGGTTGGCTTCTTCGATACGAAACTGTGCCCTGAAGTGAAAAATGCCTACCATGCGCTGGCACTCGATGAGCGCCGAGAAGTGTTTGAACCCGCTCTTTGGACCGGCAATACCGCACCCGGGCAAACGGTGCAGCAAGTCTGGTTTGCTGGGTGCCATAGTGATGTGGGGGGCGGTTATGAGGAGTCCGGCCTTTCAGATATCACCTTGCTATGGATGAAAGAAAAAGCCGCACAAGTGGGGCTTAGCTTTAACGATGCTTATTTGCAAAATGCAGAGCATGTAGCGCCAGATATCACAGCCAGAGCTCATGACTCATTGAGTTTTGGCTATAAGGTACTTGGGCTATTTAAACAAGGCTCAGGTGTACGGCAGTTGGCTTATTATCAAGGCAAGCCGGCTCTCAATGTGTTTATGCACAATACGGTGAAGGAGCGCATGACAGTAGTGCCTGATTACCACCCTGAAAATTACGACAGCAAGCTTGATCAAACCGCTACGGATGACAAGCGTAAACACTTACGTCGTAACATGGGTGTGAAAGGGAAAATCGAGCAAGGTAAGCAAACGGTGGATTGCACGGTACTTGATTACTCGCCTCTTGGTGGTGTGCGTATTGAGTGCGATAAGCCAATTAAAAATAATGGTGTGGTGACAGTAAGCACGCCACATTTTGCTAAAACTGTGGCGCGTTTGGCTTGGCAGCAGGATAAATCCTATGGCCTTGCCTTTGCCAACATGACGACAGACACCCGCCATTAAAATGCATTAAATTTAATGGGCATAAAAAAAGCTCACCACGTGGTGAGCTTTTTTATTAACCTTCGCAGCCTTGTTATAGTGATTTAAGGTAATTAATCACTGAAGCTTGCTCACGTGTACGTAAGCTAATGCAGTCGGTCACACTCTCAGAGACTTTACTTAAAGCACGCTCATAGGCAGGTTGTGCTTCAATTTTGTCTTTAAAGAAGTTTTGCGTTTGTGCAAGCTCATCTAAGTTACAGCCAGTGCCCATGTACATAGGTAACTGAGGCGCAACAAACGGCGGCACTTTTTCGCTGATTTTAGCAAAGTTGCTAAACATCAAATCACGCATTTGTGCTTTACGGTCATCTTGATACATCATGCCACCTAGCACATAACGCATGTCAGATGGCGTGAGCTTGTCACTCATAAAGTAATCAAACATGGCGCGGTGCTGCTTTAAATCACCCACTAGGCTTAGTGCACTAAGTAGGGTGGTACGCTGCTCAGGGTCTTTGGTGGTTTCAAATACTTGCTTCATTTTCTCAATTAAAGCAGGCTCTGCGTTTAGAGCAGCAATGTTCAAGTAAGTATTCACCAAGTAAGGGTTGACCGAGCTGATGTCTTTTAAGTAGCTCTCGGCACCTGCGAGCGCGGTTTTGATCACGGTTTGGTCTTTACCATCAATGGCAAGTAAAGATAACAAGCGCGGGCGCAAACGGCTGATCTCAGGGTCTTCATCTGCTTTTGGTGTCATTCCAAAGCGTGTGATGGCATCAGAGACTTTGGCTAGGATGAACTTCTCCCAAAGTGGGCGGTGCTCAGGCGTAATAAAGGCACGCTCTTGTGCGCTTAAATAGCCAAGGGCTGTGGCAACCACACGTGGGTGATCATCACTTAAAAACGCGCCTAAAGTTGCTAATAATTGCCCGCCAGTCATGTGGCCTGCTTTCATTAGGTCGTTAGTAGCACCTACCAGTGCTAGGCGCTCACGGGTATCAAGTACTTTATCAGCGTGGGTAAGAAGCTGCTTGAAGTCCGCATCGCTTAACTGCCAACGGTAATAACCAAAGGCGCCTGCATCCGGGTAAATCCAGTCAGGTTCAAAGGCAAGTTTTACGCTTTGCTGTTTTTCAGTTAACAGTACTTGAGTGGTTTTAACCGTGTTGCCTTTGCCGTATTTTAATACCACAGGCACACTCCACGTTTGCGCAGGAGCATCAACGCCGGCGCTGGCAAAGCGGCTTTGCGATAAGGTTAAGGTTTTACCATCCACCTTGGCTGCCACAAGTGGGAATGACGACTGCTCAATGAAAGATTTAAGCACAGCATCCACATCTTTACCTGATGCTTTGCCTAGAGCTTCCCAAAGGTCACTGGCATCTGTGTTTTTATAGGCAAAGTCTTTCATGTATTGGCGTAAGCCTTGTTTAAAGGCCTCCTCACCAATCCAGTTTTCCACCATAGAAAGCACGGCTGAGCCTTTTGAATAAGCAAGGCCTAAACCATCCATGATGTCGTCTTCAGTGCGAATTGGCTTACGAATGGGTTTAGTGCTTAAACGGGCATCCACACCCATTACGTAGTTTTGTGGCAAGCTCAGATGTGATTCAAACTCAGGGTAGAGCTGGTGGGTAATTTTGCCAGCCATCCAAGTAGCAAACGCTTCGTTTAGCCATAAGTCGTTCCACCAACGCATGGTCACTAAGTTACCGTACCATTGGTGCGCTAGCTCATGAGCAATGACGTTAATTGCTGTGCGCTTTTTGCCAATCGTGGCGTTACTTTCTTCCAGTAGCAGGATGTCTTCACGGTAAGTTACAAGACCGGCGTTTTCCATTGCGCCAAATGGGAATTCTGGCACAGCCACTGAATCTAGTTTTTGATAAACGTATTCGCTGCCAAAGTAGTCTTCTAATGCTTTAAGCACTTTTGGCATGGCTTTACGGGCATAGTCACCTTGAGCAAGTTTGCCCTGCGGGGTGATGATGCGCCCAGGCACACTCATGCCTTCTACAGGCATTTCTTCAAACGGGCCCACGGCCATTGCCACTAGGTATGACGAAATAGGCTTGGTTTTAGCAAATTCATAGGTGCGTAGCGCGTCTTTTTCAGTCACTTTCACGATCGGGGTGTTGGCATACACCTTGTCTGACTTAGGAGACGTGATGGTTAACTGAAATGGGATTTTATATTCAGGCTCATCAAACACAGGGAAGGCACGGCGAGCATCACTCATTTCAAATTGAGTGAATAAATACGGCTTGCCACCATCAATGGTCTTATAAAGGCCCACAGAATTGCGGTTATATGGGGCGCTAAAATCAATATTAAGCTGGTATTTACCCGCTGGGATCACCTTATCGCAGGTTAAGACGACTTTGCCTGAATCGCGCATTTCATCGGCAAGGTCGCATTCTGTGTCGCCTACGAGCTTAGCCATATTCATGCTGTAATCACGGCCTGAAATTTCAATTGTGTTAGTTGGCTTTAAGACGTTTAGGGTAATGCGGGTTTGGCCGGTAAAGGTGTCTTTGCTTGGGTCTAGCATTAAAGACACATGCTGAAAACTTGGTTTGGCAACTTTAGCGAGTACAAAATCGCCCATCTCGCTTTGTGATTTAGCCGCAGCACTGGCGTGCTCGGCACCGGCGTTGGCAGCGCCGCTATGCGCAGCGATGAAAGCCGCTAGAAGAGTACGTTTTAACATTTAAGTCCCTTGCTCATTTTTTATTATGCACTGGCAGTCTAACAGAGTTTTTTTCCTTTCTCGGAACAGCCATAAATAAAATAGTAACAAGGTGTTACAACAGTCTAATGAGCTTAAGGGCGCTCCCGTTCAACAAAGGTTTCCCAACTGATTTTGGGGGTAAAACGTGGGATTAATGTCATCACTTGGTTTAGGGTGCTGAAGTTAGGTGGATTTGCAGCTGTTTTAAAGCCCATGAGGTAATCAAACGCGGCTTTAAACCCTAAGCTCATAGCAGCTATGCGGCATTGGGTTTCAAAGTTTAGGCGAAATGAACTCATAGCCAGCTTTTGCCCTAGGTGATCAACCGTAGGGATTTGGCATTTTTGAACATACCCAAGGCGGGTGCCCTCGCCACTAAACCAAATGCGTACTTTTTCACTGTAACGCCCAGATTTTGCCGGTAAATCAAAAAAAATACGGTTTGTTGATTGGGTTTTGGCGAAGGCTAAATACTCTATAAAACCCGCCTCAATGAGCGCTGGATGCACGGGAATAATGCGCGGTTGCAGTTTTTTATGGTGATTAAAATGAAAGGCAAGTGAGCCTTGGTGCTCAGAGATATCACTGAAGCGCAAATGGCCAATTTCATCACTGAATGCGCCTGTATAACAGGCGATGAGAGGGAGCCAAAAATGCCAGTGCTTAGGCTGCTCTTTGTGCGCACGCTGCTGAGAATAGATATAGCCATGAAATAAAGTGTGTAACTCCATGGTTGAAAACGCACGCCGGCCTAAGTGTGACTTCATACTATGCCCTCTGATAAGAGGGCATAACTATAGCCTAAAAGCTGGTGGAATAACCACTAAAACCACTTATCTTTCAGCCAGCCATAATGATAATAGGCCCTTTGCCCCAAGCGCCTGAGCGGTGCAAAGGGAAACTTTGGCAAAGGCGTGGTGTAAATTGGTAGGTGAGGGCGCGTTTGACCTGCAATGTGCTGTGCCATACGAAAGCCAGCCTGCGCACTGAAAGACACACCCGCTCCGCAATACCCTAAGCTATAGGCGTGATCTTCCTCGCCATAAATGTGCGGGATATCGTCAAGCGCTGCGGCAATCCAACCAGTCCAGTTATAGTCAATCTGACTTTCTTCTAAGCTTGGAAAGCAGTTAGTCATGGCTCTGAACAAGCGACGTTTAAATATGGGCGCTTGGGCATCTTTGCCAGCAACAGCGCCGCGGCCGCCAAATAAAATACGATTATCCGGCAGCAATCGGTAATAGTATTTTAAGGTGCGGGTATCCATAGTGACTTGATGCGTATTAATGCGAGCGCGTGCAAGCATGGCATCGGATAAAGGCGCGGTGACTATGATATTGCTTAAAATTGGCAAGTAGCGATTTTGCGTGTGTGTGCTGAGCCCTATGTTGCCATAGGCATTACTGCAATTAACCACTTTGTTAGCTTTCACGGTTACTGACTCGCCACCTTTCGGGCATGCCTGCAAGTGATACCCATTCGGTGTTTTTTCAATGGCACTGACTAAGGTGTTTTCATAAATCTTAATCCCAGCTGCCAAGCAAAGTTGGTAATAGCCTTTTAATAGCTTTAATGGGTGCACCCCAAAGCCATCGTTCAACCTTAATGCGCCATAGGCTTCGTGATGGTCCATCAGCTCATTGGTGAGCTGTTCTTTACTGACAAACTCAGCACCTTGACCGCCCATGTGGGTTTCAATAAAGCGTGCTTGCGCCGTTAAAGACTTTAGTGCGTTGGCATTATGGGCAATTTTTAAATAGCCTGCTTCGGTTTTGTCGCAGGCGATGTGGTGCTCATCAATTAGGCTGGCAACGCGGCTGACGGCCTCTGAATATTCTTGGTATAAGGCTTTGGCCGTCTCTAGGCCGTATTTTTCAGCCATTTGAGAGTAGCTTAATCGCCCTGAGCCTTTTAAAACAAAACCGGCGTTGCGCCCACTGGCGCCAAAACCTAAGGTATTGGCCTCTAGCACAACAGGGGTGATGCCATGTTGGGTTTTTAAGTAGTAGGCGGTCATCAAGCCTGTGAAACCTGCGCCTATGATCGCCACATCGGCATCTATCGATTCTGCTAAAGCAGGTTGTGGTGCAGGTAATTCGCAGGAGGCTTGCCAATATGACTGAGCGCGCTCTGCACCTTGGCAATGCGTGTTAATAAGTGGGTCGTATGTCATGGATTAACTGAGTTTACTAAAATCGAGCAGCATTTCACCTGCGTCACAATCACAGCCTGTGCCGCACAAAGTGCATTGATAGCCGTGCTCAATGCAGTCGTTTAACCAGCGTTTGGGGTGTACTTTAATGAGCTCCCCACCTGCTTTGGTAAAATACTTAAACGCTGAGTTACCCGGGCTTTGCAACCAAATATGACTGACACCCGCTTTGGCACCTTGCTGTTTAACTGCATCCACTGACGCCTTTAACAAACGCCCGCCAATGCCATGCCCACGAGCATGAGCAACCACAGTATTGCATTTGAAATAGCACACCTCGGCCACTGGGTAGCGCCATTTATCCGTACTGCACCATTGGTCAGTTTGCCAATTGGCTGGGGCATAGGTGAGGCGAAATCCGATGAGCTCATCGCCATCAAGGGCTACAAAACTGGCGTTGATGCCTTTGCTTAAGCCTTTTTGATAAATGGTCTGCATGCTCTTGGCATCTAAGTAGTTTTCACCATGGACTAAATTACCAAGGGCAATCACACGTTCAAAATGCTCAGGAGCAAGTTCAACTATGTCCATTATGCTCCCTCACTGGCTGTGATTTCAGATTTGAAATTGGGCACAGTCACATCTGTGTAGTTTTCGCCATCTTGCCAATCTAGGCCAAGGTGAATGCCATCTTCAGCAAGCATGGGCATGACGTCGGCCATAAATTCAGTGCTTGGAATGGCTTCAATGTGGCAATCACTAAATAGAGCAGACTGCGCAGCTTTCGCTACATCCAACGAGCTAAAAAGCATGAGTACGGCACAATCACTGTGTGAAAACGAATCACACATCAATAACCCACCTTCATCTGTGGTCAGTACATACCACTGGGCTCGTGTTTGGTAACCCGTTCTAAAGGCGGCGATCAGTTCATCAAATTCAGAGTGTTCTACCAACTGAGGATCCTTAATGCGTTAGGCTTTAATGCTAGGGTGCGTGTTTTTTATCTGCGCATGTTGAGCGAATTTATCGCGCCATGCAAGTAGCGCAGGTTTATCGTTTGCGTGAGTAAAATCGCGAAACAGCATCCAATCTAATAAACAGATTAGACACACACTCGGGTAAGAGAGTTCATCAAAATCACCTGCTTTAACGTGATTTTCAAGTGTATCTAGCGCGGCGCGGATGCGGCTATGCTGGAGCTTAAAAAATAACAAATCCTGATTGGTATCAAGCCCAGAGCGACCACATAACAGCAGCTCTACTAAAGAGTCGTTACACGCGTTAATCACAGTGACTAAGTTTTCTTCAGCAAAGGTCATGCTTTCAAGGCCGTGCTTGTCATCTAGGTAGCGCTTAATAATGGCTGAGTCGTAAATCACAGTGTCGTCGTCTTTTAACACCGGCACTTTGCGCGCAGGGCTCATTTCGGTCAGGGTTTTAAAACCTGCTTCTGAAAAAATATCTAGGTGCTCAAAAGTCACAGGAAGTTTGGCAAGGTCGCTGTAAATTCGTAAGCGGCGTACAAACGGGGAAGTCGCAGAGCCATAGAGTGTTGTCATAGTTATTTTCCATAAAAAAAGCCTGTCGATGCAGGCTTAGTGTATGGTGAAATGGCAACAAGTGCGAGCTAAGTGTCAGAACTTTAAGGTTAAAGTACGCCTTCAATCGCTTTCATTAGCTCGGGCGAATCAGGCTTCACACGGCTGTTAAAGCGCACTACTTCTGTGCGGTCTTTATTCACTAGGTATTTAAAAAAGTTCCATTTCGGGCTGCTTGTTTCGGCGGCTAAATGTTTAAACACTGGATGTGCATCATCGCCACGTACGGCTACTGGTGCCATCATATTAAAGGTCACGCCGTAGTTGATGTAACACACTTTAGCTGTGTCTTTTTCATCGTCTTCTTCTTGGAAAAAGTCATCTGATGGGAACCCAAGTACCACTAACCCTTGGTCTTTATACTTTTGGTGAATTGCTTCAAGCCCTTCAAATTGTGGGGTAAAACCACAATTACTGGCGGTGTTCACTATTAGTAGTGGTTTGCCTTTGAATTGGCATAGGTCGATGGTTTTGTCAGAGCGTAATTTGCGAACTTCGACATTGGTAAAGTCACTGCACTCAGAAGCCTGAGTTGTTGGGCTTAGAGTGGCGGCCATAATCAAGGCCACGGATGAGAGGATGGTTTTTAACATGATTTCTCCTTTGTTGCCGACATTACGCATAGGAATGACGTAAAGATCAATGATACATTTATGAAAAGTATATAAAAATAAGGTCACTGTGTGAGTCAAATTGCATTTCGCGAGGCACAAGCCCGCGATATTGAAGCCGTTGTGGCAATTTACAATCAAACGGTTCCAAGCCGAATGGTCACCGCTGATACGGAAGAAGTCACCATAGAGCAAAAACAAGCGTGGTTTGATAGCCACACTAAGCATCGTCCTCTGATTGTGGCAGAGCAAGGCGGTAAAGTGTTAGGTTGGTTGAGCTTTAAATCCTTTTATGGGCGACCTGCCTATGAACAAACCGTGGAAATAGGCATTTACCTAGACAGTGCCGCACAAGGGCAGGGGCTTGGCTCAGCCTTTATGACGCACGCAGAAGAAATTGCTAAACGCTGCAAAATACGTACTTTATTGGGCTTTATTTTTAGCCACAACGTGCCAAGCATTAAATTATTTGCCAAGTTTGCGTATCAGACTTGGGGCGAATTACCGGACATCGCCATGATGGATGGCAAGCGCTATGGACTCACCATAATGGGAAAACACCTTCATGATTAAACACCTATTAAAGTTAAGCCTAGCGGCATTATTTGTCGGCCACGCCAGCGCGGTATTGGCAAACACCACGCTCATTAAAGCCGAACGCATGTTAGATGTAGCCACAGGCGAAATCAAAGCTGCGCCTCAAGTGCTTATCCGCGACGGTAAAAACAGCCAAATTAGTTTTCAAGGTGCACCTTTAAACGCTGATAAAACCCTAGATTTAGGCGATGTGACCTTACTTCCTGGGCTGATGGACATGCATGTGCATTTAACCTCAGACGCCCAAGTGCATGGTTACAAACGTTTGCAGCGCACAGCTCCGCGGGTTGCCATCACAGGCGTGCGTAACGCTAAACGCACCTTAGAAAATGGCTTTACCACAGTGCGTAATTTAGGTGCCCCAGGGTACGCTGACATTGCCCTACGTGATGCCATCAAAGAGGGCGATGTGATTGGCCCGCGTATTTTTGCAGCGGGTCCTTCTCTTGGTATTACAGGGGGTCATTGCGACAATAATTTATTAACTCACGAGCATGACGTCACTGCCAAAGGGGTAGCCGATGGTCCTTGGGAAATCCGCCGTAAAGTGCGTGAAAACATTAAGTATGGCGCTGATGTGATTAAGTTTTGTGCCACAGGTGGGGTGTTATCTAAAGGCACTAAAGTAGGTGCTCAGCAATACACGCAAATGGAAATGGATGCCTTAGTAGACGAAGCACATTTACGTGGCTTAGTGGTTGCGGCACATGCCCATGGTGTTGAGGGTATCAAAGCCGCCATTCGTGCCAAGGTAGATTCAGTGGAGCATGTGAGCTTTTTGGATGATGAAGCCATTGCGCTGGCACTTAAGCACGGTACCGTGTTTTCGATGGATATTTATACCACGGAATACATTTTAGAAGAGGGCGAAAAAGCCGGCATTTTAGAAGAGTCTTTAGCAAAAGAGCGCGTAGTGGGGCAAACCCAAAGGGATAACTTCACCAAAGCCGTTCGCGCTGGTGTGAAAATGGTGTTTGGCTCAGATGCGGGTGTGTATCCGCACGGTGATAACCCAAAACAATTTAGCCGTATGGTGCGCTTTGGGATGACTGAGCTGGCAGCGATTCAGGCCGCAACGGTAAATTCCGCAACCCTTTTAAAGCAAACTGATTTAGGGCAAATTAAAGTGGGTTACCATGCGGATATCATCGCCGTAAAAGGTAACCCGCTTAGCGACATCAGCACACTTGAAAACGTTGCCTTTGTGATGAAAGGCGGGCAAGTGATTAAGCAGTAGTGACAAGGTTAAGTGTTAACTTAGTCATTAAAAAAGGGCGCAGCATGCGCCCTTTTTGGTTGCCTGAACTATGGCAGATCAGGCCCTTTACTGGCGTCCACATCCGGGTTGCTTTCAAGCTTTTTGGCAGGCTCCTTAAGCACACTCATTTTAGGGGGCTGTAAGGCGATAATGGTTTCACCTTCTTGCGGTGGCTCTGCCATATCTGCTTCAAATGGACGCACGTGGCCATTTTCAGGTTGAATGAAAAGGGGTAGGGCGTCTTTATTCATTTCGAGGTATTTCTCCCACGGAAACTCACTCGATAAGGTAGTGGCACTCACCTTACCACCCTGTGCCATTAAGGTGCTTAGCTTGGCATAGGAAACGTTTTCACCAAACAACACTTGGCGGCGCAAAAAGGTGGCGCTGTCTTTGTTGGCTTTCGCGTGGTTTTCCGAAGACTTTAAAGAAAACACTCTGTCTTCTGATAACAAATGAGCAAAGTACTGGATGCCTAATGCGTTGTAGTGGCGATTAGGGGAGAGCGCCATCACAGAGCGCACATTGGTTAGTGGTAAAAAACGCTCAGCATGCTCGGACTGTGGGTTCCCGTAATAACAAGGTAGGCCATCCATGCGTGCCATTTTACAGTTCTCCCAAGCAGGATCTGTTAAATGCACAGGCACACCTTGCTCACTCAAGCCTTTCGCGATGGCTCTGGCTACATGGTTAGCCCCAATCACTAAAATGGTGGATGGCGATGGTTGGCGCATGCCGAGCAGCTTAGCAACCGGCACCGCAGTTAAGCTTTGCAGTACAACTGTGACTATGATCACGGTGAAAATAAGCGGCACCAGTTTGTTTGCGCCTTCAATGTTGGCTTCCATCATACTTAAAGCAAACACTGAGCCGACCGCTGCAGCAACAATACCGCGCGGTGCTATCCAGGCTAATATGGCGCGGGCTTTGTATTCCAGCCCACTGTTAAAGGTGGATACCGCAATACACAAGGGCCGTGCCACAAAAAGCACTATGGCTAAAAAGATAAACACGGCAGGCTCTAATAACATTAAATCTTCGATGGATAAGCGGGCGGCCAATAAAATAAACAGGGTGGAGATGAGTATCATCGACAAGTCTTCTTTAAACTCTAAGATGCTGTCGATTTCTAAATCGTCTTGGTTGCCTAGCCACATGCCATAAATGGTGACTGCCAATAAGCCAGATTCATGACTTAAGTAGTTTGAAATGGTAAAGCTGGTGAGCACTATGGCGAGGACGCCAAATTTATGGAGCTCAAAGGGTAAGATTTCGCGGCGAATCAAAAAGGTGGTGACTAAACCTGCAATAATGCCGGTACTACACCCAGCGCCTAAGGTTTTAAGTAAGGCTAAAAAGGTGTGACTGAGAACATCACTTTGGCCTGCCAGCATCACGGCTTCAAACACTAATACGGCAAATAATGCACCGACTGGGTCAATCACAATCCCTTCCCAGCGCAAAATCTTATCGATTTCAGGTTTTGGGCGCATGGAGTTAAGTAGTGGTGCGGTAACCGTAGGGCCAGTGACCGTTAACACAGCCCCTAACACGGCAGCAACACGCCAGTCCATTTCCAATAAAAAGTACCCGGCCAAACTTAATACGGCGAAGGTTGTCAGCATGCCAATTGAGCAGAGATTGCGTACCACCTTGCCGATGCCGGTTAATTCTTTAAAGTGCAGCGTCATCGCGCCTTCAAATAAAATCACCGCCACTGACAGCGACACCACAGGAAAAAGTAAA
>JBGTXC010000309.1:0-1277 GCA_041937835.1 Alteromonadaceae bacterium | reverse complement strand
TATTCAAACGTTAGATTTAAAAAGGCCAATTTATCAACCATTGGCATTTACAGTCACTTTAAGGGCAAACAGGGTATTCTTAACGCTTTGTGTCAACAAGCTTGCGAAGTGCTAACCCAAAGCATTTTGCGTGCTAATGGAAATACGGCCTCAGATAAGGTTCTTGATGCCTGCGAGAATATATTAAACTACGCCGAATCTAATACGGCACATTATCAGTTAATATTTGGCGGCAGCACCTCATTTTTTTCGATGACCGAAGAGACGAGAGCAGCCAAATCAACATTAATCGAAGCAATGGCAGGGTTATGCAAAACGCTTCCAAAAAACCAGGTATCAGGTGACAAAGCCGTGACAATCGCAACACAAGTCATGGCCTTAACTCATGGTTATATTCAGTTTTTTCAAAGCAATCGCTCACCAGAGCTTACTCAGACCAATTGGAAAGATAAAGCACTCCAAGCTGTAAGGCTTCATGTTTACGCAATAGTTGCTACCCAATAGCATATTGCGAAGAGTACGGTTAAAGGCATGCCACCTGTAACCACACCGTGAATTTAGCTAGAACTTAGCTAAAACTGCGAGGGGAAGAGTAGCTTTCCTAAATCTAACTCTGACCCCATTTGTTTTATCTACTGGCTAACGCCTTTCTGACACGAGCGCCATGGTCACTATCCGCCAAATCGTATTGCACGAACATGGCTTCTTGAACGTCTTGTGTCGCTTGGCTTAGTCGCTGAACGAACATTTACTTATTCAAAAAAGGCAACACCATTACTTTTTTGCAATTTAAGTCTGATAAATGTCCGCATACGTAAAAGACAGACAAAAGCTCTGCCAACAAGATAACGATGACTAAGCCGCTGATTTATATAACCGGGGCCGCGATGCTATGTGTTATCGCCATAGCATCGTGGAATACCTTCACTTTTTTAATGCAAATTGATGATAAGAATCATGAGCTTACTTTTATGGGTAGTTCTGGTTGGCAGTGGCACGACAAAAAACAGGGTATTCAAATTAAACGGGTAGAAGCTCAGTTACCCGCGTTAAGAAAAGTGTCAGAGAATAAAGAATATGCATCTCTTGTAACCATCACGGAGAATGGAAACTATCGTGGCTTTGTATTTTTCAATGAGGGATGTGAGGAAGGTTCAATCGTTTCTGAACGAGTCACCTATAATCAAACAGAGCAACCTAAGCTCGAAGTGTTACATTGCCTTCACGGTAAACTGGTGTATATGAAAACGTGGACGTCTGTACCTGCCATAAAATGG
>JBGTXC010000308.1:0-1721 GCA_041937835.1 Alteromonadaceae bacterium | reverse complement strand
CTTAATGGGGGCCTTTATGTTGGCTGTGGCCATTGAAAAAAGCGGCGTCCACAAGCGCATGGCATATTTGCTATTAAAGCTGGTGGGCGGCACAAGTGCTAAACGCATTATGCTGGCAGTGATGGTGAGTGCTGCCACCTTAAGTATGTGGATTTCAAACACAGCCACCGTTGTGGCTCTCTTACCAGTGGTGATAGCCATCACATTACAAGCGAATAATCCACGTTTTACCTTGGTACTGCTTTTAGGCCTTGCCTACAGCGCATCCATCGGTGGCATGGGCACCATCATAGGCACGCCACCTAACCTCATTTTCGCGGCTCAGTTTAGTGAAGTCACCGGTGGTGACTATGGCTTTATTAGCTGGCTGAAAGTAGGTGTGCCCATTGTGATTGCTTCTGTGTTGATTGCGTGGCTCTGGTTATCACGAGGTTTAGCACTTAAAAGTCATATACCTTTGCCTGAATTGGGTAAGTGGCAGAGTGCTGAGGTCAAAGTGTTAGCTATTTTTTCGGTTGTGGCACTACTTTGGGTGTTTCGCACAGAACCTTTAGGTGGCTACAGCCAGTTACTTGGTTTAAGTCAAATAGGGGATAGCACCATAGCGCTATTAGGTGTGCTTGCCATGGCGTTAGTGAAAGACGCTGAGCAAAAGCCCTTATTGAGTTGGGATGATGCGGCCAAAATCCCATGGCAGATGTTACTTCTTTTCGCTGGTGGTATTTGTTTAGCAAAAGGCTTTGCCAGCTCGGGTTTAAGCACATTAATTGGTGAGCAGTTACAAGTTGTGGGCGAAATGCCAAAATTTGTCAGCCTCGTAACCTTAACCGCAAGCGTGTCCTTTTTAACTGAGTTTGTTTCTAACACAGCGTCAGCCACCTTGTTAATGCCGATTATGGCAAACCTAGCAGAGGTGTTAGATATGCCAGTTGCCAGCTTGATGATCCCTGTGGTGATAAGCACCAGTTGTGCTTTTTGCTTGCCCGCAGCCACCGCACCCAATGCCATGGTATTTGCCAGCGGCAAGGTGACGGTCAAAGACATGGTAAAAGAGGGTGCGTTACTCAACCTGTTACTCGCAATCGTAATTGCCAGTATTTGCTACCTAATTTTATAACTAAGTCAGTAAATTGCAGCAAAAACCGTCGTAATGACGGTTTTTTAATCCAAAAATATTTGTTAAGGTAAATTCAGCAGTGGATAAAAAATAATAAAAAAGCACATGAGCAATTTATTTTACCGGGAAAAAGAAAACTGGTTTGCATGGACGTTGTGGGGGCTAATTGGCGCCACAATCGGGGTTTTTACCGCTAACCACAGTGCTGAGTTTTGGAGCTTTGGCATCGCGATTTTTGCACTACTGGTGTTATTAACTTGGTGGATGCACGATACACGACGTTTTAGCTACAGCCGTGCTTTTAAAGTGTTATTTTATGTTGCCAACCTCGCAACCTTACCCACCATAGGCTATGTGATGCTACAAAATAACAGCATCAACCACCTGGATTTAGCGTTTCAACTTGTGATTGGCTTTATGGCTGCTCTGTTTGTGGCAGTTGTAAATTCATTTATTGCCCGCACACCTAGGCAATATTACTAATTAACATCCTTTATTTTTCCATTAGTCTTTACAAGGGCTGCGTAAATCATTAGTATGCGCAGCATTACGGAGAGATGGCTGAGTGGTTGAAAGCACCGGTCTTGAAAACCGGCATACGTTA
>JBGTXC010000307.1:0-1738 GCA_041937835.1 Alteromonadaceae bacterium | reverse complement strand
GAGAACGCGTTTTATAAAGTTAATCTAGGTCTAGTACTTTGAAATGCCTGTCTTGGAATTAGTTTACGCATTTTCCAAATAACTTACTTTTGAATGGAGAAAACGAATAGTTAGCTCCAATTTTAAAATAGTTGCTTGAGCAGTCTGCTCAGATGCCTGTTCAGCACATTGGCACCCAAAGAATCGGTGTAGGCCATCTTTAAAAGAATAAATAGGTTAACTGGTTCTTTTGAAAGGGGCGCTCGATTCATTATTTACCTTGATGCATAACGCCTAGCTAAACTGGCGCAAAATAGCAGGCTAAAATTAGCGACGAAGGAGCGCAAGCCTGCTGTTTTTCGTCCCTTGGTTAAAGCGTTTGTTATGTTTAAAACACTCTTAATTGTAAGGTTAAAGCTTAACATCTAACTCAGGCACACCAGTTAGAATTGGGGGTAATCGCCAACCATTTCTCAGATTACCGTGAGCCTCAGGGAAAAATAGAACACCAGACATTTTAATCGCTTTATTGGATATAAAACGTTTTAATTTTTTAAAGACATCTTTAGAGCGCTGAGTTTCACAAAAGCCATCAATCGTACTTTGTAAAATTGTACTTCCCTCAACCTTATCTAAACCACTACCCTAGGTGGTTTACCATGAAAGTCCAAGTACAGTTTTTTGAGATTATCTGGGACGAGAGGCCAGCCACGTTCAATACCTTCTTTGGTACCTTTCCAAAATAAGTGCTCTGTATCTGAGGGATCCCCACGAATTTAATTCCATGTGCCTGCGGTCCAGGCCCCGTCGACTATGGAGCTGTACCATTTGAGTGCAGCTTTCCACTGTCGCATAGTGAATCTTATTCGGCAAGCAACAGCTCTCAGACCGAGATAGTGGAATGACAGCACGCTTCTGGTGTCGGTATTGGCTTGGAAGCGCCGATGTTTATTCGAAGAGACGACCACCATACCCAGTAGTATAGCCACCAGTGACGCTAACGTAGTCAGCAATACCAGGATTGTTAGACGCTGCTTTTTCACGCTTTTATTTTGCTCATAGCCAAGCCCGAACTTGGTGCTTTTCATGTCT
This sequence comes from Alteromonadaceae bacterium, assembly GCA_041937835.1. Classification (GTDB taxonomy): domain Bacteria; phylum Pseudomonadota; class Gammaproteobacteria; order Enterobacterales; family Alteromonadaceae; genus Pseudoalteromonas. The sequence goes on along the minus strand of JBGTXC010000307.1, from coordinate 667 downwards.
CTAAAGCCTTCTTCAATCTGCATCCGCTGGCGATAAATGGCAACGACCTGTTTCGATAAGCGTCGATGAGATGCTAGTGATGTGGCTAACAGCCATGGGTCTTTCGCGCCTTGCGCATGGACTTTCGAGCGCTTTGAGGCTTTGCGTGTACCATCTGGATTTGAAGCGTGGCGTCCTTTCGTTTTCTGTTTGAACAGGACTAACGTACAGGCAAAGGGGTTACCTCTAGCTATTTGGCTGTTATCAAAACGCTTCGGTCGACTGGTCGCTTGGGCATAAAGATGACGAATACACTGCCACGTATTGCCGCTGTCGAGTGAGTAAAAATGCGGTTTGCGAACCCGTCCGACAATATCCCAGCCTAACGCTAATACTTCCCTGAACCAGGGTGATTTATATCCTGCGTCGGTGACGATAATGGGTCGGCAATTTGAAGGTAACATGGCGTGTAACGCCTTTAAGAATGCCTTGTGGCTGGCGGGTTTCTCTTTGGTCTTGTTGCAGTGAACTTCTTGATAAAGTGTGACGGGTCTACCCTTTAAAGATATGGCCGCGCGTAAAAGAAAGTGCGCTTTATGGTCATCTAAATCTGACCAGTCGATTGAGATAACAGGGCGAGATGTGCTGCCACAAAATAGTTGGCAAATAGATGCATAGATAAACGGTG
>JBGTXC010000306.1:0-1738 GCA_041937835.1 Alteromonadaceae bacterium | reverse complement strand
ATGTGGGAAGCGCCAAACGAAAAAAACTAGCTATTGACGCCATAGTCTCTTGTTAGCTGACGACTTTTGTAATTATTGTTACCACGAACATCATTAGAATAAACAAATACCACAAGCCAAGCGTAACTGAGAAAAACCAATCTAGCGTAGAACCAATATAACTTCCTGCTTTTTTAATTTCGTGATCTTCAGGGTTAATAGAGGAAATCTTCCTAAACCAAGACCAAGGTATGAAAAGGCTAGTACATATAAAAAATGTATAACCACATAAAATACCTAAAAAAGTGACCGCTAGATTATCAAACCCGAATTGATATCGAAGCAAATTTAACAGCATGAGTAAGCCGAACGACCCGATAACAACAAGTACGATTGTGCTCCGCTTTGCGACAATTTTTCTACTTGTTTTGTGCCAAAAGTTCGGTGTCATAAATAGTCAGCTAACGCCGCCATAACTGGCGGGAACGGAGTTGATTAAAGTATGCTATTTAAGCACACTTTAAGTGACTCAGTGAGCATCCGGTTGATGGCTTTGTTATGGGGCTGGCAAGTTGACCACTGCCATACAAATACTTTGAGCAAATTTGGGGCAATTTCTTTTTGCATTTATTAATACCATTTTGTATTGCACACCCCATGTTTCATCAATGTGGTGTAAAACAAAACTATATAGGTTAGGCTTGTTCTTTAAATACGACAACTCTCTCCAGTTATACGCAAGAAGATTGGAAACTGATTCAGAAAATCCAGCAGCTATTGAACCATCATCACAGTGGCCATATTCTTCAAATGCTTTTTCTAGATCAGACCAAGAATTTACGTACCCTGCAACATCTTCCGCTTCCATTGCCTCTTCAAGAGTACAAGAAAACGCGTTGAAAGAAGCTAAAAGAATCATCAGAACTAGATATTTCATATGGCCTCATAACTTTTAAATAAGGGGCGATAACGCGTAGGGCATAATAGCGAAGCGGCCCTGCGAGTTAGCGTCCCAACGAGCGACAGCGAGTGACTTTATTTGTTTGTTATGTTTACTCACCGCCGAAGCCCCCACCGTCACTACCACCTGAAATGTCGGTGTAGTTATCGTATGAAGATGATGATTGTGTATTTGAGGCAGATGATTTCTTTTCTTTTTGATTATCGTTTAGTCCGAGTTCGTAAATGATAAAGTTGAGCAGTCCAACAATGCCGCCGGAAATAGCGCAATATTTTACTAACTCTAATAATGTGAAATAACCAGAGTCGAAACCTATAGTCAAAAAGAGCAGTGCAGCAAATGCACCTACTAAGCACCCAAAAATGAGTTTTTGACCACCTTTATATTTCTCATTACTCATTGAAGTTGACCGTAAACATAACATTTGTATTGTGCGCATGCGCGTTAATCTTGGTGCTTTTCAAGACCACACATTCGCATCTTATTGAATTTCCTCAGACTATCTCAATTTTACCTAAATGCATAACACCAATTAACACGCATGCGCGTTATTACGGTCCTATTATTTTTTACGAGTGATTGTGCAGCCCTTTGTTTTTATTGGCTTTACCCAATAAAGGATATGGTAAAACGCGCATTGAAACTGAACAAACTGGTTAACCAGCGAGCTAATCAACGCACATTTATTCGTACACTCAGTCTTGTGTTGGAAGTTGCTTTTCTCTTTAAATGAATGGGGCTAAGTGTATCCGCAGAGTTAGTTTCTTCGAAGAAAAAAAAGCCAGCGATTGCTGGCTT
>JBGTXC010000305.1:0-1921 GCA_041937835.1 Alteromonadaceae bacterium | reverse complement strand
AAGCCAGCAGTCGCTGGCTTTTTTTTCTTCGAAGAAACTAACTCTGCGGATACACATAACCCCCATTCTTTTAAAGAGAAAAGCAATTTCTAACACAAGACTGAGTGTACGAGACAATGTGGGTTGATTAGCTCACTGGCCAACCAGTTTGTTCAGTTTCAATGCACGTTTTGCCTTTTCCTTTATTAGGTAAAGCTAATAAAAACAATAGGACCGTAATAACGCGCATGCGTGTTATTTCTGGTTGGTTTAATCGATAAAAATGAGATAGTCTGAGGAAATTCAATAAGATGCGAATGTGCGGGCGTTGAAAAACGCCCAGATTAACGCGCATGCGCACAATACAAATGTTAGGTATACAGTGAAGAAGTTCCTGCTCATTCGAAATGTTTTATTATCAGTTTTCTCTATTTTGGGAGGAGCTTACTTTTTAGTAAGTTATTTAATCGACCCATTGAATGGTTTTCCTGATAAAAATCAATTAACCGAAGTTACTGGCCATGTTGAGTGGATTGAACCACATAAATATGGGGTGAGGTTTAAATTTGAAAGCCAAAATGCTAAATACAATTATCCTTCAAAAACTAATGCAATGGGACTAGTTCAAAACTCATTAGAAAACGCGAATGGTCTTGTTGTAGCAATTTTAACTAGATTGGATGAAACTAATACCAATCATATAACGGGTAAAAAATATCACACAGTTTATGCATTATCAGTCGGAGGAAAAAATATCCGCACATATGAAGAAATGGCAGATGCATGGGCTAGTGACAATAAAGTTGGCTTATTTTTGGGTCCGTTCTTAATTTTTGCTGGTTTTTATATTGCTATTAAGGCAAAGCGTGGCGAGTATACCTAACAAGTTGCTGAAATTCGTTCGTAAACTCACTGGGACAATAACCAGTCGGCTTGGCGCTTAGAGCAAGTATAGCCAACTGGTAATTGCCCATTAGCAAAGCGTTATAGAGAATTCTAAAAGGAGATTAAGAATGAAAGTAATCAAACTAGCATTCACTGCACTACTACTATCAGTTACTGCATTAACTTGCGCTAATGATATTGATGTCACTTCTGATTCTATGGAATTTGACGAATCTACGAAATCAACAACATTTATCGGAGATGTTCAACTCATTGCGATTGCTTCAGACAATGTGTCTTTTGAAGCTGATCAGATTTCTTACATAGATAACAAAACTCACGCAAAAGGTAACGTGGTAATTCTTCGAGATGGAAAGAAGATTCTCTATACGGACTCCGCTGTAATTACATCTAAAGATGCCGAGATTATCTTTTCTATGGAGAGAGCGACTCGATATGGTGATAGTTCTCTATAACAAGACGTATCATCGGACACATATTTGTGTGTCACGGTTTTTGAAAACAAAAACAGCGCCACACTGCGATGTGCCGTTGTACTAGGCGTTATGTGCCTGAGGTGATATGAGAGTCTTCATTACCATTTTACTTTTGTCTTTGTTGTCGGCTTGTGGTGTGCAATCCATAAATAAAGTGGGCTACGGCAAAAAACTTGATAATGCTGTTTCTGAAAATTGTTTTGAAACCAAATTTATCGAACTACAGAAAGCGACAAATTATCAATTATCTGTTGTTGTTGAAAAAGCTGCCGGAAAAATTACATTTTATGATTTAACTATTGATGGCACTAAAATAGATGAAACACCTGAAGTGTTTACACCTAAATCCTTCAAGTTATCAAAAACGTTTATGGCTAGTGTAATTAATGGGTGCTCGGTTTAAAATAGGCACATAACAAGCCATTGCAGTGCGGGATTTTTTTCAGTTGGCTTTTCTCACTGCGTTCGTTATTTTAGCCAACAATAAAAAGCCCCTGAATGGTGCGTTATATGACTTCGTAATTTTTAACTTAAAAGGATTTTAAAAAATGAATATTTCA
>JBGTXC010000304.1:0-2024 GCA_041937835.1 Alteromonadaceae bacterium | reverse complement strand
ACGCCATTGCTGAAAAACACCGTATTGCTGTTGCGCTTAGTCGCGCCATTGAACGCAATGAGTTTGAGCTTTACTACCAACCACAAATAGATTTAGCTAACCGCAAAGTGCATGGTGCAGAAGTGCTGATCCGTTGGCACCACCCGGAACTTGGCTTAGTCATGCCCGATGACTTTATTTCCATTGCTGAAGATTTAGGGCTTATTAATAAAATTACCCATTTTGTGATTAACCAAGCATTAGCGGATTTACATGAGCTCGTCGAGCTGGGTCATCGCGCTCACCGCATGTCTATTAACATCAGCGGAGTCGACATCAACCAGTTAAACTTTGTGGCAGACGTGCAAAATGCCATTTACCGCCACCATGTGCCAGCACACCTGATCACTTTAGAGCTCACCGAATCTGTGATGGTGCATGACTACAGCGCACTGCGCCAAAGCATGACCGAGCTAGCTGATATGGGAATTAATTTAGCCATTGATGACTTTGGTACAGGTTACTCCTCGTTTAGCCACATCATGGAGTTACCTTTTAATGAAGTGAAGCTAGATAAGCAGTTTATCTTGCCGCTTTCTCATGCTGAGCGCACCATTAAGGTGGTAAAAGCTGCCATCGAAATGACCCGCAGTTTAGGGCTTAAAGTGGTTGCTGAAGGGGTAGAAACCAAATATGCCCAAGCCACTTTACGCAGTTTACACTGCCATATTGGGCAAGGTTATTATTACGCTAAACCTATGACCTTTAAGGCGTATCAAGCGTGGTTGATTGATTATCAAAAAGTCCTCACTAAGAGCAATGACCCTAACGCCGATCTCTGATAGCATCGTATTGAGCAAGTAAAAAAATTAGAGACATTATGCTAGGTACCATTCGTAAAATGCGCAGCCAATTGGGCGCGCCCGTCACTTACAGCCTGCCGATTGGCGAGCAAGAGCTACCACTTAATGACTTAATTGGTAAGCCAGTCACCCTCACATTCACAGGTAACATTTATTGCATCAACTGTAATAAAAAGACTAAAAAGAGTTACTCTCAAGGCCATTGTTTTGTGTGTATGCGTAAGCTAGCAAGCTGCGACATGTGCATTATGAAGCCTGAGACCTGTCACTTTGATCAAGGCACTTGCCGTGAGCCTGAGTGGGGCGAAGAAAACTGCATGATCCCACACTATGTGTACTTGGCAAATACGTCGGGTTTAAAGGTTGGCATCACCCGCCACACACAAATCCCAACCCGATGGATTGATCAAGGCGCCACCGCTGCCCTGCCAATTTTAAAGGTGTCCACACGCCATCAATCAGGCTTAGTGGAAGTCGCATTAGCCCAATACATTGCCGATAAAACCAATTGGCGCAATATGCTTAAAGGGTTATCCGATGACGTTGACCTAAAAGCCGCAAAATCGGAGTTACTACCAAAAATTCAAGAAAAGCTCGCTGAACTTGCTGAACTATTTGGTGCAACCGCCATTGAAGTACTTGATGAAGACGTGGTGGATATCAGCTATCCAGTTGAGCAATACCCAAGCAAAATCGCCTCTTTTAATTTTGATAAAGAACCGGCGGTTTCTGGGGTGCTTATGGGGATCAAAGGTCAGTACTTAATTTTTGATACAGGCGTCATCAACCTGCGTAAGTTCACCGGTTACGAGTTAAGCGTGGACTATGCGGCTTAACCCAGTACTTTTAGGTGCGCTGCCTCTTTTGGTGGTGCACCAAACGCCTTTTAGTGTGGATTTTTGCCAAAGCGCTGAGGACGTAGAAAACGCCCTCGCCTTCCCAAACGATGAGCTGATGCTCATCACATCGAAGGGCGTATTTGACGCCGTAGGCACGCCCCTAGCTCTTTTAACACCTGACTCATTGACCCAGATAGCCAAACAGTACTACCAGCTTGAAGGGCTGTGCTGTGCTGAAAAATTACAGCTACACAATTTAGACGACCTCATTCAGCTTATTGCTCATTACGAGTCGTAAACGGCAAACTCCTTCGCTCTTCGGCTGCTGTCTTCATCCACAACC
>JBGTXC010000303.1:0-2202 GCA_041937835.1 Alteromonadaceae bacterium | reverse complement strand
GTTTTTGAGTGCCTCGTTATTCATGCCAATGCCGGTATCCGTGACGGCAATTTTTAAGGTGTTTGTCACACCTTGAGTCAGCTGTGCTTTAACGCTGATACTGCCCTTAGAGGTAAACTTAAAAGCGTTACTCACTAAATTGGTGACTATCTGCCTAAGCCTTAATGGGTCCATCAAGGTGTGCGTGTCATCAAACCCCGCAAACTCCATGTTTAACGTCAGCCCCTTTTCTTTAATGGCGTTTTCAAAAGGCGCCAAAGTGGCATTGATTAACGCTTTTATGTCAGTACTGATGCGCTCAATGGCTAAGTCACCGGAATCGATTTTAGAAAAATCTAAAATGTCATTAATTAAACTCAGTAAAGACTCGGCGCTTTGTTTCGCAAGGGATAAAAAATGCGTTTGCTCTTTATCAAGGTCGGTATCTATCACAGAATCTATCAAACCAATCACGCCATTCATTGGGGTGCGAATTTCATGGCTCATGTTGGCTAAAAAGCGACTGCGCGAGGCAAGGGCAAGCTCTGCTTCAATGCGTTTTTGATTGAGGGCATCACTTAAACGCTGAAACTCAGTCACATCATGTAATGAGCAATACACGCGCTCACACTCATCTTGATTAAATTTGGACTTTAAGGTTAAAGCCACTTGGCGCTTAGGTTTATCACCTTGGCTAATGGCAAAGGTGTCACTAAAGTGTCCTTGAGATTGGCATACCCGCTTAAACGCATCCGCGACTTTTTGCCGCGCCCCGTCATCTGCGATTCGTGTTAAAAAGTCATCGAGCGTGAACGCGGTGTCTTTTTCAACCGCTAAGATTTGACGCGCTTCTTCACTAAAATAGGTTTTGCCTGAGCTCATTTCAAATTCAATGGAGCCAACATGGGCTAAGCCTTCAGCTTGGCGCATCACATTTCGTTGGTGCCTTAGGTCGTTAAGTAGTTGAGCGCGGGTCATTTCCACACCAACCCACTGAGCTAAAAGGCGAATATAATCGTGCTCTTCTTCCGTAAACGGTTTACTGCGTGGCTCAGGTGATGAAAAGTTTAGGGTACCATAGGGTTTGCCGGCCACATGAAGCGGCGCACCTATGTAGCACTCTAACCCAAAGTTTTGATAACAAGGGTGATTGACAATGCGGCTTTTAGCCACGTGTTCAAACGACACCGTATTGTGAGCTTCAAGGGTATGAAAGCAATAGGTTTCCTTGGCATTAAACTGCATCCCAGGGGCTAATTCATCATTAGGCGACACCGCAAAACACACAGTGTACACATCCCCCAGAATATGACTGACGATCCCTAAAGGGAGCTTAAAGGCCTCACTGCCAAAGCGTAGTAATGCATTGACTTTTTGTTCGAAATCGATGCTGTCATCAGAGGTGATTTTGTGCAGCTCTTTGAGTAGATTCAAGGCGTTAGCTCTATTTCTTTGACTTACCTAAAGCCTAATTCAAAGGATTGGATCTGTAAAAGTGGCGGGGGGATTTTGTTTAAGCCATACACCGCTTTTGGGGTGCATGGCTCAAATGAAGCAGGGGATTTAGTCTGTAACCTGTGCTGACTGAGTAAGCTGCATGGCTGTTGATAATAAATGCTCGCCATGGTGGCTAAGCCCGGATTCACCAGATAACTGAGCAATGACTTTACTTGGTAAATTGTGGTGCAGTGCAATTTCGCTGAACACTTCTTTGGCGTACATGCGTGCCTGCGCGGGAGCATTGAGGTTACGCGCTATCAGAGACTCTAAATGCGCTATATGGCCTAAATCCGGCGATTGATGATGCACAGCAAAGGTAGCGCAGCTATGCCCAACCAGTTCAGAGACCTCAAGTGCAATTTGTACACACAAGGATTTTGCTTTTAAAAATTGTTTAAGCTGAAGGTGAGTTTCGGCCAGCATTAATTTTGCGGTGACTAATTTACTGTCAAGCAACATGGCTTTGTTAAAGTGTGCTTGAGCGATGGCAAATTCATGTTGGTATTGCAGAGCATAGCCTTTGGCTAAGTGCCACATGGCGTCTTTTTGAGGGTAGGCAATCAAGCTTTTGTTAAGTGCGGCCATGGTGACATCACTTTGGTTGTGCTTAGCATTAAGAAACAGCTCTTCCAAGGTGTGTTGGCTGATGTCGGTTTCGACACTAGGGTGATGGTGGTGTGAGCCGTGGGCGATAACGTATACAGGTGCTAACACTAAGGCCGC
>JBGTXC010000302.1:0-2277 GCA_041937835.1 Alteromonadaceae bacterium | reverse complement strand
TGAGTACATGCTTACTCGGCTTCCTGAAGACAACTGCCAAGCGGTACTTCTAGAGACCATAAAATACCCAGCACTCAGCTTTCAATTACTCAACTAAAGCTGGCCTTGTGCTTCTTGAACGAGTGCCTCTAACATGGCTTCTTTTGATTTTAGGCGTTTCACTTTTTCAAACAGCACATCTGCTTCTACGTAGCCCAAGCGCAGGTAGCCAAGCCACTGCTTAGTGCGCGATGAAAAATACTTCTCGCTGTTACCACCATCGCTGTGCATGGATGAAGACAAAATATGGCCAATCAAGGTACGCCATGTCATTGGCGTGTAAGGAGTGTTATTTATGTCACACGCAATTTGCTTTGCTAAATCAGGACGTGCCAGCGCACCACGGCCAAGCATCACTGAGCTTGTGCCACTTTGGTCAACACAATTATGGTAATCAGCGACTTGCCAAACCTCACCATTGGCAACTATGGGCATAGGGTATTTGTTTATGTAAGGTGCTATTTTGTCCCAATAGGCAGGGGGGCGATAACCATCACGCTTGGTCCTTGCGTGAATCGCTAAACTGGAGGCCCCAGCGTGATACACCGCATCAACAATCTCATCAGTTAAAGACGTATCATCAAAGCCTAATCGAATTTTAGCGCTCACACAGTGTGTGTCATCAACGGCATCGCGCACGGCTTTAATAATGCGGTACATGTGCTCAGGCTCTTTTAAAAGCACCGCACCGCCTTTATTTTTGTTCACTGTTTTGGCGGGGCAACCAAAATTTAGGTCAATCCCATGTGACCCTAACTCAATGGCTTTCACCGCATTACTTGCAAGGTAGTCTGGCTCTTGCCCGAGCAATTGCACACGCACAGGTGTGCCGGCTTGCGTTTTCCCCCCCTGATGGAGTTCAGGGCATAGGCGATAAAAAACACGGTTTGGTAACGTTTGATCCACCACACGTATAAATTCAGTCACGCACAAATCAAAGCCACCGAGTTGACTAAGTAATTGACGCATATGAAAATCAACGACACCTTCCATAGGTGCTAAAATCAAACTCATACTACATGCTCATGCCATTAAAGGGCGCAATTGTAGTGGGTTTTATAAACCCAAGCAAAACTTGCCTCTTTTTTCATTCAATGTGAAAGTAAATGGTCTAGGGCAAGGTCTATAGCTAAGACACTAAATTTAACTCATTGAGAGGCTATCATGGACAACTTAAAGAAAAACTCGATTGCATTAACGTTAGGCGCTGTAGTGGCTGCTGGCGGTTTAGCAAGCACCAATGCACACGCAAACCCATTTGAAGCGCAAGAGCTACGTGCTGGCTATCAGTTAGATATGGGTGAAGGCAAGTGTGGCGAAGGTAAATGCGGCGGCGATGCCAAGAAAAAAGAAGGCAAGTGCGGCGAAGGTAAATGCGGTGGCGATGCCAAGAAAAAAGAAGGCAAGTGCGGCGAAGGTAAATGTGGCGGCGATGCCAAGAAAAAAGAAGGCAAATGCGGCGAAGGTAAATGTGGCGGTGATGCCAAGAAAAAAGAAGCTAAATGCGGCGAAGGAAAATGTGGTGGCGCAGCATAAGCGCTAACCCTTTCTAAAACGGGGCGAAAGCCCCTTTTTATTTTAAAAGACGTTATGAATCACACACAATTGGCACATAAAATTGGTTTAAAGGGGCTAGGGCTTAGGCGCGAGATGCTTAGCGAGTTTTGCCAACAGCTGCCTGATGGCATTGATTTCTTAGAAGTGGCGCCTGAAAACTGGATCCCATTACAAGGGCGTTTTAAGCGCCAATTTACCGAGCTCACCGTACGCCACCCGTTTGTCTGCCATGGTTTGTCGTTATCATTAGGCTCGCCCGATCCACTCGATATCCCGTTCTTAAAAAGGCTTAAAGGTTTTTTTGATGAGCATCAGATTGCGGCTTACTCTGAACATTTAAGTTACTGCTCAGCAGATGGGCACCTCTATGATTTGCTGCCAATTCCCTTTACGGAAGAAGCCGTAGACTATGTGGCGGCTCGTATTGCCCAAGTACAAGACATTTTAGAGCGCCCACTTGCGGTTGAAAACGTGTCTTTTTACGCCAAACCCAGCGATGAGATGACTGAACTCGAGTTTACTCAGGCGGTGCTCGCAAAAGCGGACTGCAAATTATTGTTAGACGTTAATAACGTGTATGTGAACAGCGTTAATCACAGTTATTGCCCGTATGATTTCATTGCCCAGCTACCCAGTGAACGCATTTTATATGGCCACATTGCGGGTCACTATAATGAAGCA
>JBGTXC010000301.1:0-2278 GCA_041937835.1 Alteromonadaceae bacterium | reverse complement strand
CAGTTTACCAAGGGCTTATCTGATGACGATGTACCTGATTTATGGCAGAAAAGCTTTAGTGATGAGATAGAACTTTGGATTGAGTTAGGTCAACCTTCCGAGCAGCGTATCAAAAAAGGCTGCAACCAAAGTCAGCAAATGATGATTTACTCATATGCTGACAACAGCTTTGATGCATGGTGGAAGAAAGAGCACAATAAGCTTCAGACACGACAAAACGTATCGGTATACACATTACCAGAGTCTATGTCGAGTGTACTAGCCAATGCCGTACAGCGCTCTATGCAAATACAAGTCACTATTCAAGACGGCCAGATGTGGCTGACAATTGAAGGTGCAGATACTACCGAAAGTGTTGAAGTAGCTATTGAGAAGCACCTGTAATGAAAAAACTCTCAGCAGTACAACTCAAGCAACAAGCATTAGTATTTAACGTGGCAGATACACTTGAGGCGCAAGCTCGTGAAGAAATACCAGGTATGCTTCAGTGTTGGTTTGATGTGCAATACCACCAATTCCCCGGCTCGTTACTACTTCGTTTTCAGTTTGAAAATGACGCCTCGTTGCAAGCGGCAGAACCTGAGATAAAAAAATGGCAAAAACGCTTAAGTGCAGCGTTGCTGAAAAAAGGTGTGATACTCAAGGATATGCGCAGGCACTTAATCTTTACGCTTGATGGGCCTGATGAGTAAGAAAATAAAATAGTTTAACTGTATTGGCTTGTCAGCACCCGCCTAATATCACCGAATCTGAGGTAATGGTAAAAGGCGCTACGCGCAATAAGGCATTAATACCGAGTATATTGTTACCTTTGGGAAGCACGGCGACTTCAACGGGGCCTACTTCACAACGGTCACCTATGCGGATAGAGCTTAACTGATACTGAGACACGGTAAGGATCTTACCGTTTGCCATTCTTGCGGCTGATGTTCTTACTTCTGGAAGTTTCTGATGACGTGTCAGTGCATCAAAAGTGGCTTGGTTCAACGTGAGTAAGCTCGACCCAGTATCTAACAAAAAAGACGCTTTTAATTTAGACTCAATTGTCGCTTCTAAATATAAAGTGCCACCCGCACTTTGTGCCAAGGGTATATTATGCTCAATTGCTGAAGCTGGCCTGGTTAGCATTAACAATGGCATTATCAAGCCCATAGCCAATTTTATTGTAAAGGTTTTCATTTTAACTATGCCTTAGCATTTTATGAACACCACACCTGTCAGCAAAAAAAAGACCAAGGTATTAACCCATTGATTTTAATAACCATTTAATAGCTATTGAATACCAATCACGCTTCACCTGCACCACTTTGGCGCACCTCACCACCTAGACTGCCCCTTTCCCAAGCAAAATAAATAAAAAGCATGTAAATCACGTATTTTTGATACCCTCAAACTAGCAACTTCACACAACTGATAACTTTTGGCTATCACCAGTCGCCATTGTTTAGATAGATTTCGTTCATACAATAGAAAGAGAGCACTAATTTAATGCAAACAAGAGGACACAGCATGAAGTTACACAAAGTGATCGGGACATTTATTTTCGCCGCCGCACTTCCTTTTTCTGTACAAGCGGAATCCATTTCAAGTGGCGAAATGGTAGACGTACAAGTAGTCGATTATTCAGGTAAGCCCCCTTTCAAACGTCGTACAGTTTCTTTATCGGTGAATGACGTAGCTCAGTTAGAATCAGTTGGCGAAGAAGCCATTGACTACGTGAAGGTAACTGAAGTGATTAAGCACGGAAAACCGCCTTACCGCAGAGTAACAAAGATGATGCCGGTGTATGACGTAGCCCAATTTGAAGTACTAGAGGAAGAAGACAACAATACGCCTAAAAGTGGTACGCGCCCTCCGTTTAAACGCCACAATTAATAGTGTAGTTTCATAGAGTAACGAATGGCGACTTGCTTTTGCCTGAGCAAGTCGCAGGTCTCGTTCGAACTCATTTAACCTTTGTTAGGTACAATCAAATACTTCTCACCCGTTTTCTTCGCATTGTACAAGGCAACATTTTCAGGTTGTAGCGCCTCTTCAAGGGTAAGCTCTTTGGTGTATGAAGATGCAAACGTGGTGTTTATCTCGCTAGCCACTTTTTGATAAAGCGCTCCTACGCGCTGTTTATCAAGCTTTCCAAGGAAGCGCATTAGCAACCAACCGCCGATGCCCCATGTCATACCATAAGCACGATTTAAAATAGTTGGTGAGAAATCTAGACCACCGTAAATGTAAACCTGCTTGTTGCTGTCTGAAACATAAGTATTAAACCCTTTCGCAT
>JBGTXC010000300.1:0-2303 GCA_041937835.1 Alteromonadaceae bacterium | reverse complement strand
TGAGTTGTTAGACCCACAGCTCCTGTATAAGCCCATCGCCGTTAGCCAGTATTACCAAGAACTTGAGCGCTTTTTACTCAGGGTAGAGCCGGATGATCTCGAAGGACAGATGGAAACCCTGCGTCAGTTTAAGCAGTCGCAGCAATTGCGTATTGCCGCATCGGATGTCACTGGGGTGTTGAGCTTAACTCAAGTGTCGGATCACCTTACCGCTTTGAGTGAAGCGATAGTTCGCAAAGCCACCTTGTTTGCGTATCGGCAAATGGTGTCGCGCTTTGGTGCCTTACCTGAGGTGGATGAAACCCACATGGGGTTTGGGGTGATAGCCTATGGTAAAGCCGGCGGCCATGAGCTGGGGTATGAATCTGATCTTGATTTGGTATTTGTGCACAACGCGGATGGTAAAACCCAAACGTTAGGTGATAAAGCCATTGATAGCCGCCAGTTTTATTTGAAATTAGCCCAGCGACTGATGCACATATTTAATACCCGCACAGCCAGCGGTATTTTATATGAGCTAGATCCGCGACTTCGCCCTGAGGGTAATTCAGGATTATTGGCAATTAATTTAGAGAGCTTTGCTCATTATCAACATGCACAAGCGTGGACGTGGGAGCACCAAGCCCTAGCGCGTGCACGAATGATTTTTGCAGAGCCAAGCCTTGCCGCGCGTTTTTTAGCAATTCGCCATGAGGTTCTGAGCAAAACTCGCGATATCCCCCAGTTAAAGCAGGATGTGCGTGAGATGCGGGAAAAAATGCGCCAGCATTTAGATAAAAGCCAAGCTGATTTGGTGGACATTAAACAAGGTGTAGGCGCTGTGGTGGACATTGAGTTTATCACCCAATATTTAGTGTTAGCACACAGTGATAAAGTCCCAGAACTGACTGAATACACAGATAATTTAAGAGTGCTACAGGCCGCGGCAAACGCTCACCTGATCACAGAGGAAACCTGCCATCAATTAACGCAGGCCTATGTTGCTTATCGCACTTATCACCATGCGGCGAGTTTAGCTGGGGTGGATAAACGTGTGCCAAGAATGAGTGTAGAAAACCACTTAGAAGCGGTTCGCCACACCTTTGATTTGATTTTTGCTTAAGATTGGGTCTTTTGCGCTTCAACACAGTTGTCACGCACAAATGGAGTTGGTTTATCCGTAATCACAGCGGTTTTTTGGCTTGGGCAAAAATAGGCTTTTACATCAAACTCAAAATCGCTGTTAATGGCTTGCCCAACTTGGTACAAGGTTGAAACAAAATTATCATTTACTCGGAAGTTGTGCTTCACCACATAGTCTTTATCTAGGTACCACAAGAAGGTGATGCCTTCTTCTTTGGCGTATTGCTCCATGGCACTTTTTAATGTGGTGCCTGGCTCAAAACGGCGACTTTTACTGGCGCCTTGCCAGTTTTCAGCCACTTCAGTACTGAGGTTTGGCGTGCTTTTAAGGGCTTGCTCTATGCTTTGCTCGGGCACTTTTACGTTGAGTACAAACTCAGCGCGCTTATCATCCACCATTTCATTTTTCTTAATGGATTCATAGAATTGCGATAAGCCTTTGGCTGCCGAATTATTAAACGTGGGGGATTGTTTAAATAAAGGTCCGTCGCCCATTAAAAAATAAACGGCCGCTAAAATTAAGATGAAGGCCAGTGATAAGTGTTTGATCCAAAACCACATGGCCGCCCCCTTTTGCTGTTTTTTCTTCTTATTAATCATAGCCTGTTGTGCTTATTGTGTTAGTAATACGATGGTGCTTGCGGATCTGGTCGAGTTTTAAAGCGGCGATGAAGCCACATGTATTGCTCAGGCGCATTTTGAATGGCTTGCTCCATACACTCGTTTACGCGGCGCACGTCTTGTGCGTCATCACCTGATGGAAAGTCAGTCAAAGCCGGTTGAATACGTAAATAATATTTGTTGTCTGCGGCGCGCTCTGTCATTAACCACAAGGTTTCAGCGTGTTCACTTTGTGAAAAGAGTAGGGTGCCTGTGGTGGTGGCTGTGTCTTTTACCGCAAAAAACGGCACAAACTCACAACGGTTACGGCCATAATCTTGGTCCGGTAGGTAGTAGCACAGCTTTTTGTCTTTTAGGGCTTTGAGTAAGCCTTTTACATCGCGCTTGCCAATGAGGTATTCGTTCGTGCGAAGGCGTCCACGGGTTTGAAAAAACTCCATGAGGGCATTGTTATGGGGGCGATAAAACCCCACACCTGGGTGGCGCATGCCCATAATACGGCCTGCCATTTCTAAGTGCAGCATGTGTGGCACTAATAACAGGACGCCTTTGCCACTTTG
>JBGTXC010000002.1:0-39151 GCA_041937835.1 Alteromonadaceae bacterium | reverse complement strand
TTTCATTGGTGTGCTTGTCACGCTCTTTAACACATAAAAACTGATTGCCTGCTTTTACAACCGCGGCGACGGTAACATTAGGTTTATGCATTTTTCTGTTCACTCACCGAATAACTGCCTGGGGCTAAATCATTAATGTGATAGGGGCCTAACTTAGCACGAATGAGGCGAAGCGTTGGGTGACCCACAGCCGCCGTCATACGTCTTACTTGGCGGTTTTTACCTTCGGTTAGGGTGATCTCTAGCCAAGTGGTTGGGATGTTTTTACGCTCTCTGATGGGCGGGTTACGCGGCCATAGATTTTGTGGCTCAGTTATGATGCGCACTTTAGCAGGCTTAGTAAGGCCATCTTTTAGTGTGACTCCTTTTTGTAGCAAAGTAATAGCTTCATCGCTTGGGGCGCCTTCAACTTGAACCCAATAGGTTTTAGATTTGCCAAATTTAGGGTGAGCAAGGGTATGTTGCAGCTTCCCATCATTGGTTAATACTAAAAGGCCTTCGCTGTCTCTATCTAAGCGTCCTGCAGCATACACGTCTTCAATAGGAATAAAATCCTTTAACGTTTTACGACCTGCTTCATCGGTAAATTGGCATAACACATCAAAAGGTTTATTAAAGAGCACAGTTTTAGTGACAGCGGGGCGCGGCGCTGGGGTACTTTTTTTGTCCCTGGTGTGTTTAAAAGGTGCTTTGCTTTTAGAAGTGCGCTTTACGCTAGTGCGTTGGTTTTTGTTTTGGCTGCGTGTGGTACGTGGTTTCTGAGTTTGCGTCATAATAAATAAAAAGGGCGCTGATGCGCCCTTTAAAAGTGTTTGCTTAACTTAAAGTGTAGCAAGAATTTGATTTAAGGTCTCACTTGGGCGCATGGCACGTGACGCTTTATCTTCGTCTGGACGGAAGTAACCGCCGATGTCCATTGCTTGACCTTGTACTTCATTAAGCTCAGCGACAATTTTCGCTTCATTTTCACGCATGGCTTTAGCAACTGGCGCAAAGTGGCTTTGAAGCGCCGCATCCGCGTCCTGTGTTGCAAGCTCCTCTGCCCAGAATAGTGCTAGGTAGAAGTGTGAGCCACGGTTATCAAGCTCGTTCACTTTACGTGACGGTGACTTGTTCTCATCAAGGAAGCGACCTGTTGCTTTGTCTAGCGTGTCAGCGAGGACTTGAGCGCGAGGGTTGTTGTGCACATTTGCTAAGTGCTCAAGCGATGCCGCTAATGCCAAGAACTCACCGAGTGAATCCCAACGTAGGTGGTTCTCTTTTTCAAACTGCTGCACATGTTTTGGTGCTGAACCACCTGCGCCAGTTTCAAATAAACCGCCGCCGTTCATCAATGGTACGATTGAAAGCATTTTGGCACTGGTGCCTAGCTCTAGAATCGGGAATAGATCCGTTAAGTAGTCACGCAGTACGTTACCAGTTACAGAAATGGTGTCTTCACCGGCTTTCATACGCTTAAGTGAGAACTCAGTTGCTTCAACCGGTGCCATGATGTGGATTTCAAGACCGTCTGTGTCGTGCTCTGGTAGATAAGCATTTACTTTTTTGATTAGTTCACTGTCGTGAGCACGAGCTTCGTTTAACCAAAATACCGCTGGTACGCCAGTTGCGCGAGCACGGTTAACAGCTAGTTTTACCCAATCACGAATAGGAGCATCTTTCACCTGACACATACGCCAGATGTCGCCAGTGAATACGTCATGGCTCATGAGTACGTCGCCATTGGCGTTTACAACGCGCATTTGACCATCTTGGTCGATTTCAAATGTTTTGTCATGTGAGCCGTATTCTTCCGCTTTTTGTGCCATTAGACCCACGTTTGGTACTGTACCCATGGTGGTTGGATCAAATGCGCCGTTGGCTTTACAGAACTCGATAGTGGCTTGGTATACACCCGCGTATGAACGGTCTGGGATGACAAACTTAGTGTCTTTTTGCTTACCATCTGGGCCCCACATCTGGCCTGAAGCACGAATTGCAGCAGGCATTGATGCATCGATGATCACATCACTTGGTACGTGTAAGTTAGTGATGCCGCGATCAGAATCTACCATGGCCATAGGTGGTTGGGTGTTATAAACCGCGTCGATGTCTGCTTTGATTTCAGCTTGCTTAGCTTCTGGCAGGCTTTGGATTTTTGCGTATACATCGCCGATACCGTTGTTAGCGTCAACACCAATTTCAGCAAAAGTGTCAGCGTGCTTAGCAAATACCTCTTTGTAATAGGCTTTTACTGCGTGACCAAAGATGATTGGATCAGACACTTTCATCATAGTGGCTTTTAAATGCACTGAGAAAAGGGTGTCCTTGGCTTTTGCATCGCTGATTTGCGCTTCAAAGAAGGCACGCAGTTGCTCAGCACGCATGACTGTGCTGTCAATGATTTCACCCGCAAGTAAGTCTAAGCCGTCTTTCATTACGCGCACTGTGCCATCTTTTGCTACGTGCTCAATACGAACAGACGTTGCAGTATCAACCGTAGTCGATTGCTCATTAGCGAAGAAATCACTATCAGCCATGCTTGAAACGTGTGAACGTGAATCTGAAGCCCATGCACCCATTGAGTGTGGGTTTTTACGTGCATAGTTCTTTACAGAGCCAGGTGCACGACGGTCTGAGTTACCTTCACGAAGTACTGGGTTTACCGCACTGCCTTTGATTTTGTCGTAGGTGGCTTTGATTTTGCGTTCTTCGTCTGTGCTTGGTGATTTTGGATAATCTGGTAGGCCATAACCTTTGGCTTGGAGCTCTTTAATGGTGGCTTCAAGCTGTGGAATAGACGCAGAGATGTTAGGTAACTTGATGATGTTTGCATCTGGTGTCTTAGCCATGTTGCCAAGCTCTGCCAGTGCGTCATCCATGCGCTGTGCGTCAGTTAAGTACTCAGGGAAGTTTGCAATGATACGGCCTGACAGGGAAATATCACGAGTCTCAACCTTCACGTCAGCTGCATTTGTGTAAGCTTTAATGATAGGTAACAGAGAATAAGTCGCTAAAGCGGGTGCTTCATCCGTTTGCGTGTAGATAATCTTAGATGTTGTCATCATCAGTCCTATTTAATTCGAGTCAGTTAATGACGATAGGTTGATGGCACACACGTATACCATGTTGTCACTATGGGCATGTGCCGGTAATTATTAGGAGCTTGGGGTGTGCCTCATGTTTTTCAAGGGGGCAGCACAAATTCGCACAAGGATTATAACCAACCCATAGATGACGACCAGTTTTTAGCAAAAAGGAGAGTGTGATAGAAATACAGACAGAAGTGTAAAGTGGCAATAAAGTGTTACAGTAAAAGGAGTTAACTTGAAAAGGTTAGAGAGGGAAGATAAAAGCGAGAGAGTTCTCGCTTAATCCATCAGACATTATTTAACTGCATCAGTAGGCGCAATATTGGTTGCGTGCAACCCTTTTGGTCCTTCTTGTAGTTCAAATGTCACATCCTGACCGGCTTTAAGCGTTTTATATCCATCCATGTTAATAGTGGAATAGTGGGCGAAGATATCTTCGTCACTGCCATCTTCAACGATAAAACCAAACCCTTTGGCATTATTAAACCATTTGACTTTTCCACAAGCCATACTTCTACATCCTTCTATCAGTTGACTAAGTTAGTTATTCTAAACCACCTTGAATAAGTGCTGAGCATAAAATAACCAGCACAATTACGACTGTAGTTTATTTGGACACACAGTCAAGTATTTTTCTGTTAATTTAATAAGATAAATGTCTTTCAACAATTGCTTGAGTTTTTCAGCAACGACTATATTTAGAGATTATGAGCAGTAAAAAAGCAGCCGATTTTTTAGAGCCGGTAAAAGAGCGCGAAACGCTTAAGCC
This sequence comes from Alteromonadaceae bacterium, assembly GCA_041937835.1. Lineage (GTDB taxonomy): Bacteria > Pseudomonadota > Gammaproteobacteria > Enterobacterales > Alteromonadaceae > Pseudoalteromonas. The sequence continues at coordinate 35,311 of JBGTXC010000002.1, read as the reverse complement.
ACCGCGAAAATACAATGTCATTCTTAACAATGATGACTACACGCCGATGGACTTTGTGGTGGAAGTACTGACGCGGTTTTTTAACCATGACACCGACAGTGCCACCGAAATTATGCTAAAAGTGCATTATGAAGGGAAAGCGGTTTGTGGCACATATCCGTATGACATAGCAATGACCAAAACTGAGCAAGTAAATGATTTTGCTCGTAGTAATGACCATCCTTTATTGTGTAGCTGTGATCAGGCTTAAGCAATTAAGACGGAGTAAGGGGAATATGTATGTTAAATAAAGATCTTGAAGTCACCCTAAATTCCGCATTTCGGGAGGCTAGAACACGACGTCATGAGTTTATGACCGTCGAACACTTGCTGCTGGCGTTATTAGATAACCCATCAGCTAATGAAGCGCTTGAAGCCTGTGGCACTGATATCACTGAATTAAAACACGCACTTAACGCCTTTATTGATGAAACCACTCCGGTGATCAGCGACCTTGAAAAAGAACGCGAAACTCAGCCTACGTTAGGGTTTCAACGTGTTTTACAACGTGCTGTATTCCATGTGCAATCTTCCGGTAAATCAGAAGTCACAGGTGTGAATGTGCTCGTGGCGATTTTCTCTGAGCAAGAAAGCCAGGCGGTGTATTTACTTAAAAAGCACAATGTGACTCGCCTAGACATAGTTAACTTTATCTCCCACGGTATTTCTAAATTAGATGACCACATCGATAACGAAGAAGAGTTAGACGAAGGGCAAAGTGAAGGCCCAGAGCTTGAAACTGAACAGCCTAATAAACTGGAAAGCTTTACCACGAACCTGAACCAAGAAGCCCTTGCTGGAAGAATCGACCCATTGATTGGTCGTGACCAAGAAGTCGAGCGCACAGTGCAAGTGCTATGTCGTCGTAAAAAGAATAACCCGCTGTTAGTGGGTGAAGCAGGTGTTGGTAAAACCGCCATTGCTGAGGGGCTTGCGTATCGTATCGTCCACGATGATGTGCCTGAAGTGATTGACGATGCAGTTGTTTACAGCCTAGACATGGGCGCTTTACTTGCCGGTACTAAATACCGTGGTGATTTTGAAAAGCGCTTTAAAGCCCTTTTAAAGCAACTGCAAAAAGAGCCTCATGCCATTTTATTTATCGATGAAATCCATACGATCATTGGCGCGGGCGCAGCATCGGGTGGGGTGATGGATGCGTCGAATCTGATTAAGCCTTTGTTATCAAGTGGGCAATTAAAATGCATGGGCTCTACCACTTATAACGAATACAAAAATATCTTTGAGAAAGACAGAGCGTTGGTGCGTCGATTCCAAAAAATCGACATTAATGAGCCAAGCATCATAGACACCACCAAAATCCTTAATGGGTTAAAAGAGCGCTATGAGGCACACCACAATGTGCGTTATACGCAAAAAGCGTTACGAGCAGCGGCTGAGCTCAGTGCTAAGTACATCAATGAGCGCCATCTTCCGGATAAAGCCATTGATGTGATTGACGAAGCAGGCGCTAATCAGCAGCTTATGCCGCCTTCTAAGCGTAAAAAGACCATAGGTGTCCAAGATATAGAGCAAATTGTGTCGCGCATTGCCCGTATTCCAAAGCAAAACGTGTCAAGCTCAGACAAAGAGACCCTCAAGCATTTAGATCGTAACCTTAAAATGCTGGTGTTTGGGCAAGATGAATCCATTGATGCATTAACCTCAGCCATTCGTTTATCGCGCTCAGGTCTTGCGAATGAAGATGCGCCGATTGGCTCGTTTATGTTTGCAGGCCCGACAGGGGTAGGTAAAACCGAAGTCACAAAGCAGCTGGCAAAATGCATGGGCGTGGAGTTTTTACGCTTTGACATGTCTGAGTACATGGAGCGTCATGCCATTAGCCGTTTGATTGGCTCGCCGCCGGGCTATGTTGGTTACGAGCAAGGTGGATTACTTACCGATGCGGTGATCAAACACCCGCATGCCGTGGTGCTATTGGATGAAATCGAAAAAGCGCACAGCGACATTTACAACGTGTTATTGCAAGTAATGGATCATGGCACACTGACGGATAACAATGGCCGTAAAGCTGATTTCCGTAATGTGGTGTTAGTGATGACCACTAATGCCGGAGTGCAAGAAACCATTCGTAAGTCCATTGGTTTCAAACAGCAAGATCACAGCCACGATGCGTTAAGTGAAATCAACCGTACCTTCACACCGGAATTTAGAAACCGTTTAGATAACGTGATTTGGTTTAACCACCTCAATGAAGACGTTATTTTACAAGTGGTGGATAAGTTTATTGTGCAGTTACAAACACAGCTGGATAAAAAAGGCGTAAGTCTAGAGCTTACCGATGCGGCACGTAAGTGGTTAGCCAAGACGGGCTACGATAAAGCCATGGGTGCGCGCCCGATGAATCGTGTCATTCAAGAGCATTTGAAAAAGCCTTTAGCAAACGACATTTTATTTGGGCCACTGTCTGAAGGTGGTGCTGTTAAAGTCAAAGTGAAAGGTGAAAAGCTACAGCTTGATTATGAATCTAATTTAGCGCCAGCTTAATGTTGAAGACCACTTTGGTACAAAAAGAAAAAACCCGGCATTAGCCGGGTTTTTTATAATACGCTGTAAGTGATTAACGCGCGCGAAATACGATGCGACCTTTAGACAGATCGTAAGGCGTCATTTCAACAGTCACTTTGTCACCCGTTAAAATACGGATGTAGTTTTTGCGCATTTTGCCCGAAATGTGAGCAACCACAACGTGACCATTTTCTAGCTCTACACGGAACATAGTGTTTGGCAAGGTATCTAGTACAGTCCCTTGCATTTCAATGACATCTTCTTTCGCCATACTAAGCGTTACACCTCTTGGAATAAAAAACGCGTGAGATTTTGCCCAAATACGCACCATAAGTAAAGTAAGTCGGCGTATTTTTGTAAATTAACTTGCCTGCCAGATGCCATCAATAAGGCATTCATGGCCGATAAAACGGCGCTTGTAGTTCATTTTTTGGCAAGCTTGAATGTCATAACCAAGGTAAACGTAGGGCATGTTTAGCTGCTCTGCGAGTTTGATTTGTTCAAGCACCATGTAAGTACCAAGGCTTAGCGTTCCGTAGCTTGGATCAAAAAAAGTATAAATCGCTGAAAGTGCGCCATGTGTGACGTCCGTCACCGCAACGGCAATCAGTCTGTCGCCATCATACAGCTCAATAAACCACTGAGTTAGCCAATAACAATGCGCAAAACTGGTGTATTGCTCATAAGTTGCAGGGTACATGGCACCATCTGCATGGCGTTCATTGATATAGCGCTCAAACAAAGGATAACGGATTTGGTCGTTGCTGTGATTGATTCTCACTTCAAATTGCGCGCACTTATTAATAAGGCGCTTTTGTGAGCGGCTTTTTTTAAATTGTTTGACTGAAATACGCACAGGAATACACGCATTACATTTATCACAATGCGGGCGGTAAATTTGATTACTACTGCGGCGAAACCCTTGAGCCAATAATTGATGGTATGCATGCGGATTGTGCACGCTGCCTTCAGTGACAACCAATAATCGCTCTTGTTGGCTTGGTAGATAACTGCAGTCAAAGGATTCAGTGACGCCTACTTGGATTTCGGTGGTGCTCATAATGTGAGGCTCACAAGTTTATTTGTAGTAAAAGGGCACGGAGTTAGGGCGTTCTGCCTAACTGCAAGCGCTTTTAAAAATGCACCACGTTTGATGGGGGCTACCCCTAAGCTTTCAAGGTGGGGCGTCATCATTTGGCAATCAATTAAAGTGTGCTCAAAAGGGCTAAGGAGCTGGTTAAGTGCCCAAAATGCTATTTTTGATGCATTAGTTGTTTTATGAAACATCGACTCGCCACAAAACACGCGGCCAACTAACACACCATAAAGGCCACCTACTAATTCGTCATCTTGATACACTTCAATGCTGTGCGCTGCCCCTGCTTTATGGAGGGCTTTATACGCTGTTTGCATTTCTTCGGTGATCCAGGTACCGCCATCCGAGCGAGGAATGCGAGCACACTGATGTATTACTTCATCAAAATGATGATTCACACGAATCGTACTCGGGTGTTTACGCTGCCATTTTCTTAAGGATTTAGCAGGCGCAAAGTCACTTGGGGCGATCACTGCACGGACTTTAGGGCTCCACCACATGTAAGGGTCGCCATCACTAAACCATGGGAAAATACCATTTTGATAGGCTTTTAATAATCTCGGGACACTTAAATCACCACCAACAGCTAATAAGCCATCGGGCTCATCAAGCGCAAAGTGCGGGGAGGGGAAAGCTAAAGCGTTTGCGTCGAGTAACGTTAAATTCATCATTAAAAAAGCCCACATGACGTGGGCTTAGTATACATAGTTTGGCTTATTTAAGGTTATCTAAATAACGCTCTGCATCTAATGCTGCCATACAGCCGGTACCAGCTGAGGTGATTGCTTGACGGTAAATGTGATCAGACACATCACCTGCTGCAAACACACCTTCAATGCTAGTTTGTGTGGCATTGCCGTGTAAGCCTGACTCAACCACTAGGTAGCCGTCTTTCATTTCAAGCTGACCTTCAAACATGTCTGTGTTTGGCTTGTGACCAATGGCAATAAATACACCTGCTAAATCTAAATCTTCAGTGGCATCAGAAGCGGCATCTTTAATACGAATGCCCGTCACGCCCATTTCATCACCTAGTACTTCATCCAGTGTACGGTTAAGGTGTAGTGTCACGTTACCGTTTGCTGCTTTCTCCATAAGGCGATCTGATAAGATTTTTTCAGAGCGGAAAGTGTCACGGCGGTGAATAACATGCACTTCTTCAGCGATGTTAGATAGGTAAAGCGCTTCTTCAACGGCCGTATTGCCGCCACCTACAACTGCAACTTTTTGGTTGCGGTAGAAGAATCCATCACAGGTTGCACACGCACTTACGCCGCGGCCTTTAAAGTTTTCTTCAGACTCTAAACCTAAGTATTTAGCTGAAGCACCGGTGGCAATGATCAAGGCATCACACGTGTAGGTGCCACTGTCACCCGTTAAGGTAAAAGGACGTTCTGTTAATTCAACTTTGTTGATGTGGTCGAAAATGATTTCAGTTTCAAAGCGCTCAGCATGTTCTTTCATGCGTTCCATTAAGGCTGGGCCCGTTAAACCGTGAGCATCACCCGGCCAGTTTTCTACTTCAGTTGTGGTCGTAAGCTGACCACCTTGCTGCATGCCAGTGATAAGCACTGGGTTTAAGTTAGCACGTGCTGCGTATACGGCCGCGGTGTAACCCGCAGGGCCTGAGCCTAAAATCAATAATTTACAATGTTTTGCAGTGGACATAATGCGTTCCTACTTCGTCATGTGACAGTTTAATGGGCTCGATTCTAAGTAAAACAAGCACAAAGTAAACTTAATTTAAATGCAAAGAGATTATAAAAATGCTGTGTTGTACAGCTGGCTTTACTCTTTGTTGGCTATTCGTGTTAGTAATCGGCTGAAAACTATTCAAGCTGGTGGCGCGGCTATCAAAACAGGAGGCGAACCCTTTAAAAGTTTGTTATTGTTGCACATTATTATTACAAAAACGGCCAAGGGCTGATCCATTACGGGCAATTAATTCATATGTTTACTCGTCAAAGGCTACCCGTTTATTCTCTGGCGCCTGAAGATGTGCGCATTCTCGCTTCTGCGAAAGAATATAAAGACACCTTGTTATCGTTGATCAAGTCAGCGAAAAAGCGCATTTACATTACAGCGCTCTATCTCCAAGAAGATGATGCCGGCACAGAAATTTTAACGGCACTTCACCAAGCCGCACTTGCCAATCCAGACCTAAAAATTGTGATCTGCGTGGATTACCATAGAGCACAGCGTGGTTTAATTGGGGCAAAACAAAGCCTGGGTAATGCTGCGTTTTATCAAAAATTAAAAGAACAATTTGGCAGCCAAGTGGCCATTTATGGGGTACCCGTTAAAGCAAAAGAGCTCTTTGGTGTCCTGCACATCAAAGGTTTTGTATTTGATGATACCTTGCTATACAGCGGTGCCAGCATTAATGATGTGTATTTACACGAAAAAGAAAAATACCGCTTAGACAGGTATTTTTTAGTGAATAGTCAAGCTGTGTGTAATGAGTTTGTTGATTTCACTGAAAACGAGCTCATTAACTCAGACGCTGTACCGCGGTTAGACATAGCACCTGTGCCTAAGCTAACCAGCTTTAAAGCAGCGCACCGCCAGTTAGTAAGAAGGCTGAAACGTTTTAACTTTAAAGGCGGGGAAGAAAACCCAAGCCAAGCCCTTAACGTGCGCCTTTTATTAGGACTTGGGCCGCGCGGTAACCAGTTAAACCGTGCCATCAAAACCTTATTCACGAACACGCGTCGTGAACTGGTTTTATACACCCCGTATTTTAATTTCCCAACACCTTTGCTGCGTGCACTTAGAAAAACCTTACGCCAAGGTAGAAAAGTCACCATAGTGGTGGGTGATAAAACGGCCAATGACTTTTACTCACCACCAAGTGAGCCATTTAGTAAGATCTCTGCGTTGCCCTATTTGTACGAGACCATTTTGCATCGCTTTTTGAAAAGCCAACAAAAGGCGATTGAAGAGGGCAAGCTCAATGTGTATCTGTGGAAAGACGGCAATAATAGTTTTCATTTAAAGGGTATTTGCTCAGATGATCGTTACCATTTATTGAGCGGCCATAACCTCAATCCACGTGCGTGGGGTCTGGACATCGAAAATGGTATTTTGTTTGATGACAACATGGGCACTTTACGTGAAGCCATCAAAGATGAGCGAGAGGCTATTTTAGCCCATTGTACTCGCTTAAATAGCCACACAGAGCTTGAGTCTATTGCAGACTATCCAGCCGAAGTGCAAAAACTGCTTGGTCAGGCTAAGCGTGTGAAAGTGGACTTTATTGTTAAACGCTTTATATAGTGTTTATTGAATGCCAAATAAAAAAGGAGCCAATTGGCTCCTTTTTTCATTCGAGGCGTTAACCCGAAGGGTTAGGCATTTTCAAGTGCGACACGTGGGTCAACAAATGGCATGTCAAAACCTTCAGCTACTTCTTTACACGTGATTTGGCCTTTAATAACGTTCAAACCATTTAGGAAGTGTGCGTCATCCATCAATGCTTTCTTGTAACCTTTGTTTGCAAGGTTAATGATGAAAGGCAAGGTTGCATTGTTTAATGCAAAAGTCGATGTGCGAGGCACAGCGCCTGGCATGTTAGCAACACAGTAGTGAACAACATCATCAACGATGTAAGTTGGATCAGCGTGTGTAGTCGCTTTTGATGTAGCAATACAACCACCTTGGTCAATGGCAACATCCACAATCGCAGCGCCTGGCTTCATCGCTTTAATGTGATCAGCAGTCACAAGCTTTGGCGCAGCTGCTCCAGGGATAAGTACACCACCAATCACAAGATCAGCTTCTAATACATGTTTTTCAAGGGCATCAGCAGTTGAGTAAATGGCTTTAGCTTGGTTACCGAACTGTGCATTAAGTGAACGTAAAACGTCGATGTTGCGGTCTAAAATCACCACATCAGCACCTAAACCAACCGCCATTTGCGCTGCATTTCGGCCAACCATACCGCCACCAATCACAACCACTTTGGCAGGCTCAACACCTGGTACGCCACCAAGTAACATGCCGCGACCATGGTTTGATTTCTCAAGCGCTTGTGCACCGGCTTGAATTGACATACGACCTGCAACCTCTGACATAGGAGCAAGTAGTGGTAAGCCACCTTTTGCATCAGTCACAGTTTCATAAGCGATACACACAGCACCACTTTTTACGAGATCTTCAGTTTGTGGTAGATCCGGAGCTAGGTGAAGGTATGTGAAAAGGATTTGACCTTCACGTAACATCGCGCGCTCAACTGCTTGTGGCTCTTTTACTTTTACGATCATGTCTGCTGTGGCAAACACATCCGCTGGGGTTGCTAAGATTTCAGCACCTACTTCGATGTAGTCTTCATCCGTAAAACCAATGCCCATACCCGCTTGTGTTTCAATCACAACTTTGTGGCCGTGATTGATCAGCTCACGCACACTGGCAGGTACCATACCTACGCGGTATTCGTGATTTTTAATTTCTTTAGGTACACCGATAATCATATTTAAATCCTCAATGAACGGATGTGTAAATTGGGGGCTATTATAGAGATGCTCTAGTAGTTTGTATCACCTTTTTTAAATCTAATTTTAGTGTTAAATTCTAATCAATTAAGGTTTTTAGATATTTACACTGGTTTAATATGTATGAGCAGCTAGATCGACTTGACCGTAAAATCTTGGTTGAGTTACAAAAAGATGGGCGTATTTCAAATGTGGAATTGGCAAGGCGCATTGGGCTTTCTGCAACGCCATGTTTAGAGCGCGTAAAGAAATTAGAGCGTGATGGCTACATTCAAGGCTATAAAGCCGTGGTAGACCCACATAAACTCGGAGCTGCGCTCCTTGTATACGTTGAGATCACACTCACAAAAACCTCGCCAGATGTGTTTGAAGACTTCTCTAAAGCGGTACGATCTCACGATGAAATTTTAGAATGCCATCTAGTCTCAGGTAACTTTGACTTCCTGTTAAAAACCCGCGTGGCAGACATGGCCGAATACCGCAATTTATTGGGTGATATTTTATTGCGTTTGCCGGCTGTGAGTGAAAGTAGAACCTATGTTGTAATGGAAGAAGTGAAGGGGGATAAAGCGCAAATAATTCAGCCTGTAGTGGCATAAAAAGCGGCAGTTTTAGTGATACAGTTCATGTTAAAAAACTGATAAACTCACACGTGAAATAAAAGAATAACAGCACCTAAAGGTTAACCCAATGCGATTGAATGGCGTACAACGCTTACTTGAAGCCGGACTAATAGTGACCACCACCATGGCAATTTTCATGCTATGTGCATTGGCCACCTTTAATCCTGCAGATCCTTCTTGGTCACAAACCGGTGAATTTATTAAAGTGCAAAACATCACAGGTACGGCCGGTGCTTGGCTTGCTGATATTCTGTTTTTTACTTTTGGTTGGTTTGCTTATTGTGTGCCAGTCGCACTTGCATTGACGGGTTACTTAGTCTTTAAACGTCCGCATAAATTACTTGAACTCGATTACATGACCTTAGGGCTAAGGCTCATTGGGCTTGTATTATTTGTCACCTCAAGCACGTCCATCGCCAGCATTAATTTCGACGATATTTTTTACTTTACCTCGGGCGGGGTAGTGGGGGATGTGATAGCCTCCGCCATGATGCCAGCATTTAATTTTACTGGCACATCGATATTGCTTTTATGCTTCTTTTTCGCAGGACTTACGCTCTTAACGGGCGTCTCTTGGGTTGATTTTGTCGAGCAGCTAGGTGCCTTTGTAGTACGCACAGTCAAAGCGTTAAAAGGGCGTGTTAAAATGGCATTGGCGGAACGCCATGCTCAACAAGAAGCACGCTTGGCACAATCAACAGATGCTGAGCAAATCCAAGCTGATGAACCTTTAGCGATAAGCCACACAGACGCAAGCACAGATGAACCTTTGCTTGTTCATTCACAAAAGGCACCCCATTCAGGTGATGTAAAAGACGTTGAAGCGAATCTGACTCCTCAGTCACCTACCAATGAGCATGATAGTGAAAAAGAGCCTGTTGTTGCATTTGAAGACATTGCTTTTTCAGCCATTGAAGAAGAGCCATTTGATACCGAACAAGCCTTAAATGCTTTAGATGAAGCAAAAGCCACCGGTGTTGATGATGAGCCACAACCTGCGGCGACTAAGCCTCCTGCATACACTAAAAAAGTCAGTGCGAAAGAAGAATTTGAAGCCCTTTTAGCAAAAGAGCCGCCGGCTGAGCCATTACCATCACTTGCGCTGTTAGACAGACCAGATAAAGCCAAAAACCCGATTTCACAAGAAGAGCTTGAAGCCGTTTCACGTTTAGTTGAAGCCAAATTACTTGATTTTGGTGTGCAAGCTGCTGTGGTGGGTGTGTATCCTGGTCCCGTTGTTACGCGCTTTGAACTTGATTTAGCACCGGGTGTTAAGGTTGCTAAAATCAGTGGCCTTTCCAAAGATTTGGCGCGCTCGCTTTCAGCTGTCAGCGTACGTGTGGTGGAAGTCATCCCAGGTAAAACGTATGTGGGCATTGAGCTTCCTAATAAACACCGTGAAGTTGTGCGTTTATCTGAGGTGATCAGCGCCCCTAAATTTGAACAAAACGCATCCGCGCTCACTATGGTGCTAGGTAAGGACATTGCCGGTAGCCCTGTGGTGGTGGACTTGGCAAAAATGCCGCACTTATTGGTAGCGGGTACCACAGGCTCGGGTAAGTCAGTGGGCGTTAATGTAATGATCTTATCCTTACTCTACAAATCCACCCCTGAAGATGTCCGCCTAATTATGATTGACCCCAAAATGTTGGAGCTTTCAGTATATGAAGGCATACCACACCTTTTATGTGAAGTGGTAACCGACATGAAAGAAGCAGCCAATGGCCTTCGTTGGTGTGTGGGTGAAATGGAGCGTCGTTATAAGCTGATGTCTGCCCTTGGGGTACGAAACTTAAAAGGTTATAACGCTAAAATCTTAGCTGCCAAAGAAGCGGGCGAACCAATTCGTGACCCACTTTGGAAAGACACAGATTCAATGGACGAGCAGGCGCCGTACCTTGAAAAGCTGCCAAGTATCGTTGTGGTAATCGATGAATTTGCTGACATGATGATGATCGTTGGCAAAAAAGTGGAAGAGCTCATAGCGCGAATTGCTCAAAAAGCCCGTGCTGCGGGGATACATTTGGTGCTGGCAACGCAAAGACCGTCTGTCGATGTGATCACAGGTTTGATTAAAGCTAACATCCCAACCCGTATGGCGTTTCAGGTGTCATCAAAGATTGACTCACGCACCATCTTAGATCAGCAAGGTGCTGAGCACCTGCTTGGTATGGGTGATATGTTGTACTTACCGCCTGGCACATCCGTGCCAATGCGTGTACACGGTGCTTTTGTGGACGACCATGAAGTGCATGCTGTGGTTAATGATTGGAAAGCCCGAGGCAAACCAAATTACATTGATGACATTTTAAATGGCGATGCGGGCGAAGATGCCTTACTACCTGGCGAGGCTGCAGAGTCTGAAGATGGCGAGGCAGATCCACTTTATGATGAAGCCGTTGCTTTTGTGATTGATGGTGGCCGAGTGTCTGTATCAAGTGTGCAGCGTAAATTACGCGTGGGGTATAACCGTGCAGCGCGCCTCGTTGAACAAATGGAAATGTCGGGTGTTGTAAGCGCCCCTGGCCACAACGGCGCCCGAGAGGTGCTGGTTGGGCAACAAGCAAATTAAAAAGGAAGTCTATGAAATCTTTATTGGTTAAATGTGCTGCGGCACTGATGCTGTTAAGCCAATCATCTGGGGCATTTGCCTCCGAGCACGTTGCTGCCGAGCAAGATGCTGCCGCACTTTTAAAAACTAAGCTCACAGCCATGCCAAGCTTTTATGCTAAATATCAGCAATCAGTCACTGGCATTGAGGGAAACCAACTGGGCACGGCTCAAGGTGAATTATATTTGGCAAAGCCAACTATGATGCGCCTTGCACAATCAAGCCCAGACACTACATTACTTGTGGCTAACCCAACGACCACGTATTATTTTGATGAATTTGCAGAGCAAGTGACCATCATGGACACCAATGCACTGTTACCTCAAACGCCTTTTGTACTGTTAACCACTGACGATGACACTGTGTGGGCACATTTTAGTGTGTCTAAAACACAAGATGGCTTTATGCTCAAAGCCAAAGACGCCAATGCCCAAGTATCGCGCCTTGACGTACACTTTGAAGGCAATGCCCTGACGCATGTGACCATGCATGATGCCACAGGCCAAAAAGCCCATTATTCGTTTAGCGATCAAGTTGTTGGCAAGGCCTTTGGAAAATCACTTTTTAGCTTCACCATAAATGACACCATGATGGTGGATGACCAACGCCAACAAGGGCAATAACAGTGGCAAATTTGCCTTTTGAGTTTGAACCCGATATACGCCCATTAGCGGCGAGAATGCGCCCTAAAACGCTCTCTGAATACTTTGGCCAAACTCATGTGCTGGGGGCAGATAGCACTTTGTGTCATGCCATTGAAGCAGGTAGGGCACCCAGTATGCTGGTGTGGGGGCCGCCAGGCGTTGGGAAAACCACGCTAGCGCACATTATTGCGAATCATTCGGATGCCTATTTTATTGAGCTTTCAGCAGTGACTGCGGGCGTAAAAGAAGTGCGCGAGGCTGTGTTAGAGGCTAAAAATGCCCTGGCATCTCAAGGTAAAAAAAGTCTGCTCTTTATTGATGAAGTGCACAGGTTTAATAAGTCCCAACAAGACGCTTTATTACCTCACATTGAAAACGGCACCTTTTTATTTGTGGGTGCGACTACCGAAAATCCGTCATTTGCGATTAACAATGCGTTGATGTCACGCTGCCAGGTGATCACTTTAAATGTATTAGCGGACGATGTTATCAGTCGCCTATTGGAAAAAGCCCTGAGTGAAGACGAAGCGCTTAGCGCGTTAAATCTAAATTTTGCGCCAGAGGCCATGTCACTCATTGCAAAAAATGCCACTGGCGATGCACGGCGTGCGCTCAATACTCTTGAAACCTTATGCCAAGAGTACCGAGGGCTAACACAAGAGGTGAGTGCGGAGCAAATCCTTGCAGCACTGCCAGAAGTATCGGCTCATTATGATAAAGGCGGGGATGCCTTTTACGATTTGATTTCTGCGTTTCATAAATCCGTGCGAGGCTCTTCACCGGATGCCGCCCTTTACTGGTACGCACGCATTTTAGCCGGAGGTGGAGACCCTTTGTATGTTGCACGGCGCTTGCTGGCCATTGCAACGGAAGACATAGGCAATGCCGACCCAAGAGCCATGCAAGTAGGCTTAAACGCCTGGGATATTTACCATAGGGTTGGCCCTAAAGAAGGGGAGCGTGCTATTGCACAGGCCACTTTGTATATGGCTAGTTGCGCTAAAAGTAACGCTGTGTACGATGCTTTCAATCGCGCCAAAGAGCTGGCAAAACACACAAGCCATGCACCTGTGCCACATCACTTACGCAATGCGCCCACACAGTTAATGAAAGGGTTAGGGTATGGCGAGCAGTATCGTTATGCCCATAACGAAGAAAACGCCTATGCCGCAGGGGAAAACTATTTTCCAAAAGAGCTGGCAGAGACTCAGTTATACACACCGACTGAGCGTGGTCTTGAAGTTAAAATCAAAGAAAAACTGGCTTATCTAAAAAGTTTAGATGCCCAAAGCACGCAAAAACGCTATGACGAGTCTTAAATTATACCTCTGGGTTGGTCTGGGTGGTGCGCTTGGTGCCATGCTTCGCTTTTTTACCAGTGAAATGGCCACCAAACTCAAGCTGCAGGGGTTCCCTTTTGCGACGCTGGCAGTTAATATGCTTGGCTCATTTTTAATTGGAGTGGCATTCGCTCTAATATCGCGTGGTGTGATGCAATCAGACCCTTTAAAAACCGCAATCACAGTGGGTTTTTTGGGTGCTTTAACCACGTTTTCAACATTTTCTATGGATACTCTGCACTTGCTGCAATCTCAGCAGTATTTAAAAAGCGGAGTCAATATTATCGCCAATGTCACACTGTGCATTGGTTTGGCTTGGGCTGGAAGCCAACTAGTACTACAAAAAGGGTTATAACCACTATGTTAGATGCAAAATTTTTACGCCAAGACCTTGCAGAAACGGCGGCACGTTTAAAGCGCCGTGGTTTTGAATTGGATGTGGCAGAGCTTGAAACGCTTGAAGAGCAACGTAAAGCCTTACAGGTTAAAACCCAAGAGCTACAATCCGAGCGTAATAGTCGCTCTAAAGCCATAGGCCAAGCTAAAGCAAAAGGCGAAGACATCCAGCCGTTACTTGATGCAGTTGCGCATTTAGGTGATGCCCTTGATGCCAGTAAAAAAGAACAAGATGAGATTCTTGCAAAAGTAAATGACATTGCCGCTCGAATTCCTAACTTACCACATGAATCTGTGCCAGAAGGCAAAGACGAAGCCGATAACGTTGAAGTGACGGTGTGGGGCGAGCCTAAAACGTATGACTTTGAAGTAAAAGATCACGTTGATTTAGGTGAAAGTCTTGGTAAGGGTTTAGACTTTGAAGCCGGTGTAAAATTAAGTGGTGCCCGTTTTACCGTAATGCGCGGCGCTATTGCCCGTATGCACCGTGCGCTAGTGCAATTTATGCTTGATACGCACACAGATAAAAACGGCTACACCGAGATGTACGTGCCGTACCTTGTCAACAAAGACAGCTTATTCGGCACAGGCCAACTACCTAAGTTTGCCGAAGACTTATTCCACACAGAAGTGCTTTCTGAACACGCCGATGGTTTTAGCCTTATTCCTACCGCGGAAGTCCCGCTGACTAACACAGCACGTGATGAAATCTACCCAGAAGATGCACTGCCTGTGCGTTTAACTGCACACACGCCGTGTTTCCGCTCAGAGGCTGGCAGTTACGGCCGTGATACACGTGGTCTTATTCGTCAGCACCAATTTGATAAAGTGGAACTAGTACAACTAGTAAAACCAGAAGATGCGTTTGACGCGTTAGAAGAGCTAACAGGCCATGCCGAAGGTATCTTACAAGCATTAGCACTACCATATCGTAAAGTAGTGCTGTGCACGGGTGATATGGGCTTTGGCGCCACTAAAACCTACGACTTAGAAGTGTGGTTACCAGCACAAAATACCTACCGTGAAATTTCATCATGTTCAAACATGGGTGATTTCCAAGCGCGACGTATGCAAGCACGTTTCCGTCGCCAAGGTGAGAAAAAGCCTGAGTTATTACACACCCTAAATGGTTCAGGCTTGGCAGTCGGCCGTACGCTTGTGGCGATTTTAGAAAACTATCAAAATGCCGATGGGTCAATTACTGTTCCTGAGGCGCTTCGCCCGTACATGAATGGTTTAGAGCTTATTACAGCCTAATAATAGTGTTATTTAAAAAGCCGCTCGTTTGAGCGGCTTTTTTGTGTCGGATTTATTTACAGTCAAAAGAAGAAATGAAAATAAACCTATGCAAAACAAAGGGTTGCATCTTGGCAAAGGTTTTGCTCCATTAACATCGCAGTATGGATACAACGATATTAATTGGAGAAAACCATGAAATTCTTAAAGTTTGCCTTAGTGGCAGCTGTGCTTGCTTTAGCAAGCCCAGCAAAAGCATCAGTGATAGATTTCACTGGTTATTACGATGTCAGCAATTGGTCGCAAGACTTAAACGGTGGTTATGTGTACCTTGGTGGTGCGCCATATTCAATTTTAGAAATCAGTAATGATTCAGGCGGCGGAGCTGCTAATACTGACTTTTATATTACAGCTCAAGCATCAGGTTGGGTTACTTTTGATTGGTTATACAACTCGTATGATGTAGATGGCGCATCTTGGGACCCGTTTGGCTACATCATCAATGGTATGTATACACAGTTAACTGATGACATGGGTCCAGATAACCAATCTGGCACAGCAACGTTTTGGGTCAATGTTGGGGATGTTTTTGGCTTCCGAGCAAAATCGGTAGACTCAGCTTTTGGTTCAGGTGTGACAAAAATATCGCAATTCTCAGTGCCAGCACCAGCAGGTATTGCGTTACTTGGCTTATCACTACTTGCGTTACGCTTACGTCGTAAGTAATTGTGATAGCAATAAAAAAGCCGCTTATTGCGGCTTTTTTATTGTCTTTTACAAAGTTAGTCTTGTAAAAATCCACCTGATTGATGTTGCCAAAGCTTGGCATACACGCCATTTTGCGCAATCAATGAATTATGCGTGCCCATTTCACTGACTTGTCCTTTATCAAGCACGATGAGGCGATCCATCTTAGCTATGGTGGATAACCGGTGCGCTATGGCAATCACGGTTTTCCCTTTCATAAGTTCATTGAGGCTTTCTTGGATTGCAAGTTCGATTTCAGAGTCCAAGGCCGAGGTGGCCTCATCTAAAATTAAGATAGGTGCATCTTTTAACAGCACACGGGCAATGGCGATACGCTGGCGCTGACCGCCGGATAATTTTACACCTCGCTCACCCACCATGGCGTCTAAACCTTGGTTGCCGGTTTTATCACTCAAGCCTTGAATAAAGTCCCAAGCATGAGCGCGTTTTGCTGCTTGAATGATTTCGTCATCAGTAGCATCGGGTTTACCGTACGCAATGTTTTCTCGCACTGTGCGGTGTAACAAGGAGGTGTCTTGTGTCACCATGCCAATGTGGGCACGTAAGCTGTCTTGTTTTACATCACTGATGTTTTTACCGTCAATGCAAATACTGCCCTTGCTGACATCATAAAACCGCAGTAATAAGTTCACTAAGGTAGATTTACCTGCACCAGAGCGCCCAACCAGCGCGATTTTTTCGCCTGGCTGAATGGCCAGATTCAACTGATTGAGCACCGCATCTTGGCTGTTTTTACCTGGGTAGTGAAAATCCACATCATTAAAGTGGATAGCACCATGCGTGACCTCCAAGGTATCAGCGTCTTTTTTATCTTCTATTAATACAGTTTGTGAAAGGGTGTCCATGCCATCCACCACAGTGCCGATGTTTTCAAAGAGGCTACTGACTTCCCACATGATCCACTGCGCCATGCCATTAAGCCTAAGTGCTAAACTCACGGCGATAGCAAGGCTACCCACTCCTATGCTGCCTGCCAGCCACAAATGGATCCCTAATGCCGCGGTCGTAAAAATGAGCAAATAATTGGCAATTTGCACTGTGACATTAAGCCAGGTTGCCAAGCGCATTTGTTTGTACACAGGCGTTAAAAACTGGCTCATGGCATTTTTCGCGTAGGCTTCTTCTCGCTGATTATGAGAAAAGAGCTTAACGGTGGCGATATTGGTATAACTATCAACAATACGGCCTGTCATTAAGGAGCGGGCATCCGCTTGCTCGGATGACACACGTTTTAAGCGCGGCACAAAATACCATTGCAATAGGGCATACACCACTAACCACACCAGCATAGGCACACTCATACGCCAATCACTGCTTGCGATGAGCACCACCATAGCAGTGAAGTACACTAAGATGTAAACCATCACATCTAAGAGCTTCATCACAGTTTCACGCACGGCAAGGGCGGTTTGCATCACTTTCGTGGCAACGCGACCGGCAAAATCTTCTTGGTAAAAGTGCATGCTTTGCTTAAGCAGGTAGCGGTGTGCTTGCCAGCGTATCGCCATAGGGTAATTACCCAAGAGTGTTTGATGCACTAAGGCTGAGTGTATAAACACCCCTACAGGCAATAACACTAAGGTTACGCAGGTCATCCAAATTAACGTGGTTTTGTTGTCCTCTAAAAACGTGGCTTTATTGGCATTGGCGAGCCAATCCACCAAATCACCCATAAAACCAAAAAGCATGACTTCAAATACGGCCAGTAAGCCAGTAACGAAAGACATGACGACTATCGGTCCTAACATGCCTTTAGAATAATGTAAGCAAAACGCCAGTAACTCGTTTGGGGGTTTTTTGGGGTTTTCATTAGGGAAGGGGGAGGTAATGGATTCAAAACGCTTTAACATGGACACTCCTGTCACAAAAAAAGAGCACGTGGCTCTTTTTATTCTTCGTCGCGTTGGTAAGTACGCTTAGTGATAAATGCGTATGCTGTGGTAAACGCATGCTCTTGAAACTTTTTAAGACCGGTGTCGGCGAAATCAACGGGCAATGGGTTGCGCTTAATGATTTCTTTCATTTCAGTCACGTTCATGACTTCAACGTGCAGGCTGTCAATTAACTGTAATGCCGCTTCCATTTTAAAGCCTGCAGCAGAGCCGGCAAATTTACCTTTGTGCTGGCGACCTTTAATCGCAACAAACTCAACGCCGTAATCTTGCATGAGTTTGTTAAAGTCAAATTGCAGCTTACGCATCTGCTCGGTTGAGTTGGCATCATTAAGCACAAAACGGGTTGTGCGCACATCACGAATGTCAAACACGTCATTTTCGCGGTTTAATAAGCACAGTAAGATTTCTGAGCCTTTAATTTCTACACCACAGGTTTTCATCTGGATTCCAAGTTTGTGAATTTACGGCAATTATACCAGATGCACAGACAAGGTTTGCTACTGCATGGATAATTTTCATCTTTTTTGTGCTGACCCTTGTATTTAAAAGGGCTGAACGTCAAAATAAAGGGTTCATGCTAAGCAATCAGATACTTTTGGTATAAGCGTCTTTGCTTAGTGCGTATTTAATTATTATCAATTACATGTGATGCGGCGTAGGTGTCACCACTGTATAAGGATTTTTATGCCAGTTATTACTCTTCCTGACGGCAGTCAACGTTCGTTTGACGACGCTGTTTCTACTTTTCAAGTTGCTCAAGATATCGGTCCTGGTCTTGCGAAAGCCACCATTGCGGGACGTGTTAACGGTGAGCGTGTGGATGCACACGATCTGATCACTGAAGATGCAAGCTTGCAGATCATCACAGCAAAAGATGAAGACGGACTTGAAATCATTCGCCACTCATGTGCGCACTTATTAGGTCATGCTATTAAGCAGCTATACCCTGATGTTAAAATGGCGATTGGCCCAACCATAGACAATGGTTTTTATTATGACATCGACATGGCGCATTCACTGAATCAAGAAGATTTAGAAAAGCTTGAAAAGCGCATGTTAGAGCTTGCTAAAACCAACTATGACGTAGTTAAAAAAGTAGTAAGCTGGCAAGAAGCACGTGACACCTTTGAGTCGCGTGGCGAACCATACAAAATGGAAATCCTTGATCAAAACATCAGCAAGGATGACCAACCAGGTTTATACCACCACGAAGAATATGTGGATATGTGCCGCGGCCCTCACGTACCAAACATGAAGTTCTGTCATCATTTTAAACTAATGAAAGTGGCGGGTGCTTACTGGCGTGGTGATTCTGACAACAAAATGTTGCAGCGTGTCTACGGCACAGCTTGGGCTGATAAAAAACAACTGAAAGCCTATCTAAAACGTTTAGAAGAAGCGGAAAAGCGTGACCACCGTAAAATTGGTAAAGCACTTGATTTATGGCACTGGCAAGAAGAAGCGCCAGGCATGGTGTTTTGGCATAACGACGGTTGGAGCATCTACCGTGAGCTAGAAGACTTCGTACGTGAAAAGTTACGTGAATACGACTACGAAGAAGTAAAAGGCCCGTTAATGATGGACCGTGGCCTTTGGGAAAAATCTGGTCACTGGGATAAATATGCAGACAACATGTTCACGACTGAATCTGAAAAGCGTGAATACGCCATCAAGCCGATGAACTGCCCAGGTCACGTACAAATCTTCAACCAAGGTTTGAAGTCTTACCGTGATTTACCATTGCGTATGGCTGAGTTTGGGTGTTGTCACCGAAATGAGCCATCAGGTGCGTTACACGGTCTAATGCGTGTACGAGGCTTTACTCAAGATGATGCGCACATTTTCTGTACGGAAGAACAAATTCAAGAAGAAGTTTCAGCGTGTATCCGTATGGTTTATGACACGTATTCAACCTTTGGTTTTGAAAACATCGTTGTAAAACTATCAACGCGCCCTGAAAAGCGCATTGGTGATGACGAAATGTGGGATAAATCAGAGCAAGCACTTGCCGAAGCGCTAAAAGCAAACGACATTGAATTTGAATACCTGCCAGGTGAAGGTGCCTTCTATGGTCCTAAAATCGAATTCACTTTGTATGATTGCTTAGACCGTGCATGGCAATGTGGTACGGTGCAGTTAGACTTTGCACTGCCAGGTCGTTTAGGTGCTACTTACGTTGCTGAAAACAACGAACGCCGTACCCCTGTGATGATCCACCGTGCTATTTTAGGTTCCATTGAGCGCTTCATTGGTATTTTAACTGAAGAGTACGCGGGCTTATTCCCAACATGGCTTGCACCTAAGCAAGTTGTGGTGATGAATATTACCGATAAGCAGTCAGATTATGTTCACCAAGTTGTACAAAAATTGAATAAACTTGGAATTAGAGCCTGTGCTGACTTGAGAAATGAGAAAATAGGCTTTAAAATCCGCGAGCATACTTTAAAGCGTATTCCTTACCTCTGTGTTGTCGGCGATAAAGAAGTTGAAGAACAAGCGCTTGCTGTACGTACACGTACAGGGGATGACTTAGGTAAGTTTAGTCTGGATGATTTTATTGCTAAAATTCAGCAAGAGATTGCAGAACGCAGCTAATTCAGCACCTATCCGAGCTCAATGAACTTAACAATTGAGCTCGATTTTATTTGTTTTCTTGGAGGAAGAGACCATTAGAGGCGGAAAGAAAGGTCAAGCAACGACCCAGAAGAATCGTATCAATGATGATATTACAGCAAAAGAAGTCCGTTTAATCGGTGTAGAAGGTGAACAAGCCGGCATCGTGTCATTGCGTGAAGCACAAGACAAAGCAGACGAAGCGGGCGTTGACTTGGTGGAAATCAGCCCAAATGCGGAGCCACCTGTTTGTAAGCTGATGGATTACGGCAAGTTCCTCTTTGAGAAAGCGAAAGAGCAAAAGGAACAGAAGAAAAAGCAGAAGCAAATTCAGGTAAAAGAAATCAAGTTCCGTCCTGGCACGGATGAAGGTGATTACCAAGTTAAGCTACGAAATCTTCGCAAGTTCTTAGAAGCGGGTGATAAAGCGAAAATTACCATTCGTTTCCGTGGTCGTGAAATGGCCCACCAAGAAATTGGTATCGATCTTCTTAACCGTGTTAAAGCGGACTTAGAAGATCTTGCACAAGTAGAATCTTTCCCTAACCGTGTCGAAGGTCGCCAAATGGTGATGATGATGGCACCGCTTGCTAAGAAGTAAGCAGGGTTTAAATAAATTAAAGCAGGTTTACAAGTAAGGTAAATTTCGGTTTGCTTTCACCTGGTTTAAGCAAGTGCCTTGTGCACTTGTCCTAGGCTGTAAGTTGGGCCTTAAAAGTATCAACCTTGTGTTGGACGCCCGCTTGCATATGTTCAGCAATATCAATTGGAGTTATTGCAATGGCTTACAAACTTAAGAGCCACAGTGGCGCGGCTAAGCGCTTCAAAAAGACTGCTTCTGGCGGTTTTAAGCGTAAACAATCGCATCTTCGTCACATTCTGACTAAGAAATCTTCTAAGCGTAAGCTTCACTTACGTCCTAAGGCTATGGTTCACAAGAACGATACTGGCCTTGTTTCACGTATGCTTCCATTCGCTTAATAGGGGTTTTTAGTTATGGCAAGAGTTAAACGCGGTGTTATCGCACGTGCACGTCACAAAAAAGTTTTAAAGCAAGCTAAAGGTTACTATGGAGCACGTTCACGTGTTTACCGCGTAGCTTTCCAAGCAGTTACTAAAGCAGGTCAATACGCATACCGTGACCGTCGCGCTAAGAAACGTACTTTCCGTCAACTATGGATTGCACGTATCAATGCAGCGGCTCGTCAAAACGGTCTTACTTACAGCCGTTTTATCAACGGTCTTAAGAAAGCGTCTGTAGAAATCGATCGTAAGATCCTTGCAGACATCGCTGTATACGACCAAGTGGCTTTCGCAGCATTAGTTGCTAAAGCACAAGAAGGTCTATCTGCATAAGTAATGTCTTTGACATGCTTTAAAATGTGCTCAGTGTAGACACCTGAGTGTCAGCACTTAAAAGCCCATTTAATAAAAGGAGCCATTTGGCTCCTTTTTTATTTGGCTTTAGCAATCATCTTATCAAGCATGCTGGTAGGTAGAATGCGTTTTAAAAAGCCAAACAGCTTGGTTGGGAAGGTAACATAATAACGCGCCTTGGCTTTTTTACTTTCAAGTGCATGAATTAATGCGTCATACACAGCGTCAGGGCCAAGGGTAAATTTAGCTGGGGCATCTGTGGCACTAAGGCGCGCTAGTTGTGCTTCATAATTGTCCTGATGCGCACTGCCTTTAATGGTGATCCACTTTTTAAACGCAAGCATGGCGTTTTCTCTGAATTTAGACACGATAGGGCCAGGTTCAATTAACGCCACTTGAATGTCTGTGTCCATTAATTCAATGCGTAAGGTGTCCGTTAAGCCCTCTAAAGCAAACTTGGATGCATTATAAGCCCCGCGATAGGGCATCCCGATAAAACCAAGCACCGATGAATTTTGAATTATGCGACCATGTCCCAATTTTCTAAAATGCGCCACAGCTAAGCGTGTTAAATGATGCCAGCCAAACACGTTAGTTTGAAATTGCGCTTTTAGTGCTGCTGTGGGTAAGTCTTCAACTGCACCCGGTTGCCCATAAGCGGCATTATTAAATAAAGCACTGAGCTGATTGTTGCTAAGTGTGAGCGCCTCAGAAAAGGCAGCTTCAATGCTTTTTTCATCGTCCATATCACAATAAAGGGCATGTAAGCCAAGTGCTTGTAGGATGCTTAAATCATCGTCTTTTCGGGCTGTGGCAATTACTTGGTAGCCGGCCGCTTTGAGCTCTTTTGCGCAATATAAACCAATGCCGGTACTACAACCTGTTATCATTATCCAAGGCATGAGGTATCCTAGTTTTTTAATTTTAAGTCACTGTAATGCTTAGTGACTTTACTCGCAAGGAGTGATTATGTGGCGATGTATTTTGCTGAGTGTGTTGATGATCAGTAGCTTTCCATTACGTGCAGCCATTGATGTGGCAATCGAATCCTATCCACCATATTTTTCTGCTGAAAATCCAAATGACAGCGCTATTTTAGGAAGACTGCAACATATCTTAAGCGATCAAGTCGCATTCAAATTTACCAGTTATTCAAACGTGAAGAAGCATTTAAAAGAGGGCACAGCTGCCACAGTGCACTTTCAAAAAGTCACCGCTCCGAGGATTTTGAGTGCGTCATTTTTTGATGTGCAGTATGTACTTGTCACTAAAAATGAGCTTCCCTCTATCAGAGCAAACTCAAGCTTGTTGTATCAAAAAAAAGGGATCACCTACTTTACTTTAAAAACCCTCATGCCAAACAAACACTTACCTAATGTTACCCAAGTGTTCTCAGCGTATGAAGCGACCACACGTTTCATCAAAGAGGATTTTGATTATCTGGTAATACCGGACTTTGTCGCGAAATCCTTGTTCACGAAATATTTTTCTGGTGAGATGAAAAAGGTACATACCTATAAGCCGCGCTACTTTAAACCGCAAAGCGTGTATTTCACGTGTAATACACAAGCTTCTTTTTGTGGGCGCGCCATTAATACCATTCAAGGAGTGCATCTGGGTGACTAAATTTATAAAGGCTGGGCTGCTAAGCCTCTGTGTGTGGCAAACTGCTGTGGCAAACACTTCCCATTTACCGCCTACTATCCCTTTTAATGGCACTAGCCTTGAATTAGTCAAACCAAGCCACCCGTATGCAACAGAGTTTGAAAAAAGTGATGGTAAGCTAAGTTCTGATTACGCAACCACTATGGCGTATCTTGATGTATTGATTGCTAAAAGTGATGGATTATTAAAAAAAGAAGTGATCGGCGTCTCCCGTGAAGGACGTGACATTGTTGTGATCCATAATGCCACTTTGAATGACAGTCGCCCAAAGTTACTCATTCAAGCAGGCATACACGGTGGCGAAATAGATGGTAAAGATGCCGGACTAATGTTTTTGCGTGATGCAGTACTGGGCAATAAGCAAAGCATCCTAGATAAAGTGGCCTTTTACTTTATTCCAATTTTAAACGTGGATGGTCATGAGCGCCGTAGCGAATATAATCGCATTAATCAACGAGGCCCACACATTATGGGCTTTCGAACAAATGGAGTGAACCTAAACCTTAACCGCGATTACATGAAGCTCGACACTCAAGGTGTCAAAGCCGCCGTTTCATTAATTAATCGCATACAACCTGATTTATTTTTAGATGTACATGTTACTGATGGTGCAGATTACCAATACGATATTACCTATGGTGCCAGCCCTGAATTTGCCAACCCATCGCCGCACATTGCCAAAGTACTGAATCTTGAAATTCGCCAATCACTCGACAGCGAGCTTGAAGCCCATGGTCATATTCCTGGGCCTTTAGTCTTTGTGATGAATAAAAATGACCTTAAGCAAGGGCTTGCCGGCTGGGTTGCAGGGCCGCGTTATTCCAATGGCTGGGGTGACTTGCGGGCGTTACCCAGCATTTTGGTGGAAAATCACAGCCTTAAACCTTACAAGCAAAGGGTAGTTGGCACCTATGTACTGATAGAAGCTGCCATTAAAACTTTAGTGGCACATCAAAAAACCTTAGCTGAGGCGGTTCAAAAGGACCGCAAAACCCCCAAACGTTTAGTCGTCAATCGCACCTACAGTGAAACGCCGAGGTTAATGGACTTTAAAGGCATTGAGTATCAGCAGTTTGAGAGTAACCTGCTTGGCGGACAAAACGTACGCTATTTAGGTAAAGCCACCACATTTAAAGATTTACCTGTGTATTGGCAAGAAAAGGTCACTCATGAGGTAACAGTGCCTAAAGCGTTTTACATCCCTAAGCGTTTAACCGAAGTCATTGCTGTATTAACACAACAAGGCGTTGAGATGACTGAGGTCACTGACTTACCCAGCACACTAACTGAGGCACAGTTCAAAACCCCTGAATTTGCCAAGCAGCCTTTTGAAGGGCGGTTTCGTGTGCAAGCAGATTTTACTGAAGTACAAATAAATCCAGAGCAGGGCGCTTACATGCGTGTGCTAACACGCCAACCACTTGGAAAACTCGCAACCCATTTACTGCACCCCAGTGCGCCAGATTCTCTTTTTCAATGGGGCTTTTTTCACAGTGTCTTTCAACGTACAGAATATGTTGAAAACTACGCTTTAGATCCGTATGCTAGCAAACTGTTGGATGAAAAACCTCTTATGCGTCAAGAGTTTATGAACTTCATAAGCAAAGAGTCACCGAGCACTCAAGCTCGTCGAGATTGGCTTTATGAAAAGACGCCTTTTTATGATGCCCGTTATAGAAAATATCCAATTTTATGGGGCCCAACACAATGAACTCTGCAATAGCAGCGTATTAAACAGCGTTTTAAGGATGTTATTAAGCCATGTCATTAAACCAAGTTGATCGCCAAATTTTGGCGTTATTACAACAAGATGCGAGTTTATCCACGGCGGAAATTGCCGACAAGGTCGGTTTATCCCAGTCGCCTTGCTGGCGCCGTATCGCCCGCTTAGAGCAAGAGGGCTATATTAAAGGTAAAGTTGCCGTACTCGACCCTAAGATGCTGGGGTTTGATATGTGTGTGTATGCCCATGTGCGTTTAGCAGGGCATGGTAAAAAGCAACTCGATGAGTTTGAAAAACTCGTTATGAGCCATGATCAGGTAACAGAGTGCTATTCAATGGCCGGCACCATGGATTTCATGTTGCGTATTATCGCCAAAGGCATTGACGGTTATGAGCGTTTTGTTCGTGACCACTTATTAAGTTTAGACTTTGTTCAAGAAGTAAATTCAAACGTTACTATGACATGCGTAAAACGCAGCACTGCGTTACCTCTTTAGCCAAGTGTTAATCTTATCAAATGCTTAGGCAACTGACCGGTTGCCTTACATTGAGAAAATCCCCGTCTATTGCTATTATTGCCGCCCCATACTGCCCCTTACTTTAAGGTACCCATGTTTAATCTATTATCGAAAGCGCCAGCGTCAGCTAAAAATGACGTGTTATCTGGCCTGACGGTGGCGTTGGCCCTAGTGCCAGAAGCCGTAGCCTTTGCCTTTGTTGCCCAAGTTGAACCATTAGTTGGCCTTTATGCCGCCTTCATCGTTGGTTTGATCACTGCCATTTTTGGTGGTCGACCTGGGATGATTTCAGGTGCAACAGGTGCTTTAGCCGTTGTGATGACAGCATTGGTAATTAGCCATGGTGTTGAATACCTGTTTGCTACTGTGCTTTTGATGGGGATACTGCAAGTTTTCGCCGGTATCTTTAAGTTAGGTAAATTCATTCGCATGGTGCCACACCCGGTGATGCTGGGCTTTGTGAACGGGCTTGCAATCGTGATTTTCCTCGCGCAGCTTGGGCAGTTTAAAGTACAAGACGCCAGCGGCGTAATGGTATGGATGCAAGGCAGTGCGCTTTACATTATGTTAGGACTAGTGGCGCTGACCATGGCCATCATCCACTTCTTACCTAAGTTGACTACTGCCATTCCTTCGTCATTAGCGGCGATTGTGGTTGTTACTGGGATGGTGATTGGCCTTGATTTAGAAGCACGCACTGTACTTGATTTCTTAAAAGACATGACAGGCAATGACGAGGCGACCATCGCAGGTGGTTTACCTAGCTTTCATATCCCAGATGTACCTTGGACATTTGAAACCTTTAAAATCATTTTCCCTTATGCCTTAGTACTTGCTGCAATTGGTTTAATTGAATCATTACTGACACTGACGCTCATTGATGAAATCACAGAAACCCGTGGCCAATCGAATAAAGAATGTATTGGTCAAGGTGCTGCAAACATGACCTGTGGTGTATTTGGCGCTATGGGTGGTTGCGCTATGATTGGTCAATCAATGATCAACATTAACTCGGGTGGCCGTAGCCGTTTGTCTGGGATCACAGCTGCTGTGATGCTGCTCGTGTTTATCCTTTTTGCAGCTAATTGGATTGAAATGATCCCACTTGCCGCACTTGTTGGTGTGATGTTTATGGTGGTACTGGGTACTTTCGAATGGTCATCATTTAGGATCATGAACAAAGTACCACGTGCAGATGCTTTTGTAATTGTACTGGTATCAGGTGTGACTGTGATCACCGACTTAGCCGTTGCGGTGTGTGTGGGTGTGATTGTTTCAGCTCTTGTGTTTGCATGGGAGCATGCGAAACACATTTACACCACAAGTTACATCGATAACGAAGGTGCTAAAGTCTATGAGCTTCATGGCCCAGTATTTTTTGGCTCAGTGAAAAACTTCCTAGATTTGTTTGATATCAAGAACGACCCTGAGCATGTAGTGGTTGAATTTAAATACAGCCGTGTGGCGGATCACAGTGCCATTGAAGCCATCGACAGCTTGGCAGAAAAATACACCAAAGCAGGTAAAAAGCTGCATTTACGCCATGTCAGTGCAGACTGTAAAAAGCTTTTAAGCAAAGCGGGTGATTTAGTGGAAGTCAACGTGATTGAAGACCCTAAATACAAGGTCGCATCCGACGAGTTAGGTTAACAAAAAGGCGCTTTAAAGCGCCTTTTTTTGTACCGTTTTGACAGAGGCACTATGTCCATGATGCGACTAGTCGCAGGCTTTTGACGATAAGTAACAGTGTGTTAGTGGCGTAAAGTCAATAGAATGAAGGCAGATGACAAAAAGGAAGAAACGCGCATTTTGAATTGGCATAGTTTAGTAGATAACCGACATCGCTTTTTTTGGGTGCTACAAATTGTTGGCTGGTTTGGTTATGCCCTCGTCAATTACATTGGCTCTAAAGTCTTTGAAATGCGTGACATTTATATCTTCGTTATACTCTTAAACGCCTACGCAGGCTGTTTAATGACGATCCCTTTACGCTATTTGTACCGTATGGTCTGGAATACTAGCCCTTGGGTACTCATCTTGGTTGTATTCAGCGCGTCTTACTTAACAGGCACCTTGTGGTCTGTTATTCAAAAGCTTAATTTGTGGGAGATATACCGCCATGGTTATCGCCCAGACGAGTGGTTTTATTACTTTAAGCAAGGCTTAGATTCGGTTTACATTATTTTGTGTTGGAGTGGTTTATACTTTGGCATTAAATACTATCAACTTTTACAAAGTGAACGCCAAAAGGCACTTAAAGCCACAACCATGGCCCATGAAGCGCAATTAAAAATGCTGCGCTATCAGCTTAATCCGCACTTTTTGTTTAATACGCTCAATGCCATTTCGACCTTAGTGTTAATAGAAGAAAACACCAATGCCAATAAAATGGTTGCAAGACTATCGGACTTTTTGCGTTACACCTTAAATACTGACCCAATTAAGAAAGTGCCGTTAGAGCAAGAGTTACACGCGATTAATCTCTATTTAGAGATTGAAAAAGTGCGCTTTGAAGACAGACTCAAGGTAACCTTAGATGTCAGTGATGTGGCACAAACGGCGTTAGTTCCGAGTCTCATATTACAGCCTCTTATTGAAAACAGCATTAAATACGCCATTGCAGCCAAAGCCCAAGGCGGCGAAATTAGCATCAAAGCCCAAGTGTTCGCTCAATCTTTATTGCTTGAAGTTAGCGATAACGGGCCAGGTGCTGCGCTGAGCAATGGCCAGTTAGAAAGCGCCAAAGGTGTGGGCATTGCCAATACCAAAGAGCGTTTAAAAACACATTATGACCAAGCTTTTGCGTTTGAGTTGTCAGAGCATCAACCAAGCGGGCTGACGGTCAATATCCGAATTCCATTTGAACAGGCACAGGATGAGTAAGTTACGCACACTTTTAGTGGATGATGAACCTCTAGCTCGTAAAGGCTTAGCTGTGAGGCTCACTCAATTTGATGACATTGAGCTTGTGGCAAGTTGCCAAAGTGGTGCAGAAGCATTGGCATTATGTGAAAACGAGGATATCGACCTCATTTTTCTTGATATTCAAATGCCTGAAATGAATGGATTTGAGGTAATACAAAACTTAACAGCACGTTTAGACGTATTACCTGCGGTGGTCTTTGTGACAGCGTTTGATCAGTTTGCAGTCAAGGCCTTTGAAACTCATGCACTGGATTATGTATTAAAGCCAGTAGAAGAATCACGATTAAGACAGGCGGTGGATAAAGTGCAATCATTTATAAAGAACCAACAGGACGGTGCGCAAAAGCGTAAGCTAGCAAGTTTTGTAGCAGGGTTAACCGGCAATAATTGCGAAGAGATTTTAAAGAAAATTGCCAACGGCGAAACACCTGAAGAAAAACGTTTTTCAGAATCTTTAGCAGTCAAAGAGCAGGGCGAAATCGTTCGCGTACCCACAAACAGCATAGAGTGGATTGATGCTGCAGGTGATTACATGTGCTTACACTGCACGGACGGCAAAACCCACATTTTACGTAAAACAATGAAAGAGTTAGAGCAGATGCTAGACCCGCATGATTTTATCCGCGTGCATCGCTCAGCCATTGTGAACTCTCATCAAATCCAAAAATTGGTGACGCAAACCAGTGGCGAATACGTGGTAGTGTTAAACAATGAACAAGAGCTCAAAGTCAGTCGCAGTTACCGAGACAAAGTGAAATCTGTGATTAACCGCTAAAACACCTGTATTTTATCCACAAAAAAGCCGCTTTATGCGGCTTTTTTACTTTAGAGTCTCTTAACTTATTAAGCAGTTAAAATCTTCATGGTGTTAGTGGCACCTACTTTTTCCATGGTATCACCGTGAGTCAGTAGGACGTGTTCGCCTTTTTTAAGAACGCCTGCGTCAACTAAAGTCGCAAGAGCCTTTTGCACCATCACATCATCACTGTACTGAGTAGAATCAAACGCAATCGGATACACGCCGCGATAAAGGGCGCATTGTCCTAAAGTACGCTCATGTCGTGAAAGAGCAAAAATTGGTAAGCCAGAGCTAATACGCGACATTAATTTTGCAGTGCCACCTGATTCGGTCAAAGTCACAATGGCTTTGATGGTTTGCAAGTGGTTTGCTGCATACATAGCCGACAGGGCAATGGTTTCACTTTGGTTCGCAAACATCGAATCTAAACGGTGTTTAGAAATCGCCGTTTGTGGTTGTGACTCTGCACCAACGCACACGCGTGCCATGGCTGCCACAGTTTCTTCAGGGTACATACCCGCTGCAGTTTCAGCTGAAAGCATCACAGCATCTGTACCATCGAGTACGGCATTGGCAACGTCCATGACCTCAGCGCGTGTTGGCATAGGGTTATCTATCATGGATTCCATCATTTGTGTGGCGGTGATCACCACACGGTTTAATGAACGCGCACGAGAGATAATCAGTTTTTGCTTACCAACTAAGGCCGCATCACCTATTTCTACGCCTAAATCACCACGGGCAACCATCACAGCATCTGACGCAAGCACGATGTCATCAATGGCTTCAACAGACTCAACGGCTTCTGCGCGTTCAATTTTGGCAAGTAATTGGGCATTTGAACCGGCTTTTTCAGCCAGGCTACGAACATAACGCATGTCATCGCCAGAGCGTGGGAAAGATACGGCAATGTAATCCACGCCAATTTCAGTGGCGCTTATCAAATCTTGCTTGTCTTTGTCAGTGAAGGCAGGGGCAGTGAGGCCGCCGCCTAAGCGGTTAATGCCTTTGTTATTAGACAGTACACCGCCAACAGTCACATGAGTATGTACTTGATTGCCAATCACTTCATCCACACACAGTTGAATTAAGCCATCGTTTAAAAGCAGGATGTCGCCAGAATTAACGTCTTTTGGTAAGTCTTTATAGTCAATGCCAACACCGCTTTCGTCACCGGCACCCAGTGGCATATCCGCATCTAAAATAAATTTAGCACCTAGCTCTAGGTTCACCTTGCCATCTTTGAATGTAGAAACACGGATTTTAGGGCCTTGGAGATCAGCTAAAACCGCAACATGGGTGCCTAATTTTTTGGCAATGTTGCGTGCATCAGTGGCACGGCGTTGATGATCTTCTTTACTCCCGTGCGAGAAGTTCAAGCGTACAACGTTGGCGCCTGCTTTGATGATGTTTTCTAAATTGTTATCTCTATCAGTTGCAGGACCGAGGGTAGCCACTATTTTAGTACGTCTTGGCATCAGGTTCTCCTTTGTGCAATGCACTTATTATGTTATTTGCTGCGCCGAATGTGTTGGGCGGGACGTTATTATGACACCGGTGTCAGCCTGATTCAACTGACCTAAGGTCCGCGCAGTTGCAAATTAATACTATAGTGTAGCAAGTGGCTTGGCGAATCTTTCTCAAAGCGGGCAAGTAACGGTATTTATTCCCTTTTTGTTGAAAGCAAGGACATTTGCCCTCTATAATGCGCCCGTCTGAGCACGCTGGCCAACCCCATTTTCGCCGCGGCTCAGGGTGAAGTCGTTTAAGTTAGCCTTATGGCAAAGGAGAGAGGCATGCAATTAGCATTAATCGGTTTAGGTGTCATGGGTAAAAATCTGGCACTTAATCTGGTGGAAAACGGCGTTGAGTTAGTCGCCTATGATAAAAACCCAGACGCAGGGGAAGAGCTACTTGCACAGGCAAAACGCCAAAACCTCACTGATAATCTCACTATCGTTTCTGAATTACCTGAACTCATTCGCGCGATGAAAGCGCCGCGTTCCATTTTACTTTTAGTGCCAGCAGGTGAATTGGTCGACAAAGTCTGCCAAGATTTGATTGAAGCAGGCATTGAGCCAAATGACATGATCGTTGATTGCGGCAACAGTAATTATAAAGACGGTGTTGCGCGTAAGCTTAAATACCAAAACAATTTTGAATTTGCCACTATGGGTATTTCTGGGGGCGCAGAGGGTGCTCGCCATGGCCCTGCCATGATGGCCTCAGGCTCTGAAGGTGGCTGGGAGCGCATCGAACCATGGATTGAAAAGGTAGCGGCGCAATTTGAAGGGCAGGCATGTTTTGCCCGTGTCGGTGCGTCTGCCAGTGGTCACTTTGTCAAAATGGTCCATAACGGCATTGAGTACGCCTTAATGCAGCTGATTGCTGAGATGTACCAGTTACTGCGTCTTGGCCAAGGCATGTCACCAAAAGAGGTGGCTGAAGTATTTGATGCCTGGCAAGAAGAGGGGCTTAACAGCTATTTACTTGCTATTTCTAGCCATATTTTAAAATTAGAAAATGACGCCGGCACACCGCTGGTTGATTTAATTGATAACCGCGTGGGCGCAAAGGGTACTGGTCTTTGGACGGCACAAAACGCCCTTGAACTAGGTATTGCCGTACCGTCTTTAGTTGCAGCGGTGGAAGCCCGTCATTTAACCAATACGCCACAAACGCTTGCCGCCAAAGAAATGACCTATGCAGAGCAGTCTATTGCCCCAGTAGAAGTGGATTTAACCACCCTTAGAAAAGCGTTCCAATTAGCAACATTGCTGTGTTATCGCCAAGGGTTAGCACTCATTAAAGGGGCGAGCCGCTCTCATCAGTGGAAGGTGGATTTAGCCAAGACACTACAAACCTGGCGTGCCGGCTGTATTATTCGAGCTGACCAACTAGATCAAGTGGCAAAAGGCACTGAGTTTATCGATACTATGAGTGACGAAATTGACGCGCTACGTGAAATGACAGGCAAAGCCATGATGACGGGGTTAGCCTTTCCAGTACTTAGCGCAACGCAAACCTATTTTGCGACATTAAGTACGCCTAGTAATGGTCACTTAGTGCAAGCGCAACGTGATTACTTTGGCGAGCATGGCGTGCTTACACACGGCGGTGAAATGACGCACATCAATGAGCTGGTATCCATAGCACAAAAGGTCAGATAAGAATGAAAGCACGCTACATCACTGGGTTAACTCAAGCACAAAAGCAGGTTCTTGCCGAGCAAGGCACTGAGTACCCAGGCAGTGGCGAATATTGCGATCATTTTGCACAAGGGGTGTATCACTGCGTTGCCTGTGATACCCCTTTATTCACATCAAAAGGGAAGTTTGAAAGTGGTTGTGGCTGGCCTGCATTTACTGAGGCAGTCAACAGCTCAGTCACTCATCATGCAGACTTTAGCCATAATATGCAGCGCACCGAAGTAAAATGCGCCACCTGTGAAGGGCACCTAGGCCATGTGTTTAATGATGGCCCACCACCTAGCGGCATTCGCTACTGCATCAATTCCATTTGTTTGGACTTTAAAGCTGATTAACGGCTAAGTTCACCACGTAAATCATCTTGAATAAGATGACGTATGGTTTCCGCTTCTAAATCTTTGGACAATAAATAATGAAGCTTGGCTAAGCATGCTTCTAACGTCATGTCATACCCAGACACCACACCCACATTCAAAAGCGCATTGCCTGTTGCATACCCGCCCATATTCACTGAGCCTTTTATACATTGAGTCAGGTTAACCACAACGATGCCTTTTTGGCAGGCACTTTTTAGGGTATCTAAAAGTGCGGCTTGTTGCGGGGCATTACCCACACCAAAACTGAGTAAAATCACCGCTTTTACATCATCGTGAATGTGATTGGCTAAAAGCTCTGCACTTATTCCTGGATATAAATGCACTACCGCAATCGGCTGTGGCGTAATGTTACTGACTTCTAAGACTGACTCATCACTTGGGCTTAAGACCCCTTTGATGAGCTCTATATTAATACCGGCTGTGGCAAGCGGCGCAAGGTTCGGGGAGGCAAACGCATCAAAGCCATCGGCATGCATTTTTATTGCACGGTTACCGCGAAAGAGTTGATTGTTAAAAAATAAGCTCACTTCTGCAATAGGGTAATTGGCAGCAAGGTACATGGCGTTAAGCAAGTTCACTTGGCCGTCAGAGCGTAACTGAGATAACGGGATTTGTGAGCCTGTCACGATCACTGGCTTATTTAAATTCTCAAACATAAACGACAAAGCAGAGGCTGTGTATGCCATGGTGTCTGTGCCGTGTAACACCACAAAGCCATCGTAATCGGCGTATTTATTTTGGATGTCGTCAGCAATGAGTTGCCAATCAGACGGGGCCATGTCGGAAGAGTCAATCAGTGGGGCATATTCATGAATATCAAATTCAGGCATTTCTGGGCGATTAAACTCAGCACTTTGGCGCACTGTTTCAGTTAAAAAGCCTTTGGCAGGAACATAACCTGCACTTGATTGCTTCATGCCGATGGTACCGCCTGTGTAGGCGATATAGATACGTTTACGCTGCATAGAAAAAAGCCCAGTATGATAACTGGGCTTATTATATGATTTTAAAGTGAAATTTTACACTCTAAACAGCGGATATATGCGCCGTCTGGGTCGTTAAACTCACTGATAAACTGCATTTGCTGAGTTAAGGTGCTCATGCCGTCAAAGGCTTTATCAGCAAGACCACGATACGATGCTGTGCCATCCTGCTTAAAGAAGCTTTGTACAACTTCTGCAGAGAACAGCTCTTGTATTAAACGCTCTTGTGGCGTTAAGTCTTGCTCAACAGTCCACACGTCATAGTAATCAAGGCTCGCAAGTTCAGCGGCACGTTTAATGGCATCTTGCTTGTTACCAAGCTCGTCCACCAGGCCAAATTCTTTGGCTTGCGTTGCAATCCACACACGCCCTTGTGCTACATCGTTAACAGCTTCTTTGCTTAACCCACGGCCTTCAGACACCACTGTAAGGAAGCGGTCATAGCCATTTTCAATGTTCATCTGAATCATTTGCGCAAAGCTTTCTGGTAACTTACGTGTTTGTGAAAGACCAGCAAACTCAGTTGTACCCACACCGTCCGTATTAAGACCAAGGTAATCAAGTGAGTTTTCAAATGTCATGAAAGCACCGAAAATACCAATTGAACCCGTAATGGTTGAAGGGGCAGCCCAAATCTCATTGGCATGCGCAGCAATCCAATAACCACCTGATGCGGCCACTGAGCTCATTGATGCAATGATAGGTTTACCTGCAGCTTTTATTGCCAGTACTTCTTGGCGAATGATTTCAGAGGCAAAGGCACTGCCGCCACCTGAATCAATACGAAGTACCACGGCTTTCACTTTGTCATCAAGGCGTGCTTTACGAAGTAGGGCAGCGGTTGAGTCACCACCAATTTGGCCCGCTTTACGAGAGCCATCAACAATTGTTCCTTTGGCAACAATCACAGCCACTTTCTCAGTGATTGGGTTCACAAAACCTTTTGGTAACTGCTTAAGCTTGAGGTAATCATTCATAGCAATGTGGCTAAAGGATTTACCGTCTTCACTTTTACCAACGTACTCAATCATTAGGTCGTGAACTTCTTTGCGCGTTTTTAACGCATCAACCCAATTATTGTTCAATGAATAAAGACCTAAATCACCGTCAACGGCTTCAAGTTTGGCCAGTAAGGCATCACCTGTTTCATCAAAATTAGCAATATCAAAGGCGCGGTTTTTCGCTACACGTTCTTTATATTGTTGCCAAAGTGCCATCAGCCATTCGCGGTTCGCTTCTTTAGCCGCTTCTGACATGTCATTACGCATGAAAGGTTCAACAGCCGACTTGTACGTGCCCACACGGAAAATGTGCTGCGTGATTTTAAGCTTGTCGAGTGCGTCCTTCATGTACATAGGGTACACACCGTAGCCGTCAATCATCACGCCGCCATACGGGTGAAGATAAAGTTCATCGGCAAAGGTAGCGAGGTAGTATTGGGTTTGGCTGTAGTAA
>JBGTXC010000029.1:0-17743 GCA_041937835.1 Alteromonadaceae bacterium | reverse complement strand
ACCACAAACACATCAATCATGGACCATTTACCAATAAATTCAATAGCTTGATAAATTTTAGTGTACGCCAGCTCACCGTGTTGCGCGCCTTTGTGCAGTAAATAAGACAGCCACAACAACACCGAAATTTTAAAGATAGGAATAATGACGCTGGCAATAAAAATTACCATGGCAATGGGTTTTGAATCACTTTGCCACAAGGACACCACACCAGAAATAATGGTATTGCCTTCGGTTTGCCCTAAAAACGTGGTGTGCATTATGGGGAGAACATTAGCAGGGATGTACAACAAGGCGGCGGTAATACTGAGCGCCCACACTTTATGTAATGCATAAGGTTTGCGTGCATAGGTATTGCCATGGCAGCGCGGGCAGGTTGTAAGCGGGGTGAGCATGTGGCAGCGGTGGCACAAATGTAAATCGGCATCTATGGCTCTTCGCGCTTCGGGCACGGTATCACCTTGCCAATGGGGCAAGATACTTTGCCACAAAAACCAGGGTGAGAAATACACCAAAATCATGGCATAACAGAGCACAAAGCCAATGTACGCCCAAAAACTTGGCCCAAAATACACATCGGCGAGGCTCATTACTTTTATCAGGCTGACTAATATGCCAATCAAAAAGATTTCAGCCATACACCAAGGTTTTAGCCAGAGCACGGCTTTTAACACATAGGCGCCATAACGCTCTGGCAAAAGGTTGAGTAACCCCATATGCAAAGGGATCAAAGCTGCAATAAAGCATAGTGGGAGTAAAAAAATCACCACAAAAATCACTAAGCTTAAAGCCGTGGATTCAAAATGCAGCAAAATAAAGGGCGCATCAAGTAGGGTAATGGTTTGGCTAAACCCTCTTTCCGAAAACCGTAAAAACTCAAACGCCACAGACAAAATTAAAAACAGTAAGGCTGCAAAGGCAAGTGCAATGACTTTTTGCTCACGAAAGCGCACAGATTGAATTAGCACACTGCGGCAATTTGGGCAGGATAAGGCGTGATTATGCGCAAGTGGTTGGCAATGCACTAGGGTGTCGCAATGCGGGCAAGCCAAGATCACATAAAGCCCTTATA
This sequence comes from Alteromonadaceae bacterium, assembly GCA_041937835.1. Taxonomy (GTDB): domain Bacteria; phylum Pseudomonadota; class Gammaproteobacteria; order Enterobacterales; family Alteromonadaceae; genus Pseudoalteromonas. Next base: position 16,671 of record JBGTXC010000029.1, on the reverse strand, counting down.
AATAAGAAAGTTATTTAAAAAGTAGCGATAAATCAGCGTGCTGTAAACACTAAAACAATGCAGAAATGATGGTTTGCAGGCGTCCCCACCAAGGTGAGCGTTTTGCGCGTGGCGGTTTAGAAACGTGGGAGGTGATCACCGCACTAAACACATCGGCTTCTTTTAATTGACCATGGCGGTTATACACCCCTTGATGCAAAGTGTGTTCACCACTTTTGCCGGCGCCTTTTAACGTGCATAGGATGATTTGGCCGCTGTCAGCTTGGCTTAACTCGCGTTTAGCAACAAATTGCTCTTTACGGTTACTCACGAGTTCCGCACTGACTTTGAGTACATCACCATCATTAATATGAAGCGGTAAGCGAGTACTGTAAGTAAATTCGCCTTTGGCGGTCGTCTCAATTTGATGCGCTTGATAGCGTTTTGCAGCACCAAAAGGATCGTTAAGATTGCGCGACTCTTCCACTGCCACATGGGTAGGTTTTGCTTGGGTGCGCAAACGTAAGCCAAAGGGTGTTTGGCGCTGTTTACTCTGTGGCTGTGCTTTAGTGGGTAACATAATACTGGCAATCTTAAATATTGGAGCACAGTATGCCTTTTTAATATGACACTTTTATGAATGGCAAAATTTAAAAACGGTCTACCTCATTCGATTTTTAATTCTAGTTTGGTTGATTTATGCGAATTTTAAAAAATTTTCGCAACAGTGCCTTAAAGGTGTACTGCTCAACTACACTCAGTACAACCTATAAAACGTTTGGAGAATGAGATGATCAAAGCCTATGCCGCCCAAAGTGCGGGTGAAGCGCTCACTGAGTATGAATATGAACCTGATGCACTGGCAGACGATGATGTTGAAATAGACGTGCATTATTGCGGTATTTGTCACTCGGACTTATCCATGATCGACAACGAATGGGGCTTAAGTGAATACCCTTTAGTGGCAGGCCATGAGGTTGTCGGGCGTATCAGCCAAGTAGGCAAAAACGTCACTAAGCTCAAAGAAGGTCAAGTAGTTGGGCTTGGTTGGCACGCAGGCTTTTGTGAGCAATGCCATCATTGTGATACTGGGGATCATAACTTATGTGGTCAAGCAACCGGTACGATTGTGTCTCATTATGGTGGATTTGCAGATAAAGTCCGGGCTAAAGCCACGGCGGTGGTCGCACTGCCTGATGGTATGGATTTAGCGAGTGCAGGCCCTTTATTTTGTGGTGGTATTACAGTATTTAACCCCCTTGTACAGTATGACATTAAGCCAACGGACAAAGTCGCCGTGATTGGCATTGGCGGCTTAGGGCATTTAGCGCTGCAATTTTTAAATGCGTGGGGCTGTGAGGTAACCGCATTTACATCGAGTGACGCTAAAAAAGAAGCCGCATTAAAGTTTGGCGCGCACCATACATTAAATAGCCGGAATGAAGCAGAGCTTGAAAAGCATCAAGGCGCATTTGATCTGATTATTTCTACGGTCAATGTGAAACTAGATTGGAACGCCTACATCGGCACCTTAAAGGCACGTGGTCGCTTACATTTTGTTGGTGCCACGCTTGAGCCATTGGATATCAATGTATTCAATTTACTTATGGCTCAGCGTCAAGTGTCTGCGTCTCCTGTTGGGGCACCTCAAACCATCGCGACCATGCTGGATTTTGCCTACCAGCATGATATTAAGCCAGAAATTGAACTGTTTGATTTTAAAGACATCAACCAAGCGTTAGCGCATGTGCGTGAAGGGAAAGCCCGTTATCGCGTAGTGTTAAAACGAGACGCATAAAAACACCAAAAATGTACCCAAAAAGCCTTGTTGTGCGGGTCTTATTTGGGTACATTGCATGCTAGCAAGGAGGCTAGATATGAAGCGTAATTACCACTTATGGTTAGCACAAGAATTTCCCGAGATAGCCCACGTATCTCCGCAGTTTGTAAGTACCTTAGTAGATACCGCAAAAAAGCAGCTTAGCCCGTTGTTTACCTTAGTCCATGTGTTATTGAGCTTACTGGCTATCATGAGTACTGCTTTTGCCGCATTTCATGTATTGGTCGAAAACACCTTTACGCTCGCGCTATGGGCAACGCTTGCCGCTACCGGCGTCATGCTGTTGTTAATTCGGTTTGTGTTTGATGATTACTTGATGAAAAAGTGTTTAATCAAGCAAATGCAAAATAGCTTTATTTAAATTTTTTAAATTTATTGTGATCGGTTTTTGAACGGCATTCGTTTAAACCGTTATTGAAGTCCCACTTCAACCATTTGTGCCTGCTTACTTCAAGCAGGCTTTTTTTTGCCCGAGCGATGTCCTAAGTGGTGTGATCCTGAAGGTAAAAGCATTTTTTTACCGTTCAAACGAGCCAATAAGGGTTTTTCAAGCCAAAGGTGTAAAATCACCGCACTGAATACGGCTCCTAAACCTGCGAGCCAAAAAGCATTCAAGTAATCGAAGGTGTTGGCAAAGTAGGGCAGAGTCATGATTTTATAAAACACTGAGCCGGCCGGCTCGTGCACAAGATAGAGTACATACGATGTGCCGCCAAACACATAGAGCCATCTAGGTATTTTAAAAGTGAGCTTTTGCTCTAGGTTCACTAACCCGAAAACACTCACCCCAGCAAAGAGGGTGTAAAACACAATCCAACTTTTGGAAAACTGAACGACTTTAAACCCTTCCTGCCCGAAATGTGCCTCAAGTGCCCCTTGCAGTAAAAATAGCGCAAAGAACCCACCTAAACCCATTAGGGTGTAACCCCAGGCCGCGGTGTGAGAGCATGCCTTAGTACGTACAAGGTAGGCGACCCACATACCTAAACCAAAGCCTAAGTTATGGACCCCGAGTACTAATTCACGCCAATAACTTGATACAAAATCGCCATGTAAAAACGCCACTAAGCAGGCAATTTGCCATGCAACAATGACATAAAGTCCTTTGCGGCCAAAAGCAATTGCAAGGGAAAACAACACATAAAAAAGGAGTTCACGGTGAAGTGTCCACACTGGAGGTAAAATAAGGTCTCCATGATGGGGGAGCATAAAAAGATCGAATAACACACTTGTTGGCGACAGGGCTTTGTCTGCACCTAAGCTTGGCACAAGTAATATCGCTGCCGTCATCGGGATGATAATGCACCAAAAAATAGGGTAAAGCCGGATAAAACGTTTTTCAAAAAAGCGGCGGGTGCGTGCTTTTTCACCAAAATCCTTTTGATGGATCCAAAGCATAATAAAACCACTTAATACAAAGAAATACTGCACTCCTGCATTGCCACCGCGAAGCCATTCAAGGGCGCCGTACTCACCAAAATAAGCATAGGAATACCCTATGTAGTGGTACAAACAGACTAAGAGTGCGGCCAAGCCACGCCCGATTTCTAGGGTGCCTAATTTTGCTCTTGCGGATTGGTGTGTGTGCATGCTGTGTCATCCATGACGTCATTTGCACTTAATTGTAGTTGTTATGGGGAATTTTTCATAAAGTAGACATCATCTTGCCATACCCCAAAGATGCACACTGTGTGTTTTTGTGTGTGGGTTTGGCTAAAGCCTAATCTCTGCAAAATAATTTGCGAAGGCACATTAGTACTACTGACCGTGGCCGTTAATTGGCTTAAGCCTTGCTGCTTGGCAAAGTCCATGAGGCATTGTACGACTTGGGTGCCAAGCCCCTTTCCCCAATGTGGGCTATCTAAGAGGTAGCCTAATTCGGCTGAATTTTGCTCGGCATAAAAGCCTGCAAACCCAATTAACTCCCCTTGAAACCAGACTCCTAAAGTTAACCAGCCGGATGCGTGTGTTTCATAGTGGCCGCAGCGTTCATTAAAGCGTTCAGTGATGTCGTTTAGGGTTAATTCAGCCACATATTGGCAAACAGTTTTGTCTTGATGGATACGTGCAAACGTGGGGAAGTCAGCTTCAGTGAGGCTTTTTAATGTAATGGCGTTATGAGTTAACGTTAAAGGCGGCATGGGCTACTCAAATGTGGGTAGCCCATCTCGTTGAACTACTTTGATTTATATGGAATTTTAAACACTAATGTGTATAAAACAGGTAAGAAAATCAAGGTCAGAATGGTGGCAAAGCCTAAACCAAACATGATGGTTACTGCCATGGATTTGAAGAACACATCAAATAATAAGGGGATCATCCCTAAAATGGTGGTAAATGCCGCCATGGCAACCGGGCGAACACGGCTCACACTGGAGTCTATCACCGCGTCCAAGGGCGTTTTTCCTTCCCGTAATTCGATGTTGATCTGATCCACTAAGACAATACCATTTTTGATAAGCATCCCAGTTAAGGATAACAGCCCAAGCAGTGCCATAAAGCTAAATGGCGCGTTCATCACCACTAAGCCCAAAGTCACACCAATTAAGGCAAGGGGCACTGTAGCCCAGATGACTAATGGCTGCTTAACCGAGTTAAATAGCAGGACCGTAATGGCAAACATGGCTAAGTAACCAAGGGGTAAGGACCCAAAAATGGCCTTTTGCGCTTTTGAAGATGACTCGTATTCGCCGCCCCACTCAAGCTGATAGCCACGTGGTAAAGGAATGGCTTCGACATCGGCTCTGACTCGGGCAAACAATTTGGCTGGGGTTTCATCACCGAGAATATCGTGATCGGCCATTACAGTAATAGTGCGTTTGCGGTCGCGGCGCATGATGAGACTGTCTTCCCACTCTACATCAAAACCATCAACAATCTGAGATACCGGCACGAAAACCCTTTTTACTGGCGAATAAATCTGCAAGTCTTCAATTGATGAGACATTCAGTCGCTCTTCTGCCGGAGAGCGCGCAATAATAGGTAAGAGCTCTGTGCCTTCGCGATAAAGCCCCACGCGTTTTCCTGAAAAACTGGTTAATAGCACTGAATCTAAGTCTTCTTTACTAATGCCTAAACGACGCGCTTTTTGTTCATTAAATTGTGGGCGAATGAGCTTTGCGCGCTCTCGCCAATCGTCTTTAATGTTAAATGCTCCGTCATCTTGCTTAAAAACTGCCTGCGCCTGGGCTGAGAGGGCACGTAACACATCAGGATCTGGTCCTGAAAAACGCGCTTCAATTTTGGCATCAGTGGAGGGGCCAATTTCCATGCGTTTGATTTTAAGCTCAGCATCAAGCACCTGCTCATTGCCATAACGCCTAACCTCACGAATCACATCATCGAGCGCGTCCCGCTCTTTGGCTCTGACAATCAGTTGCGCATAGGCTTGGTAGGACTTTTCCGGTGCGTAAGTCAGCATAAAGCGTGGAGCGCCTTGCCCTATGGTGGTGGTGACTTCCGTTACATCATCAAGCGCTAATAAATGCGCCTCCAGAGCGGCCACATCTTTTGCCGTTTGGCGAATATCACTGCCTTGGTAGCGCCAATAATCCACATAAAACATCGGGGTGTTGGAGGCCGGGAAAAACGATTGTTTGATTTGGCCAAAGCCAACAATGGCGCCAGCAAGCGCGGTAAGCATTAAAATTAACGTGATGGCTCTGTGCTTTAAGGCGCTATGTAACATGCCTTTGTAAACGTTAAACAGCAGCCCTTGGTAAGGATCTGCTTGGTCATCGCTATCTTGTTGCATGTCTTTTTTGCTAAACAGCACGTCTGCAAAAAAAGGTGTTAAGGTGATGGCAGTCACCCAACTTAACAGTAAAGAAATGAGCAACACGTAAAAGAGGCTTCCAGCGAATTCACCGCTGGCATCAGAGCTTAAGCCAATGGGTGCAAAAGCGGTGATGGCAATTAAAGTAGCACCGAGGAGCGGCCATTTCGTTTGTTCAACAATGCTGACTGCTGCAGCAAGTTTTGATTTACCCCGTTTTAAATTAATTAAAATGCCTTCAGTCACTACGATGGCGTTATCCACTAACATCCCGAGTGCGATGATGAGGGCACCTAATGAAATACGTTGTAAGTCAATGGCAAACAGCTTCATGAAGATAAAGGTGCCAAGCACTGTGATAAGCAAAATACCGCCAATCAAAAAGCCGCTTTTTACTCCCATAAAGAGTAAGAGCACCACAATGACGATGGCCACAGCCTCAGCAAGCGACACAATAAAGCCATCGACTGACTTTTCAACTTCCATCGGCTGGTTGTAAATAGCTGCAAGCTGCATACCCACAGGACGTTGGTATTCAAGGGTTTGCAAGTGGGCGTCAATGCGCTTGCCTACATCTACCACATTCACACCGCTTGAAAAGGATACCCCGATCATCAAAGCTTGTTTGCCTTGGTAGCGAATGATGTTGCTCGGCACTTCGGCATACTCGCGTTTTACGCTAGCAACATCTCCGAGGTAGATTAATTCTTCGCTGGTGGGACTACTAATGAGGAGGTTTTCAAGCTCTGTCACGTTATTAAATTCGCCAGTCGGATGCAGACGAATACTTTCAGCGCCCACTTTTATGCGCCCAGCATTAGAAACGGTATTTTGAGTTTGCAGCAAACCAAATATTTGCGCAGGCGCAATCCCACGGGATGCTAACTGGTGGCTTGAAACTTCAACAATCACTTGCTCTTGTTGCTCGCCAGCCACTGTGACTTTGCCAACACCCTCAACCAACACCAGTTCTCGTTTTAGGTAATCTACATAATCTTTTAGCTCATCGTAGTGGTAGCCTTCGCCAGTGACCGCGAACGTCACACCGTAGACATCGGCAAAATCATCAATGATTTTAGAAGGCTGCACGCCTGGCGGTAAGCTTGGGGCGAGATCATTGATTTTACGTCTTAACTCATCCCAAATTTGTCGTAAGTCTTGTTTACGATACGTGCTTTTCATCTCCACCGAAATTTGTGACAGACCCGGTGATGAAATCGACGTTACATAATCCACGTAGGGCAATTGTTGGATGGCGTTTTCAATACGAAAAGTAACTTCTTCTTCCACCTGCTCAGGGGATGCGCCCGGGTATGCGGTGATCACCATAGCTTTTTTTAAGGTAAATTCAGGGTCTTCTAATTGCCCCAGCCCTAAATAAGACACTATCCCACCAAGCAGTAGGATGAGTGTCACCATCACACTGACAACACGGTGCTTTATCGCGATTTTCGCAAAGTTCATTACTTATAAACCTCGCTCTTTTCGCCATGGGCGAACCTTTTGTCCCGCCTTTAAATAATGCACACCAGCGGCAACAATTTGGGTGTTGGCGGCAAGCGGGCTGATAATTTCTATGCTGTCTTGTTGCAGTGCACCCACTTCAACAGCCTTTCGTGCAACTGTGTTAGCGCTTTGGTCAAACACCCACACAAAATGACTTTTTTCGCCTTGCTCATTTAATTCACTGAACACAGCTTCAACAGGCACTAAGGTGCCACTGCTGTTTTTAGCCGTGATTTTGGCTACATCAATTAATACTTCGCCTGTCATCCCCGCAAGCAGATTGAAATCTTCTGGCACCGGCAAAGAAAACACCACTTTATAGGTTAACGACACTGGATCGGCTTGGGTGTCCCACTCTTTAATCGTGAGGGGATAGGTTTTATCAGGGAAGCCATCAAACACAGCATCAGGGCGATAATCTATGTCTTTGTTAACGCGCGCGACTAATTTTTCAGGGACGTGGATCACCACATCCATACGGTCGCGTGTTTCAAGGCGCAAAATATTTTGCTTTGCCACAATGTTCTCAAAGTTCTTTACATACACCTTGGCAATGGTGCCGCCAAATGGGGCGCGCAGTGCGGTGTAATCTAAATTGGTTTTTGCAGCATTCAGGGCGGCTTCTGCGACTTGCTTGTTGGCAAGCGCTTCGTCAAGCTCTGCCCGAGAAGCGATGTTTTTATCCACTAAAGCGCGAATGCGCGCTAATTGGGCTTCAGCTAGTTCAAAACGTGCTTTTCGCTCATCGTATTGCAGTTGAAAGTTTGTTGGGTCGAGTTTGGCAAGCAGCTGCCCTTTTCTGACCTCTTGCCCGGCAAGTACAGGTAATTCCACAAGCTCGCCATTGACGCGAAATGCTAAATAAGAGCCTTGGTTTGCAATTACCTCGGCAGGAAAGCGGCGAATGTGCGTGGCGTTTTGATCAGAGACAGTGAAGAGTTTCACTGGACGAATGACTTCTTCTGTATTTTGCTCAGGGGCATCAGAGCATGCGCCCAGCAATAAGAAAAGCGGTCCTAAAAGGCATACGGAACGAAAAAGTGTCATAGAGCATTCTCATTATCTTGATGAAACAAGGGTTTACAAAGTTTGAGTGTAGACGGGCTGTACTTTAATCGCTTTATAATTAAAATAAAATTTATATGAATTTAAAAAGACTATAAGAATCTATTATGAAGCTTGCCCAGTTACACATACTTGATGCCATCGTCCACTCTGAAAGTTTAAGTGATGCGGCCAAACGGCTTCATAAAACGCAACCTGCTTTAACTATGGCGATTAAAAAGCTTGAGCAAAGCTTAGGCTTTGATCTGCTTGATCGCAGCCATTACCGCTTAAAACTCACAGAAAAAGGAAAAACCTACTACACCGCGGCCAGCTATTTGCTTGAGCAAGCAAAGCGCCTTGATGAACTCGGCGAAGAGTTAGCCACAGGCAATGAGGCGAGTATTCATCTAGCTTATGAGCCTGTCTGTGTGTCTGAGAAATACAATGCGCTTATCAGCCAAACACACCAACGATTTGCAGCCAGTCAATTGCACATTCATGCAGGCACGCGCTTTTCATCGTTGCAGCAAGTGGTGGCGGATAAGGCCACTTTAGGCATTGGCCCTTGGTTTGAACTCTTTCACAGTGAGGCGGAACTGCAGACATTGACCATAGGCACACTCGATATGGCGGTGTTAGCGGCACCTTCTTTATTGCCGAGTGGCACTGAAATAGATTCAGACACTTTGGCGAATCTGCCTTGTGTGGCCATGAAAGAAAGTAACTTACGTTTTGACAGTGAACGTTTGTCGTTAGCGCGCGCAAAACAAGTGATTAAATCAGATGACATTGGCACCTTGAAATCTTTGTTGGTTTCTGGAGCGGGGTGGGGTATTTCCAGTGTGTCTTACTGTGAGCAAGAGCTAAAGTCTGGGCGACTAGTCAAAGTAAAGCTCACAGACAGACAATGTGCGTTTAGTTGTGACATCAAAATATTTAGAAAAAAGAACCGCCATCATGGTCCTTTTGCGCGGGCAATTTGGCACGCTTTTGAACAATTACAAAAGCAGTAAAAAAGTACTGCTTTTTACCTTTAATGATTACGTCTTTTGTCTATTTCGTTTAAAACTTAGCCACTAACACACCAAAAAAAGTATTAAAATAGGTGATTCCCTTTAGAAAATGATTGTCTTGCCGATAGGAATTTGTATCATGAATCAATACAAATGTAAGCGAGTAGATACATTTTCCTTACATTTAGCAAAACTCAAAACACAACAATAATAAATTGTAGTAGTAGGACGTATTTTGACACTCACTCAGGCTGTAAGTGTGTGTTTTTTGATAGTTAGCGCTTTTAGCCATGCCAATGTGGTGTGGGACAAGGAAAGCAATGAATTTAGGACCTCGCTAACGTTAGAAAATAACAACAATATTAATCATACCTCTTCGGGTGAACCTGCCTCTGAGCAGCTCTCATCAATTGGGTTTAATTATCGGACACTGACGCTTTTTGAAGGCTTCGGTGTTTCTTTGCCTGTGCAATTTCAACGGGTCCTTGCCGCTAATGAGGCCGTCAATCATCACACAAATTATCGTATCGCCCCTGAAATCAAGTTTTTCCTTGCCGAAAACCTGGATGCTCGTCTTGCTGTAACACAAAGCCAAGCTCGCCTCTTTGCAGGGCAAACAGCCAACGAATTAAATGCAGAAGCCACTGAGCTTAATACTCAAGCACTTGAATTAGGTGTGTCTTTTGGGCGCGACCAAGATGAGCAGCAACTCAGTGTGACAATGAGCTCACAAAACAATGAGCGCCGTTTATTAATCAGTAACAATGAACTTGCAATCAAAAAGAATACCCTGCACGGTGTGTTTGCCCAAAAGGTATCCGAAGACACCCATATCTTATTTGATGCCAGCTACAGCCAAGAGCAGCGTCTTGAAAATAACGTGAATAACACCGAGTTAGGCTTAGGTTTTCGCAGTGCGTTTTCAGGGTTACATACCCTAAGTGCGGTAGCTGGCATGTATCAGCGCCGAGGAGATGCATCCTCAGACGGTTGGTATTTACGTTTAGATGATGCGTGGCAAATTAACGAACGATTGCGTTTTACACTGGGTGCGCATCGTCATTCGCAAGTCTCTTATCGCAGTGAAACCCTGACCCAAGTTCAGTCCTTAGTTAACGCAAGTTGGGTTTTTGCCATCAATGACAGCCACCAAGTTAGGCTTGCAAGCCAACTCACCTTGATTGATTTTGAGCAGACGAGCCAGTCTGTAAAAGGGCATAGCACGTCGCTCAGTTGGCTTTGGCAATGGCGCAATTACCTGATGGCGAACCTGTCTGTGACGTCCCAAGGCCAAGATACCTTATCTGACGAACAAGTTGATGCCACATTGGCGCGCTTATCATTGGAGTACGTCTGGTGATCCGCGCTTTGATGTTATGCCTCATCTTATTTGCAAGTATGCATTCAGCGGCCAACGTGGTGAGCTTTGCCGATGCCTACCGCTTTGGCCCAGGCGATGCCATTACAATCAATGTCTATCAAGAGCCTGATTTAAGTTACTCAGGAGAAATCTCACAACAAGGCACCATAGATTTTCCGCTCCTTGGCAGCATTCGGATAGCAGAATTAACCCAAGCGAATGCTAAAAAGCACCTTGAAACTTTATTACGCGATGGTTATTTGGTTAACCCGAGTGTGTCGATTCGGGTCACTAACTACCGCCCCTTCTTTATTTACGGCGAGGTACGAAGCCCGGGGAGTTATCCGTATCAGCCAGATATCACCCTTGAACAAGTGATTGCCCTTGCTGGTGGGTTAAAGGACCGCGCTTCAAGGGAAAAATGGGCCATTCAACGCGGCGCACAAAAAGCCACTTTCCAAGCAAAAGCGGATACCATCATTTTGCCCGGTGACGTCATCAAAATTGAGAAGAGCTTTTTCTGATGATGCAGGCCGAAGCGAGCAACTTTAAAGCCCCTGAGGACGAAATCGACTTAGCCGATTTGTTTGGCCTCTTTTGGCTTAAAAAGTGGTTCATTTTGGTCATTACTTTTGCGGTGTTTGCCATTGGTCTTGCTGTGATTGATCGTATGCAGCCAGTGTATCGTGCTACGGCCACAGTGATGGTAAAAGGCACTAAAGCGAATAACCCGCTTAATTCTTTAATTAGTGGTGCAATCCCCAGCAATGACGAACTCGACACCACCATTAAGCTGTTGAAATCCAGTCAATTTGCTACTGAAATCGTGGGTAAGGTGCAAGCGCCTTTAAATGTGCACAGTCACGCTCCGCGTTTTATGTGGGATGAACAATCGCTGTTGCAAAACTTAAGTGTTGCGACTGTGGCAAAAACGCAAATGCTGGAAATCAGCTTTGAGTCAAATCACCCAGAGTTTACTGCTGAGGTAGCTAACACCATCGCTGAGCAGTTTGTGGTGTATCAGGCTAACTTAATGCAGCCGGATGTCGAGCGAAGTGGCAATTGGATTGAAAGTAAAATCCAAGAAGTGAGGGATGCGTTAGCCCAAGATGAAGGGGCATTGAAGGCGTTTCGAGACGAGTCTGGCGTGGTAGACATTGCGTCTTCCGTGACTTTAGCAAAGCAAGAAATCGCTCAGCTCCACAAAGAGCAAAGAGTCATTATTTCTGAGCAAGAAGCCAATGAACGACTGCAAATAAAAATTGAAAGCGCCGCAGGAGATATGGAAATACTGCGTAACGTGCCCCACATTGCGAGCTCTTCAGTCATTCGTACCTTGATGCAGCAAAGGGCCATGCATCAAGCTCAGTTGTCACAAGTAAAGCTCAGATACCTTCATAAACATCCTAAGTATCAAGCAATTGTTAAACGCCTTGAAGACAACCGCCGCCAGATTGAAGATGAAATTAATGCCATCATCACTAACATTGCGGCAAAGCGCGTTGAGTTAGAGCAGCAGCTTACGCTTTTGACCATGAAGCGTAATGAGGCCACAGCCTTTTTAGAGAACGCGATTGAAAATGAAGCGCAATATAAAAAATTGCTGCGCTCCGTTGAGGCCAATGCCAAATTATTGGAATCTTTGGTGCGAAAGCAAAAAGAAGCTGAGCTGATAGCAGACGTGGACCCAGGCGCGGGTATCATCTTAGTCGACCCGGCAAAAGTACCTAAATCCCCCGTGAAACCTAAAAAGCTCTTGATCGCGCTCTTGTCTTTAGTGCTTGGGTTTATGCTTTCTGTGGTGCTAGTCGTGATTTTGCACTTTTTAGATGATGTGCATCGCCGTTTTAGAAAAATTGCCCATCACCACGGTTTTAAAGTGATAGGAGAGTTGCCCAAATTACGCCGCCGTGGCAAAAACAAACATCTACCGATTTTATCCGGTCAAGGCAAACCCTTTGAAATCTATCAAGAATGTGTGCGCTCGATTCGCACCAAAATTTCTTTGGATAATCAGCTTGCGGGTGAAACCATCATTGCAATTTCGTCTTTGACACCGAATGAAGGTAAATCGTCTACGTGCCTGCAACTGGCTAAGTCGTTTGGAGAGCTTGAAAAGGTCTTGATCATCGATGCTGATTTACGCGATCCCTCCATTGCTGTTGCCCTAGGTGAAGAGCGCCATCGCCCCGGCTTAACCAATCTGCTCGCGCAAACACATCAGTTTGATGAATGTGTGTTTAGGCATGAGCAACTCAATGTGGATGTCTTGCCGTCAGGCTTAAGACCGATGAACCCATTATTGTTTTTATCCATGAAGCGCTTTGAAAAGCTCTTAACTGTGCTGCAAAAAAAATACGACCGCATTATTATGGAATGCCCGCCGATTTTATCAGTGAGTGATGCGCTGATGATTTCCAAGCACATGGGGGGATTAACGCTGGTGGTGGATGTTCAAAAAACATCTCTAACAAAATTTAACCATGATTTAGAGCTTCTCACCCAATCTGAAAGCCAAGTGTCAGGGGTGATCCTCAATCGCATCAAATACGATAAGCAAAATTACTACTATGGTGAAATCAAACGCGCCTAAAAAAGGGGCGAACATCTCATCCCAGTCTCTACACAGTCACGCCATGGCAGAGCCCAGTTTAAAAGAACGCATTTACGCGGTTGTTGCCGCCATTCCTTCAGGCAAAGTTGCCACTTATGGGCAAGTGGCTAATCTGGCGGGGCTACCACGTCATGCTCGTTATGTTGGCACCAGTTTAAAACACACTGACGCACAAACGCGTTTACCTTGGCACCGAGTACTCAATAGTAAAGGACAAATAAGCTTCCCAGTTGCCAGCGAAGGATTTGAGCGCCAGTGTCAGCGTTTAAAGGCCGAAGGCGTGTTAGTAACAGCGGGTAAAGTCTGCCTTAAAACCCATCAATGGCAGCCTTAGCCAGTTTGAATGACACCCTGTGTGAAAAAGACTAAATCTTAGTTAAAACTGTATTTATTAGTGGTTAAATTATTAACGCTAAAATTAGTAAAAATAAATATAAAATAAAAAATACAATAAAAACAATTGCTTAAAAAATATTTCATGATTGGCACAACCCTTGTAAAAAGATTAGCGACTAACTAATTGAACAAGGAGTGAACACCATGAAAACACGTAACCTTATTATTGCCAGCAGTTGTTTATTCGCCTCTGCCTTTGCTAATGCAAATGTGGATTTAAGCCAAGCAATTTCGCAAAAGTTGTCTGCTAAAGCAGATGCCGCCTTAAGCAGTATGACGGTGCAACTTGATGTAACTTTGAGTAATAAAATGGATGAGCTTGTACAAAGCAACATTCAAAAAGTGGAAGCAACAGAAAAAGTCGCACCCACAGTGGCGAAGGTTGAAAAACCAACCGAGACACTTGGTAAAGCCAGTGAGCAAGATAACAACACTGTGACTTACCTTGGTTTTTTCGCCAACTTAGATAAAGAGTAAGCGCCATGTTGATTGAAGCTGTGTTGTTAATTTTGGCCGTACCTGTAGTCAGTCTGATCACCACATTTTGGGGATATAAGCTGTCCCAAATGGTGCTCAGCAGCCACTAAATTGGCAGTGATCCAGACATGGCGCGTCCGCGTAATCCAATCTAGGAATTGATGTAGTTAGTTAGGTTATGAGACGCGCAATATTTCCACTGCCAATCGTGATTTTGCCTGAAGGCGTGACACGATTAAAAATCTTTGAACAACGTTACCTTAGAATGGTGCGTGAAGCCGCTAAAGCGGACACTGGGTTTGTGATTTGCCTCTATCAAGAGGACGAAGATTATAATCTCAGTAAATTAGGTACTCTGGTCAAAATTGTTGATTTTGAGTCTGACGACCAAGGCCAACTATTAATTGATGTGGAAGGCCAAAGCATTGTTTCGCTCAGCTCACCAAGCCAAGAGCAAGACGGCCTGCGATTTGCTGATTGCGAAGATGTACAGAGTGATTGGCAACAAGAAGCTGAACTCGTCACCACCTGTGCCAACGAGCATGCCCATTTGCTAAAGCAAGTATTTGCTGAGCATCCTGAGCTTGCCAAATTGTATAAAACACCTCACTTTGACGATAAAGTCTGGGTACTGCGTCGCTGGATTGAGTTGTTACCCCTGTCACCCACTCAAAAAGCGCAGCTGGGTTTACAATCCAATTTCAAAAAGTCCTTTGAGTTTCTTCATTCTGTGCTGGAAAAGTAAACATATCCCTGTTTAAACGCAGATCCATAGGTTATCTTATTTAATTCATTTTTAGTGATCGCTTTTTAGTTGTGTGCCGTAAATCTTTTATATGAATTTGTAAGGAAGATGACAGCAGCATGACTGAGCAAGTAAAGCACACCCAAACGCATTCAAAAGGGAATACGCGATACATGCAATCGGCTGAAACCAAGGCGTTATCTCATGCATTAGTTCTTGTTGCTACAGACAGGGATAAACGTGCGTTCAAACAATTATTTGAGTATTTTGCGCCGAAAATTAAGCGCTTTGGCATCAAACAATTTGGTGGTGAAGCCATGGCTCTTGAACTAGTTCAAGACACCATGACATCCGTTTGGCGCAAAGCCCATTTGTACTATCCGGAAAAAGGGGCAGCTACGACGTGGGTTTACACTGTGATGCGTAATGCGGCTTTCGATGCCCTACGTAAAATTAAAAATCACCGTGAAGACCAATTGTCAGATGCGATTTGGCCTATGGTCGATGAAGCCATGCAAAAGTCTGAAGACGAAGAGTACGGTGACCATCTTCTCAAAAATCAGATTCACAAACATTTAGACAAATTACCACAAGCACAACGTGATGTGGTCACAGGCGTGTATTTTCATGATTTGTCGCAAGAGCAGTTAGCAGTGCAGTTGGATATCCCTGTGGGGACAGTGAAATCCAGATTAAGACTGGCATTGCAAAAGTTAAGAAAAGAAATGGGGGAGTAAGATGATTACACATCATCCGACACAAGCACTTTTAACACAGTATGTGGCTGGCAACCTCCCCGCAGGTTTGGCAATCGCGATTACCGCGCACGCTGAGTTATGTAATACGTGTGCAGATACCATCAAAAAGATGGAAGCTAGCCAAGCACGACTTTGGCATGACGACGACGAAAGTCATCGCGTGTGTGATGTGAGCGGCTCAGTCGCTGTGATTGACGCACAGGTTGATTCAGAACGTTTTGACGCCATGTTCGATGCCATCACAGTGGATGAATTAACAGAGTCGCCCATGCAAGTTGAACGCAAAGTGATTTCTGTATGTGATGAGCGCATCACTTTACCTAAGTCATTGTCATCCATGACGCCACAAAAATGGTTGAGCATAGGTAAAATTTCGCGTGCACGATACGATTTAAATGAAGACGAGTGGCGTTCAAGCTTGCTCCACATTCAGTCTGAGGGGGAAATTCCTGAGCACACCCATAACGGCATTGAGGTGACGTTACTGCTTGATGGTGACTTTGAAGATGAAAGTGCCACGTATGTGCCGGGTGACTTTATTTTACGTGACAAACAGCATGTACATTCTCCGCGCACGCGGTCTGGCTGTTTGTGCTACACAGTTGCTAATGATTCGCTACACTTTACCAAAGGTATAAGCAAGTTACTCAATCCGATTGGGACTTTAATTTACTAAAGGTAAACGATGTTCAACCCTGAAAAAATTCAAATAGGCATCAGTGCCTGCTTGATGGGCGATAAAGTTCGCTTTGACAGTGGGCACAAAAAATCTAACTTCTGTACTGATGAATTAGGGCAACATGTTGAATACCAACGTTTTTGCCCTGAAGTCGCTGTAGGCCTTCCTATTCCTCGCCCAACTATTCGCCAAGTGCAAGTTGGTGACATCATCAAGGTGTGCCGCCCTGATGGCAGTGGTGATGTTGGTGAAAAACTCACTGAGTATGGAAAAAAAATCGGCAGCAGTATTGAGCATCTAAGTGGCTTTGTTTTTTGCGCTAAAAGCCCGAGTTGTGGCATGGAACGCATCAAAATCTACAATGAAGCGGGCACGGGCTCTACTTCTGAAGGGGTTGGTTTTTTTGCTAAAGAAATTATGCGTTTAAACCCTGATCTCCCTTGTGAAGAAAACGGTCGATTAAATGACATTCACCTGCGCGA
>JBGTXC010000299.1:0-2308 GCA_041937835.1 Alteromonadaceae bacterium | reverse complement strand
ACGCCACAGCAGCAAAACGCATGGCATGGCCAATCATTGCCTCCACGGCAACCACACTTGCGGCATTTGCGCCTTTGATATTCTGGCCTGGCATGATGGGCGAGTTTATGAAGTATTTACCTATTACTTTAATTGCGACCTTATCGGCGTCATTACTGATGGCCTTAGTGTTTGTGCCCACCATCGGCAGCATGATAGGTAAAATTCGCCCTTTAACGAGTGCGCAAAAGGCCAATTTAGACATTGCAGAAAACGGCAACCTAACCGAACTAAAAGGCTTTTTAGGCCGTTATGTGCGCCTTTTGGATAAAGCCATTAAGCGCCCGCTGGTGGTACTAGCAGGTGCAATTGTGTTGTCTGTTGTGGTGGTCGGCGGCTATGGGGTGTCTAAACTTGGCGTGGAGTTTTTCCCGGATGTTGAACCTAATGGTGTGACCATCACAGTCAGGGCTTATTCGGACTTATCCATTTACGAAAAAGACGCCATCATGCGGGACATTGAAGCCAAGGTGCTGCCCATTGCTGGGATTAAAACTTTATATACCCGCACCGGTGGCAATGATCAGATTGGCTCTTTACGTATGAACCTTAAAGATTGGGATGAGCGTGCTCCTGCGGATGACATCATCAATCAAGTGCTGGCAGCTACGCGCCAACAAGCTGGGGTGGAAATTGAACTGCGTAAAGATGAAAACGGCCCAGGTGGCGGTAAAGCACTTAGTTTAGAGCTCAGTAGTAAGTTCCCAGAACTCCTCAATCAAGAAGCTAGGAAAATACGCCAAGCAATTGAAATGTCTGGGTTCTTTACCAACATTGATGATACGGCTTCGAAACCTGGGATTGAATGGCAACTGCAACTTAACCGCGCTAATGCAGCCCGTTTTGCAGCCGACGCTAGCTTGCTTGGCGCCAATGTGCAAATGGTGACAAACGGCTTAAAACTCGGTGAATACCGCCCTGATGATGTGGATGATGAAATCGACATTCGGGTGCGCTTTAGTGAATCAGCGCGCCATTTAGGGCAATTAGATGTGCTTAAGATAAAAACCCAATACGGCCAAGTGCCGATCAGTGAATTTATCGAGCAAAAAGCCATGCAAAAAGTGGATACCATTCGCCGTGTTGATGGCCGTCGTGTGGTGACAGTGAATGCTGATATGCAGCAAGGCAAACTGTTAAGCTTGGCTTTGCCATCGCTATATCAGCAATTTGAAGCGCTTGGGGTAGACCCACGCGTCACCATTAAACTGCGTGGTGAAAACGAAGAACAAGATGAATCACAAGCCTTTTTACAAAATGCGTTTTTAGTGGCGCTTTTTGTGATGGGCATCATCTTAGTGACCCAATTTAATAGCTTTTACCAAGCGTTTTTGATCTTAACTGCGGTGCTGTTTTCAACTGTGGGGGTGTTACTCGGCTTACTTATCCTACAACAGCCGTTTGGTGTGGTGATGTCAGGCATTGGGGTTATCGCGCTAGCTGGGATTGTGGTTAACAACAACATCGTACTGATTGATACCTACAACGTATTAAGGCGCCAAGGTATGCCATTACGAGAAGCTGTGCTGAGAACGGGGGCGCAGCGCTTACGCCCAGTATTGATGACCACAGTTACAACGATATTAGGTTTGATGCCTATGGTGCTTCAGATCAACATTGATTTGTTTAATCGCCAAATCGACTTTGGCGCACCATCAACGCAGTGGTGGGTACAGTTAGCAACCGCGATTGCGGGCGGTTTAACCTTTGCAACTGTGCTGACCTTAGTCCTTACCCCATGTTTATTAATGCTCAGAGATCGCCGCCACGCAGCTTAACTGCCGGCGGTGACATGCAGCATTAAAGTGAAAAAGCCCAGTACCACGGTACTGCCTACCATGATGTAAATAAAGCCACGCTTACCCTTTTTCAGAGGGATAGCGTGGTGTTTTAAAAACCAATACCACCCCAAACAAAGCAAGACAGGCAATAAAAAGAGTAATCGGATCATAG
The DNA here is from genome assembly GCA_041937835.1 of Alteromonadaceae bacterium. Taxonomy (GTDB): domain Bacteria; phylum Pseudomonadota; class Gammaproteobacteria; order Enterobacterales; family Alteromonadaceae; genus Pseudoalteromonas. The sequence continues at coordinate 316 of JBGTXC010000299.1, read as the reverse complement.
ATTTATTCCTACTGACTGAGGTTTGATACTAATTCATTCTCGGTTTTTCGCCAAGCGCTTAGCAATGTGTCGATAAATCTTGTCGCTTTAACGAAAAAGTACGGGAGATGTTCCTTTTTTGATGCATTTTTATGAAAAACGCCTATACCTAATTTAGGTCATGTGATTTAATACACGGTCCTTGTGGGGCGGGCACCCCACGTTACCATTAACCATATCATCGAGTAGGAGATGCAAATATGATGGGAAAGACTGTTTCGTCTGATGAAAACAGCAGATTGACTAAATGGCTTAAAGAAAAACGACACGAAAAAGG
>JBGTXC010000298.1:0-2320 GCA_041937835.1 Alteromonadaceae bacterium | reverse complement strand
TTTAGATTCTGAACAGCGAAAAGCTCTGCTTGAACGCATGATTTGGCAATTGCGTTATGTTGCACGTGGCGCACACAGTTACACCCAGGAGAAAAGTAATGGTAAATCAATTTAAGGGATTGGCATTTGCTGGCGTTATTTTTTTCAGCGCACACGTCAGTGCTGAAAAAGCCCTCTTTTTAGAGCAGCTTCGCCCGCTGTGCGGTAAAGCTTTTGTTGGTGAGCTAACAACAGATGTACCAACGCCTAGCCCAAGTTTTGCGGGTAAAAAGGTGGTGATGAAAGTGGCTAAGTGTTCGCCGAATAAAATCGAAATCCCACTTTTTGTAGGGGATGATTTATCGCGCACTTGGGTATTAGAAAATACTGAGAATGGACTGCATTTTTATCACATACATCGTCATGAAGATGGCAAGGAAGACTCAGTATCCCGTTACGGCGGTTATGCCAGTGAGCAATATCAAGAAGTAGCGCACTTTCCTGCTGATAAAGTAACAAAAGCCATGTTTGCTAAGCAGGGGTTGCCTGATTCGATTGATAACACATGGCAGATGTATTTGTATCCGACCAAGTTTAGCTATCGCTTGGTTCGTCCTTTCCGTATTTTCCAAGTGGATTTTGATTTAACAAAACCCATCGAGGAAGCTCGTAACCCTTGGTAGGGTTAGCATTTAATTTCCACAATTAATGCGCCCGGATACGGGCGAGGCTCAGTTGGGATGGCGTCATAGTCTTGCACGCCATCTTTTACCTTTAACGTGTACTCACTGCTTTTACATAAACGTTTAGCGTGACGAAAAATAAATACGCTTTGCTTGGCAAAGTGCTTGTAGTCATCTGGCCGCGCTTCAACACGATAATGCCCATCACCTAAAGTTGTTTGGCGGTAATGCACGCCATTATCAAAATCAAACGCTGCTTCTTGGCTCTGTGCGAGAGAAAATAACGGGCTAATGCCGAGGGATAAAACGAATAAAGAGGCAGATTTTTTCATAACCATTAAGCTTAATAGAAGTTTATTAGAGTGTGGACGAGTTCCATGAACACGTCATTAATTTGAGTAAAAATAATTGCTTATGAACTTAATATCAAAATTAAAGCGTTGGTTTGCAACACCTGAAGAAGAGCAAGGTGTCAGCTTTGAACAGGCCTTAGCGGTATTGCTGCTTGAAGTGGTGCGAGTAGATGGCAGGGTTGATGAGCGTGAACAACACGCGGTGGAACAAGCGTTAGTGGCACTTAACGCTTGCGCGGCCAATGAAGCCGAGGCCCTTATTCGTGAGGCGGAGGCCTTACACGATACCGCGGTTGACTACTTTCAGTTTTCCCAGCAAGTGAAGCAGGCGCTTTCGGCAGAGCAGCGCATTGCTGTGGTTGAGCAGTTTTGGCAAATTGCCTATGCCGATGGTCATTTAGATGCCCATGAAGAGCATGCCATACGAAAACTGGCTGATTTATTTTATGTAAGTCATGGCGACTTTATTCGCAGTAAATTAGATGCCCAAGCTAACTCCTCAGTGCAGTAGAGGTTTAGTTGCTTGGCAAAATTGGTTACAGTAGCGGTGTTTTAACATGGAGCAGAAGTAATCGAATGGCTGAAATACAGTTTTTAAATGTGGATCTTGAGCTTGAATCTAAAGAAGACATTGGCGCCCTAGTTACAGACTTAGCCAAGTATGCTCAGGTTTTACATTACGATAAAGACGACACTCGCCAGCTGGCTCGCATTGAGTCGGAGCAGGCCAACATTGGCCCAGATGCTTCTATTAATCACCTTTGTGAACTGATTGAGTCATGTTCAAAAAAAGCGTTAAAACAATGGCTTGCCTGTTCAAAGCGCACGTTTGATATTGGCTTTGAATCTGGTACTTCACCTAAGTGTTTTAACCAAGCAATTAGTGCCGATACCTTGTTACGCATTTCAGCCATAGGTGCTGGCATCGAAATTACCTTATATCCAGTGGCAGACTAAGCGTTGTTCATAACTAATTAGAATAACAAAGTCTTATCTATTCCTTTTTTCATTCCCCTGAGATCGTTATTCTGCCAGCCTAAAATTAGGCTGTCTGGCACTAGCCTGTGCATATTTTCCTGATGCAATCGCATCAACGTCGACCGTTTTACGGGGAATTTCAATGTTGACGAATCAACTTGGCGGTTTTGCAAGTCCGCTATCTGATGAACAGATTAAACAATTAAACGCGCTGAGCGCGACTTTAAACCCCATCCAACAAGCGTGGGTGAGTGGTTACTTCGCTGGTTTGTCACAGGCGCAGCCAGTATCTCAGGGCGTGCAAGCAACTCAAGTGGCTGCTCCTGC
>JBGTXC010000297.1:0-2323 GCA_041937835.1 Alteromonadaceae bacterium | reverse complement strand
ACTCAAAGACATTCAAGCTCCTTTATACAAACCACTTATGGAGCGTTACATCCTAGATGAGTTACGTGCTGTTAGAATGGATCAGCAACAATTGCGCATTGATGTAAAAGACGAGCTGACCAAGCGTGAACTTGATGTGGCTGATAAAGCCATTACCTACACCACAGACACGCTCAATAATGTGTTTTTGATGATCACAGCAACGGCCTCTTTACTTGTATTGGTGGGCTGGAACTCACTACGTGATGTAAAAAGCAAAGTGGAAGACATAGTTAACCAGCGTATCAAAGTGATCACTGAAGAGTATGAGACGCGCCTGCAAGCCCTTGAGTCTGAGCTGAAAAGCCGCTCTGAAGCGATTTTAAATAACCAAAAGAAGATTTCCATTACCAACGAAGTTCACTCGTTGTGGATGCGCGCGAATCTTGAAAGTGACATTGCCAGCAAAATCGAAATCTACGATGAAATTTTAAACCGCAAACCCGATGACGTTGAGGCCATTGCATATAAGGCTGATGCTTTATTGGAAATCGGTGAAACCAAGCAAGCCATTAACTTATGTAATCAAGCGCTAGAAGTCGACAGTGATTATGGTTATGCCTATTGGCAACGAGCTTGTGCCTATGCCCTAAAGCATGAACACGCAGATGCGTTGGCAGATATCAAAATGGCGTTAGAGTATTCACCAAGTCTTAAAAATGAATTACTACACGAAAGCGCCTTTGCCAGTTTGCATGACAATCAAAGCTTTAATGACTTGATTGATGTAAAGTCTTAAATAAAATTACATTTAATTCACAAATAAAACCGCCTATTTAGGCGGTTTTATTGGTTTTGAAGTGTATAAATTATACCCACCATTAAATTTATATTGGATTAATTATGTTTTGTTGATTTTTTCGGCTCAGTTATGTTTTTTTAATTAATTTCCTGTGCTAGTTGTGATTTTACTCGTTAATCGAGTGCTTTTAATAAAAAATTAATTTCACAATTATATAACATGTTAGGGAAAATCATAATGAGATTGTCACGATTAGCTCAAGGCATAGGCTTAGGTTTATTCTCTGCTTCCGCTTTTACGACTCTTAATGCGTCTGCCGCAGAAGAGAGCCAAGAGCAGGTAGAGCGCATTGAAGTTACCGGTTCTAAAATCAAACGTATTGGCGAATTATCACCAACCCCAGTGACTGTGATCAGCGGCGATATGTTAGTTGACGCAGGTATTACCAACGTTGCTGACTTATTAAGCGAGATGCCATCTGCAACTGTAGGTATTTCACCTGAAACATCCAATAACACAGTATTCGCAAGTGGTCTGAATAACACGGATTTACGTGGTTTAGGTTCAAACCGTACCTTGGTGCTGGTAAATGGTCGCCGCTTCATTGCCGGTGCCCCAGGCAGCTCTGCCGTGGATCTAAACAACATTGCAACCTCAATGATTGAGCGCATCGAAATTTCGACAGGTGGTGCTTCTGCTGTATACGGCTCTGATGCAATGGCTGGTGTGGTAAACATCATTACTAAAAAGTCATTTGATGGCGTTGAAGTTGACGCATCAACTTTCCGCCCTTCACAAGATGGCGGTGAGAGTAGTTACTTCTCAATCACCTTTGGTAACGAAGGTGACAAAGCCAGTTTTGTATCGAACATCTCTTACACTGATTCAAAGCAGCTTCGCGCAGATCAGCGTGATTTTATCCGCAACGGTGTGATTGCTTATGACACTGAAAATAACGTAAACGACGAAGATGGTATTCCGCGCCGCAGTATTTTAGATCGTGAAGGCACAACGTCACTGCGTTTTTACAGCAAAACAGGTGATTTCTTTACATCAGATGGCCACTACATTTTTGCCGACGATGGTTCAATTCGCCCATTTGAACAAGGTGAACTTCTTCCGGCAAGTACAACACCTGGTAGCCGTAATACAAACTATTACACAGGCGAAGGCGATGGTTATAGTTTCCTAGAGCACAGCTATGTACGTACACCGCTTGAGCGCTTAAACGTTTCAACAAACGTCAACTTAGAGCTTAATGATGAACATCGTATGGGCTTTGAAGTTACTTACTCAAACACCAGTGCCTATGGCGAAAGCTCACCGGCATTCTTTTACCTACCGGGTAACAGCACGGATAATGCGTTCTTTAGTGATGAAACTAAAAAGTTCTTTGATGACCGTGGAATGGACACATTCGGCGCATACTTCCTTGCTGAACTATTTGGTAACCGTCAATATGACCAAAATCGTCAGTTGATCCGTGGTGCGATTAACTTTGAAGGTGAAATCTCAGGTGACTGGTCATATGACGCGTATATT
>JBGTXC010000296.1:0-2366 GCA_041937835.1 Alteromonadaceae bacterium | reverse complement strand
CGTCTTCGTAAATCGCGTCTTTTCCGATAGTTATGTTTCCGCTTATGGCGCTGCCGCTGGCGCCTAAAACGACGTTTCTAGGTCCTTTCGTTGTACATCCGCCTGTGCGAGAATATCTTCATCAGATAACGCCGCTTTTTGTAAAACCTCTAAAACGCCTTTGGCATAAAACCGCGACAGCATGGTACGAGTATGGCCAAGTTGCGGCAAAGTAACGGCTAAGGGACTTTGGATAAGTGCTGTTAAGGCGGTTTTTAATGTTGGCTCAAAAGGGTGGCTGTGATGAGCAACCAAGTGAGTTTTGCCTGCTTTGATATGTGCTATAACAGTATCAACACCATCTAAACTGGTGCCCGACATAATTCCAATAAAATAATGTGCCAAGGCAATCACTCCCTTTTTCTTTCAGTGTATCAAGGAAGCAAGGTGTGACCAAGTTACTGATTATTCAGGGCGCATTGGTGTGATGAGCTTTTGAAATTTGTCGAGCCGTTTTACTTTGTTGTAGGCATCTTGCAGGCGTCTTACGATGGCTTTATCAGTATTAATGTTGGCAGCTAAATAACCACTGGTTGCTAAAGGCGAAATGGAATAAACATACTGTGCAGCACTTTCTGGGTAGCCAAATTTTGCTAAGGTACTTTGTACATTGATGACATCGTCTGTGATCAAATCCACTTTGCCACTTAATAATAGGTGCCAGCATTCTTGGTTTGAGGCCATCAGCACCACATCATAGCCTTCTTTAATGAGCCAATTCGCAGCAACATCCCCACGTTGCGCGGCCACTGAGTAACGTTTGCCATCTTCTAGAGAATTAATTTCTATGTCTTCTCGGGTACTGAGTTTGATAAAGCCAATATCAAATGTGGCGATTTTGCCAAGCCAATGGAATAGATCTTCTCTATCATCCGTGCGTGCCATGGCATAAATTAACGTGTTTGGTTCAATGAGAGCCATTTTGTAAGCACGGGCCCACGGGTACATGTAAAAATCCCCAGCAAGATCTGCTTCGCGTAAAATCGCCCGCACAAACTCGGTACGTTTGCCACCAATGCGGCCATTGATCAGGGTTTGATGGGGTGGTGAGAGCTCGGTTAACACCTGAACGTCTGACTTCGCGATGGTAATTGGGCTGAAAATAAGCGTTAACAGCAAGCAAAAATAACGCAAGATGACCCCCTAAGATGTTGAATTCACTTTAATAGATTAGCGTTAAATGGGGATTCAGCAACTCAGCGGATGCAATTTCGTCCCATATTTTTTGCTTGATAAAGTGCAGAGTCTGAACGGTTTATCCAATCTGTGGGCGCTTGTGCTAAATCTTCGGGTTTCACTTCATAAACCCCCAAGCTGATAGTGATGATCCCTTCTCGGGATTCACTGTGGGCAATTTTGAGATCGCGAACATTTTCTAAAATACTTTGCGCAATTAAATGCGCGCCTTTGATTTCTGTTTCTGGGAGCACGCAGATAAACTCTTCCCCACCATAGCGAAATAAGTTATCGAGCGGGCGTTTTAGGCTTTCATTAATACAGTGGGCGACGCGCTTTAAACAGGCATCTCCTGCAATGTGGCCATAATGATCGTTGTAGCGCTTAAACCAGTCGATGTCGATCATGATTAATGACAAGGGCTTTTGACTGCGCGTACATTGGCGGGCATTTTCTACAATGATTTCTTCAAAGCCTGCACGGTTATACACCCCAGTTAATGCATCATGGGTTGAACGATGGGTAATCGCATCTGTATTTAGTTTGGTATTAAGGTGCGCTTTCACTCTGTGCTGTAACAAGCAACTATTGATGGGTTTTTTAATATAATCGCAGCTGCCTGCCCCCCAGCAGGACTCTTCTATCTCTTGAGAAGGGTTGGCGGTGACAAACATCACAGGAATTTGTTTAAAGTCTTCGCTGGCTTTTAGTTCGGTGCAGACTTCAAGGCCAGTTGCACCATCCATTTTATAATCTAAAATTATGAGGTCAGGCTTAAGCTGGGCGCAAAAATTGAGTGCGCTCTGACCATCAGCCACTGTGATTGTTTCACATATATTGTCGATTGAGGAAGACATCACAAAGCGGCTAATAGGGTCGTCATCCACTATTAATACCAAAGCGTCTTTAAGGCCTCTTTCCTTGCTGTCCATATTCTACAAAAACTCATACTGTCCCTAATTTTAAAGTTAGTGATGTTTCCTATTTTTGCCATGATTTAGGCATAAAAAAAGCCGCAAAATGCGGCTTTTCTAGTAAAAATGGATTGCTTTTGAGTTGTTATAGTGACTCTAACGCAATTTTTACCATTTCATTGAAGGTACTTTGACGCTCTTCAGCTGGCGTTGCTTCACCTGTGATCACGTGGTCAC
>JBGTXC010000295.1:0-2380 GCA_041937835.1 Alteromonadaceae bacterium | reverse complement strand
AGTCGCAAAAACCAAACGAATACCTTAATGCATTTGCAGGGGTACTTTAAAAAGGTGCTCAGTAAAGCAGAAAAGGCAGAGCTTAGAGACGCAATCGATCAATATCGCCAAGGTCTAGTGCCTTTATTTGTGCCGCTTACGCTCTTAAAGCATCACCTCACAGTGCACCCGAACGACTACCTTCAACAGCAGGTATACTTTGATCCGTACCCAAATGACTTGAAATTACGTTATGGCATCTAATTCTTCTGTGGCATTTTGGTTCCGCCGCGATTTAAACATACATTGGAACCAAGCTCTTATGGATGCATACAAATCGGGCGCTAGAACAGCGCTCTTTTTTGTGTGTGAAACCCAGTGGCGCACCCATGGTGTGGCTGACATACAGCTGGATTTACTGGAGCGGCGCTTAAATTACCTTGCTGAGCAGCTCTCTCGCATTGGCATGACGCTGACTTTTTTAAAGGCACCGACGTTTAAAGACATACCCGATGCCATGGCGGATTACTGCAAAGATAATGGCATTACAGAGGTGTATGCCAACATTGAATACGAAGTAAATGAACAAGCGAGAGACAAGGCAGTTATAAGCCGCTGCGAAGGCGTTAATTTTGTTCGTTATCATGGCGATGTGATTGCAGAGCCGGGATCAGTGGTGACCGGCTCAGGCGACATGTACAAGGTTTTTACACCGTTTAAAAACGCTTGGCTTAAACGGTTTGGTGAGCGCCAGTTCGGCCCGCTTAATGCGCCATGGCAATTAGGTGGGATTGAAAACGCTAACCAAGTGAGTCTGTCCGTTGAGACACCTGATTGTTCACATAAATGGCCCGTGGATGATGACGTATTAAGTCAGTTACTTGAACACTTTGTGCATGAAAAACTCGATAAATACGACGATGAAAGGGATTTCCCAGCCATCAAGGGCACCTCTGGGTTTAGCCCTTATTTAGCACTTGGCATCATCACAGTTGAGCAATGCATTAGTGCTGTACAAGCGCGGGTGCCCCACATTTTACAAAGCAGTAAATCACCTCAGTTTACGTGGGTGAGTGAGCTTATTTGGCGTGAGTTTTATCGCCACCTCATCGTCGCGTTTCCTGATTTGTGTAAGTATAAAAACTTTAACGCCAAATACGACTCGCTGGCATGGCGTGACGATGAAGCGAGCTTTAAAGCCTGGTGTGAAGGCAAAACTGGGTATCCCATCGTTGATGCGGCTATGCGTCAACTTAACCAAACCGGTTGGATGCACAATCGCTTACGCATGATAGTGGCAAGTTTTTTAACTAAGCATCTACTGATTGATTGGCGTAAAGGTGAAGCCTATTTCATTGAAAAACTGATTGACGGCGACTTTGCTTCAAACAATGGTGGTTGGCAGTGGGCTGCCAGCACGGGGTGTGATGCTCAGCCTTATTTTCGAATTTTCAACCCGTTAAGCCAAAGTGAAAAATTTGATCCTGATGGCGAATTTATTCGTAAGTATTTGCCAGAATTGAAAAATGTTAAAGGTAAAGCAATTCACTTCCCGCATGACTTTCTTGCAGGAATGGGGTTGTCTTCACGTTACTGGCCTGCCATTGTGGACCATAAAGCGGCACGAGCGAGGGCCCTTGAAACATTTAAGGCGGTTTAGTTGAGGGGATTGAATGGACCATGTTGATGTGCTGTCGCGTTTTGTAGAAACCTACCAAGCGCTTAATAAAACTAATCTACATTTGTTAGATGACATTTATACCACGGACATCACTTTTTCCGATCCGCTGCACACGGTGACAGGCTTAACTGAGCTCCATGCGTACTTTGCGGCCCTTTATGAAAATGTGAACGCCATACATTTCACCATTCATGAAAGCTATATAACTGAAAATAAAGGCTTTCTGTATTGGGAAATGAACTATGCTCACCCTAAATTTAATCAAGGCAAGTCGATTACAGTGTCAGGTCACAGTGCGTTGACCTTCAGTGGCGATAAAGTGTCTCATCACAGAGACTATTTCGATGTGGGTGAGATGATGTACCAACACCTACCGCTTATTGGCAAAGTAATCCGCTTTATTAACAACAAAGCCACCAGTTACTAATTTAAGGATACGTCATGAGGACTCTGATCACAGGCGCCACATCAGGAATCGGTGAATCATTAGCCATTGAATACAGTAATCAAGGGCATACTGTGTATGCCTGTGGCCGAAATCAAGAAAAGCTCTCCATGCTTGAAGACGAACATGGTATCCATGGCTTAGCGTTTGATGTGACTGAACTTAGCGCCATTCATAATGCGTGCGCTGAGCTTGAACCTCTAGACACTGTTATCCTCAATGCCGGTAACTGTGAATACATTGATAACCCAAGTACGTTTGACAGCGCCTTATTT
>JBGTXC010000294.1:0-2424 GCA_041937835.1 Alteromonadaceae bacterium | reverse complement strand
TGCGTGAACGAAGGCGTTCTTGCTCACCTTGGAGGGCGTCACCGGTTAAGATACGAGTAATACCTGGATTTTTTTCTGCAAAGCCAAGTAGCAACAATAAGATGTTGTAAATGCGGCTTTGGGTGTCTTTTTCGTTGTCTAAAATAATGTTAATGCGCGACAGCAAGGTGTTTTCAATAAACTCAATTAAGCCTTCAAACATCCGTGCTTTAGAAGGGAAGTGACGGTAAAGCGCAGCTTCTGATACACCCACTTCTTGCGCAAGTTTTGCTGTAGTAATACGTTGCCCGGGGCTGGTTTCCAACATTTGCGCAAGCGCTTGTAAGATTTGCTCTTTGCGGTTGCTACGTTTTGTTGCAGGCATCTTGGTTCCTTTACTTCATCGCTGCGCCTAGGGCGCATTTTTATTATTTTTCAGAATTTTAAACTTTTATTAACAATGATGCTAGGGGTTTATTGTGTGACCCGTTTGGCAATCTCATTAACAATAGTAAGTGCTAACTGTGTTTTACTATTTTGTGGCAAATTAAGCGACCCATCTTGCCAAAATAAGGTGATGGCGTTGTGGTCTGAGTTAAAACCTAGGCCTTCGCTGGACACGTCATTGGCGCAGATCATGTCTAACTTTTTGTTGCTCAATTTGCCTTTGGCATACCGTGCTACGTCATTGGTTTCAGCGGCAAAACCCACAGTAAAAGGGCGGTTTTCCGTGAGTGCTGCCACACTGGCAATGATGTCTGGGTTTTTCACCATGGTGATGGTCATTTCATCACCTTGCTTTTTGATCTTGTGCTCTTCAATGGCTTTGGCGCGGTAGTCGGCCACAGCAGCACACCCAATAAATACGTCTGATGAAGGCGCTTGGTTTAATGCAGCTTGGTGCATTTGCTCAGCGGATGTCACATCAATGCGATGAACGCCTGTTGGGGTGGCTAAATTAACTGGCCCTGAAATTAACGTGACGTCAGCGCCTAAACTGGCCGCAGCTTCTGCTAAGGCATAGCCCATTTTGCCTGAGCTGTGATTGGTAATAAAACGCACCGGATCTAAGGCTTCGCGAGTAGGCCCTGCGGTTATGGTCACACGTTTTCCTTTTAGAACTTGTGGCTGGCTTAATAGGGCTTGGCAATGAGCAACCAGCTCCATCGGCTCTAACATGCGCCCAGGCCCTACATCGCCACAGGCTTGTTCGCCTTTGCCTGGGCCCCAAAGATGAATACCCCGCTCAGCTAAGGTGGCTAAATTGGCCTGGGTGGCTTTATTTGCATACATTTGCTGGTTCATGGCCGGTGCCACAGCAACAGGGGCATCTGTGGCTAAAATGAGTGTGGTGAGCAAGTCATCGCTCATGCCATGGGCAATATTGGCGATGGTATTGGCAGAGGCAGGGGCGACTAAAATTAAATCGGCCCATTTGGCAAACTCAATGTGGCCCATGGCCGCTTCTGCGGCTGGGTCGAGTAAAGAATCAGAAACTGGGTTGCCAGAAACGGCTTGCATGGTTAACGGGGTAATAAAGGCTTTTGCCGATTCTGTCATCACGACTTTAACCTCAAAACCACGCTCGCTTAAACGACGAGTTAACTCGGCACATTTATAAGCGGCAATACCGCCAGTTATTCCCAGTACAATTTTCACGCTATCAACCTGATTATGGTGCGATTTCCACGATGGAAACGCGAATTTCATTGAGCCACAGCCTAGCAAAATTTCAGCCAAGGCTCTATTGCTATCCGACCTTTTATGCAGGCCTTGCTATGCTTGATTGGCAACCACAGAGGACGCACTATGCAGATCACCCAATTGCCGAAGCAGGCACGCCCGCGCGAGCGCTTGTTGCAATTTGGCCCAAGCGCATTAAATGACGCTGAATTACTGGCGATATTTTTACGCACTGGCATTCGTGGCTGTAACGCCATTGAACTTGCCAGCAGCTTGCTGGAGCAAAGCGGTGGTTTGCAAGGGCTATTAGGGGCGAGCAAATCGGCTTTTTGCCAACACAAAGGGCTAGGCGAAGCCAAATATGTGCAATTACAAGCTTGCCTAGAGCTTTCAAGGCGCTATTTACGTGAGCCCTGTGTGCGAGAAACCGCGTTCCATTCTCCCAATGCCGTGCGTGAATACTTGCAGTTAACCTTAGCGGGGCTCGATCATGAAGTGTTTATGGTGCTTTACCTAGATGCGCAACACCGGCTGATTGCCGATGAGGCTTTATTTCGCGGCACCATAAATGCAGCATCGGTTTACCCCCGGGATGTGGTAAAAAGTGTGTTAGAAAAACAAGCCGCGGCGGTGATCTTTGCGCATAATCATCCGTCGGGTGTGGCCGAGCCGAGTCAGGCAGATAAACTCATTACGGATAAACTCGTTGCTGCACTTGGGTTAATTGATGTCGCTGTATTAGATCATTTAGTGGTGGCTAAG
>JBGTXC010000293.1:0-2435 GCA_041937835.1 Alteromonadaceae bacterium | reverse complement strand
AAGTCGCTAATCTCTTTACCAATTAATACAGCAAAGTAGTCACATGCTAGGGTCACTTGTTGTTCGCCTTCAGCATTGGCTTTGGCGTAATCCCATGCTTTTGCAAGCAGAGGTTGATACGCTGCATTTTGTGCGGCTTTTAATAGCAACGACGGATTAGTAGTGGCGTCTTGTGGTGTTAATTTTGCGATGGCGTCAATTTCGCCAGTGTCTGCCACAATTGTCGAGTGGGCTTTTAGCGCGTCTAATGCAGATGTCATTGCTCGTCCTCTTATGCAATTTCGTGTGTGATGTCAGCACTGTATGTACTCACTATCAACCTAATGGCTTAAGTGTGCAATCAAACGCCATGGGTTTATAGGTCATATGTCCGCCCATACGTATTCAGTGCACTTTTTACTTGAAAATTTAAAACTGCACCCATAGATGAATCTAAACGTATTTCATGATGAAATAACCCCAGTTACTTTACCCAAAAGGCATTTCCATGATTTTAGTCGTATCACCGGCAAAAAACCTCGACTATGACACAGCCCCTGTCACGGACCAATTCACTCAGCCAGACATGCTAGAGCATGCCGCTGAGCTAGCTACTGTTTGTAAAAAGTTGGCGCCACAGGACTTAAGCAGCTTAATGAAGATTTCTGACAAGCTAGCCCAGCTTAATGCGGCGCGCTTTGGTGATTGGCAGCCTGATTTTACCCAAGACAATGCTAAACAAGCCGTGTTGGCATTTAATGGTGATGTATACACAGGCCTTGATGCCACCAGTTTTACGAGCGAAATGTTTGCCTATGCGCAGTCGCATTTACGTATTTTATCTGGTCTTTACGGTGTGTTACGTCCTTTAGATTTAATGATGCCGTATCGCCTAGAAATGGGCACTAAGCTTGAAAACCCGCGTGGTAAAAATCTCTATGAGTTTTGGGGTAGCCACATCAGCGAAAAACTGAACGAATCCCTTGAGCGTGAAAATACCAAAACCTTACTTAACTTGGCATCCAATGAGTATTTTAAAGCGGTGGATAAAAAAGCCCTCAACGCGGACATCATCACGCCCGTATTTAAGGACTGTAAAAACGGCCAATATAAAGTTATCAGCTTTTATGCCAAAAAAGCCCGTGGCTTGATGGCGCGCTTTGTGATTGAACGCCAAATCACGGATGTAGATGCACTTAAAACCTTTGATGTGGATGGTTATTACTACAGTGAAGAGGCCACTAAAAAAGCCAATGAACCTGTGTTTTTACGTGAAGAGCAAAGCTAACTTTTTAAAACGTATTTAGACAAAGAAAAAGCCCGCATTGCGGGCTTTTTGATTAAGGCTATTCGTCAGCGACTTCTAGCTCATCTATCACACGTTTTACGTCATCGGTATTTTTAGCAATGGCGATGGCTAAATCGTGCTCCGCGTCAGTCGATACCATACCGCGCAAGGTCACTACACCGTCTTCTGCTTCAATGTCGATGTCAGTGGCACTCACTTCAGGCTCAAACAAATAACGTGTTTCCAGTACCGTCGCAACTTTAGCGTCCATCATGGCGTTGCCTAAAGTGCGGGTTTTGTCTTTGTTCATTACCGTGAGCTTATTCTCTACATCTTTAACACCATCTAAGGTTTCAATAAGCTCTTCGGCTAAGTCGCGCTCAACGTCGTTTTCAACATGGCCGGTTAAGGTTACTACGCCCTTACGCACGTCTGTGTTGATGTCGAATGAGTTTAAATTGGTGTTCATCAGTAATACGGTTTCGGCTTTACCATCTAACCACGCATCGCGGCTTTGGTCTTTCCAATCGTTGGCATTACTCGGTGCACTGAACCCCAAGCTGGTTGCTACAGCAATGGCGGATAAAGTTTTGATGAATGTCTTCATGTTCTTCTCCTTTTCTGGCTGTGCTATGGGAACCTGACTACAAAATGCATTAATTAAAAACTAGGCCCCTTAAAAGAGTGTGCGTTTAAGCACGTGTCGAATAACTAATAGCGAGATGCATGCCAATTTTTAACTTGTTGAAAATAAACGCTTTTGCATATTTCTGAATGCTGGTTTTATCAGCGCATTATGAAACTATTACTTACTCAGATGTAATCTTTGCACGGTGCGCTTGAGTGCCTTTAAAGCGCTTAATGGCATCTAGGCATAGCATTAACCCGGCAACCACATCAGCAAGGGCAGTTCTAAGCTCAGAGGTCGTGAGTGCTTTAAGCGTTGCCTTACCAAGGGCGATTAAGTCTTGCTGCCTTAAAACCACCTCAGAAAGGCGCTCTTCAAGAGAGTGATACGCAGTGTGCTCTCGTGTAAAAAACGCGTCAGTGGGGGCGAGTTGCTTACACTTAGGGTGAATAAAGCGTGTTTGCACGTGTGCATAGAGCTTATCTGCTAAGCGTTTATGTTCAGCGCTAAGACGCGCAATCTTTTGCGTTTCTGGCACAG
>JBGTXC010000292.1:0-2453 GCA_041937835.1 Alteromonadaceae bacterium | reverse complement strand
TTCCAGCTTGTTCGTGCTAGTGTCGATGTCTAACTTAATTTCAGGCTTCCACTCTTTGGTGAAGATTGCTGGTGCGTTTGGAGATTCAAAAGAGATATCTTTTGTGTAAATGCGCTGAATATTAAACTGCGCTGTGGTGGCCGTCACAAAGTCTGCATCCCTGATGAAAAACGTTACATGGCTATCCGTGGAGATTTTATAAGCCAACTGTAAATCATGTGGCGGTGTGTCTTGGTGCATTACATACGCGAGTAAGTGCGAGCCGTAATTCATCAGAACCAGATTAAAGGTACCTTCATAGGCGGGATCTAACGGCTCGGGCTTTGCCTCCTCTTCCTCGGCAAAAACGCTTGAGGTGATCATTGCTAAAGGCAGTAACCAATGTAATAAACGCATGTTTCACTTCCTTCTATTGCTTGCACTCAGTATAGGAAGAATGAGGCCGTTTGTTGCTTTAATCCTGTGCGATTAAAAATGTGGCATTCACGCTTTGTGATAACACGATGTCTTGATGTTGAAAACCGTGACTCTGACTTTCAGCCATTGTTCGCATCGAGTGCATAGGCATATTCTGACTGTGCACTTTTCCGGTGAAATATAATGGCCCTAAGGTGACATCAAAGCCTTCTGCATATGCCTTAGCTTTGTCTTTGGCATCCTGTATGGCCTTTTGTAAAAGCGCTTTTAACTTGGTATCTCTTTCATTCACGTCATATTGAGTACGGGTGATTTGGAGCCCCGCAATATGACTTAGCGCATCCACCAATGAGTTTAATGTTTTAAGATCAGTGAGCGTTACCTTGATGTCTCGCACTGCCTGCATGCCTTTGAGTTTAGGGTTACGGTTATCATCGTAGTGGTAGTGCGGATGAAGCTTAATATCCGGTGCGTGTATGTGCTTTTCACTTAACCCAAGTCGTGTTAATTGCGTCAATACAGTGCCATATTTCGCTTTGATGTTAGCGACAGCATTTTGACTGGTACTGGCTTCTTGCCTAAGTGAGAAAAACACCTCTGCGCGCTCAGGCGTAAATGTTTTACTGGCATGCCCTGTTACTGTTATGTGCGCCGCAGTTGGGGTATTGGCAAAACTAAAAGCACTGATAATAAGTAGAAACAATACACAACTTTGCTTCATCGTTTTCTCCTTTTGATATGAATCAAACAAAAAAGCCTGCAAATGCAGGCTTTTAAACTACGACACGTTAGATGCTTACACGCTTATAATTGCGGTATTCTGGCAACCAATAATCTTTATTAATAGCTTGACGAATTTCGTCATCAGAGCGCTCAAGGGCAAGACCTTGCTCAATGGCCTTTTTAGCCACTGCAAAAGCAATGTCTTTACTTAGCTGCTCAATGCCAGTTAAAGGCGGTAATAATGCACCTTGTCCAGTATTTGCAAGTGGTGACGCATCAGCTAATGTCTCACTGGCAACCATTAGCATTTCATCGGTAATACGTGACGATTTAACCGCAATCGCACCTAAACCAATGCCTGGGAAAATATAGCTGTTGTTACACTGAGGGATAGGATAAACCGCACCATCAAAGCTGACCTCACCAAACGGTGAACCCGTTGCCACAATGGCGCGCCCTTCAGTCCACGCAATCACATCTTGAGGGTGTGCTTCCACCTGTTTAGATGGGTTAGAGAGCGGGAAAATAATTGGCTGTGCTTGATGCTCTGCCATAGTGCGGATCACTTGTTCAGTGAAAAGCCCAGGTTGGCCTGATACACCAATGAGAATATCTGGTTTGGCACAGTGCATCACATCCAATAAGCTTGGGTAATCGCCACTGTAGTTCCAATCCTTCAGGCTCTCGTTTGATTGCACCAAAGCTTCTTGGAAATCACGCAGACCGGTCATGCCTTCAGACAATAAACCAAAACGGTCAACCATAAAGATTTGGCTGCGCGCAGCTTCTGGGCTTGCACCTTCTGCTACCATTTGACTGATGATCTGCTCTGCAATACCGCAGCCTGCTGAGCCTGCGCCCACAAACACGACTTTTTGATCTTTTAACGCTTGCTTTTTAACTCGGCACGCAGCAAGAAGTGAGCCCACTGTTACTGCTGCGGTCCCTTGAATGTCATCGTTAAAACTACAGATTTCGTTACGGTAGCGCTTTAATAACGGCATCGCATTAGGCTGAGCAAAATCTTCAAATTGCAGCATCACACTCGGCCAGCGACGTTTAACCGCTTTTATGAAGAGATCTAAAAATTCATCATACTCTTCTTGGCTAATGCGTTTATGGCGGGCACCCATGTACATAGGATCGTTTAATAGCTTTTCGTTATTGGTACCTACGTCAAGCATCACAGGTAAGGTGTAAGCTGGGCTAATGCCACCACACGCCGTGTACAATGACAATTTACCAATAGGGATCCCCATGCCACCAATGCCTTGGTCGCCAAGGCCTAAAATACGCTCACCGTCTGTCACCAC
>JBGTXC010000291.1:0-2499 GCA_041937835.1 Alteromonadaceae bacterium | reverse complement strand
GGAAGCGTTCGGCAGATGTTCTTTTATGCGCGTATGTCTCGAATCCGTTCCGCTGAATACTGCCGTCTGCTTATCCACCGCTGCTTCCCCGGCTTTTTCAAGCGCAACAGGCTCCCAAGCCGGAATCAGCATCGTATGGCCGCCAAGGCCGTGCAACCAAATTACCGTACTTTTATGCGTGGCTTGAGGCTTTACCACTACTGCATCTAACATCATGAATTCCTTTTACTCTGGTTTTGTCCAGTTGATGGTGGCATTTGCTTGGCGGGTCGCCGCTTTATTAATAAAGTCCCAAAACTCTACGCCCGAGCGGTTATCAATCCATAGGCCATCACGGTATTCAAAGTGGTGGCCGTTAAATTTAGTGGCAACCCATAACTGTTGCAGTGGCTCTTGCTTGTTGAGCACTATCTTAGAGTTATCTGGGAAGATCACTTCTAGCACGCCGCTTTGTGATTCGTAGTCGATATCCAGTTCGCCGTTATCTAACTCTTCGTCAATTTGCTGTTCAATTGTTAGTAATAAGGCGTCCACCAACTGATGGTATTCATTGTCTGTCATCTTTATGTCCTCATAACCAAAGCACGATCATGGCCTTGCTCAGTGCAAAAAGTACCATAGCAGAATAGAAAGGCATGAATAATGCTGTGATTGCAGGCTACTTTTTAGCAGAATTTTGATAATCTGCGATTATAAAGTGCCTAGATTCTCAGTAAATAGTTTTGAGTAAGATGACTAAATTCGTTTCCCGCCGTTATGCATGCGTAAGTTTACTCTTATGTGCCTGTTTTCTCGCTGGCTGTGGCCAACAAGGCAAGCTCTATTTGCCTGAAGAAGAAGTGAGAAGTAATGGTGCTCCCGTTAATCCTAAGCAGCAAGACGAGATTAACTAATGGATTACTTTAACTACCAGAAAGGTACCTTGTTTGCTGAGGATGTATCGCTCACAGAGCTTGCAAAAACCTATGGCACGCCGTGTTATGTGTACTCATACCAAACCTTTAAGCGTCACTATTTAGCATTCAGTGATGCTGCACAAAGCCACCCTCATCTAGTGTGCTATGCGGTGAAAGCTAATTCCAACCTAGCCATTTTACAACTGCTTGCAGCCCTTGGCAGTGGTTTTGATATTGTCTCAGGCGGTGAGTTAGCAAGAGTATTAAAAGCCGGTGGCGATCCTGCCAAAGTGGTGTTTTCTGGGGTGGCAAAAAGTCATACCGAAATTGCAGAGGCACTCAACGCTGGCATTAAATGCTTTAATGTGGAGTCATTACCTGAGCTTGAGCGGATTAATCAGGTGGCGCAGTCCCTGGGTGTCATCGCCCCTGTGTCTCTGAGAATCAACCCAGACATTGACGCTAAAACCCACCCGTATATTTCAACGGGCCTTAAAGAAAATAAGTTCGGCATTGCCATCAGTCATGCCGAGTCTGCTTTTCAGCATGCCCACCAGCTTAGCCACTTAAACGTGATTGGGGTGGATTTTCATATTGGGTCACAGCTTACTGAAGTCGCCCCTTTCATTGATGCCTTAGATAAAATCATTGCCCTTGTTAATAACTTGCGAAGCCAAGGCATCAAACTAAAACACATAGATGTGGGCGGCGGCCTAGGTGTGCCATATCAAGCAGAAGCACCACCGCATCCAAGCACTTACATCAGTGCCATTATAGAGCGCATGCAAAGCCTGCCAGATGTAAGCCTTATTTTTGAACCAGGTCGCGCCATTATGGCCAATGCCGGTGTTCTTATTACCGAGGTGGCTTTTTTAAAGCATGGTGATGATAAACACTTTGCCATAGTGGATGCCGGTATGAACGACCTACTCCGCCCGAGCCTTTATAATGCTTGGCAAAATATTGTGCCCGTCACCCCCAGAGAGGGCGACACCACCACCTATGACGTGGTTGGCCCAGTCTGCGAAACCGGCGATTGGCTTGGTAAAGGTCGCGAATTAAACATAGAGCAAGGCGACTTATTAGCGGTACGCTCAGCAGGTGCCTACGGCTTTACCATGAGCTCTAATTACAACTCGCGCCCACAAGTGGCCGAGGTATTAGTGGATGGCAAAACGCATCAAGCAATTCGTAAGCGCCAAACCTATGACGACTTATGGCGTGGTGAAGCCCTATTTGAGCCAGCAAAAGGTTAGGTTTGGGGAATTGCCAGCCTAGTGGTAGATTAAATACAGCAACAAAAATAAGACAAGGCGGACATGTTAGTTAATTTTTCTAAAATGCATGGGTTAGGAAACGATTTTGTTGTGATAGACAACGTAACCCAAAATGTATTTTTATCGCGTGAACAAATCCGCAAGTTAGCCGATCGCAACTTTGGCATTGGCTTTGACCAACTTTTAATGGTCGAAGCACCTTACTCACCTGATTTAGATTTTCATTACCGTATTTTTAATGCCGATGGCAACGAAGTAGAGCAATGTGGCAACGGTGCACGTTGTTTTGCCCGCTTTGTACGTATGAAAGGGCTGACCAACAAACA